>NZ_JBSKHP010000025.1:0-101960 GCF_057128625.1 Pseudomonas imperatae | reverse complement strand
GTTGCTTGGTCATCAGACACCTCTCTGTGGCGAGCATTCTCGCCTAAATGGGTGTCCGGTTTCATTAGACCACTACATATATAGTCAAACGTGGGCTTCTCCGGACAACCATTACCCTTCCACAGCTCACATTCAGTCAAGACAATCGACAACCTTGATATCTACTGAATACAGCTGACTGTTACGTCCCGCAACAACTTTCGGAAAGCTCGTACACCGGTATGATTGTGCCCGACAGATACAACATTTACCCTGGTTTCGCGCCTAAGAAACGCCTCAAGTAGCGGCCAACCCGCTCCCGAAAATGCGGCATTTTGTGCCTGCGGCCCCCGGCTGCACGTCTCAAAAGCTCTGCTATGTCGGGGGTGGACTAATACAAGACCCGCAAGGGGAATACGTCCGGCCTTCTACTTGAGGTTTCTTAACCCCCGACACCTAGCCCTAAGAAAGCTATCAAGTAGAGGTAAATGGACATGCCAACCCACGAAACCGGAGGCCATCGAAGGCCCAGCAGCGAACGAGTGCACCAATCCAGCGACACTCCTCACACACCAATCGTCTTCACCCGCCACAACCGCCCGCTCCACGCCCTTTGGCTAGAATCGCAAATCTGGTTCTCGGCCCGAGACCTAGGCCGACTCATCGGCCGGCACCTGGAATCCCACGCCCTTCGCAAGCTAGACCCCGACCAAACTAACCCCGCCCCCATGGGATTCAGCTTTGTGTGGAATCGTTTGTGGGGTTAGGCAGTAAGGTGGGGAGCTCCCTGACGCGGCCTTGCGGCCGCTGCTACAGATGGGGTGGTGGTCGCTCTACAAAACACTCCCAGACTTTGCGAGAGTTCGGCGTAGCTGCCCTCGCCCGGACACCCACAGTCACACTTCATCAGTTGCCGCCCTTCCCACTGATGCGCAAACTCGCCCGACCTCAACGGGAAACGAGCCATGCGATCCCAAGCCAGCTTTCAACATATGGGCCATCACGGGATGGTGTTTGATGTGAATCGCTACGTAGTGACTGAGCATAATCGCGGCCAGTTGCACGTCATCCGGTTACCCTGGGCGCCAGCCGCGCGCCAGGAGGTCGTGCGCTTCGTTACTGACAGCTACTACCACATGCAGGCAAAGCAGCGCAGTTGCACAATCGTGCTCGCCATCTCTCGGCCATTGACCCGCGAGCAAGGTGATCGTTTGAACGGCCAGCGTGCCAGTGTTGCCCTGAGCATCGACACAGCGTTGGGCGCGTTATCGAGCGCGCTCACTGCGAGCGCTTTTATAGGGGCCATGACTGGAACCGCAACGCGAAATGGCGTGTTTTCGAAGCTGCCCACCTACCACGCCGGGGATATCATCGTGGCTGTGAGCCTCGAGGTTAGCGGTGGAATCGGCCCACAGCGTAGCCAACGCTCAATCATCATCCCATCAGGAAAAAGCGGGTGAGTTTTCTGCTGGAGATGACCATCGCGCTGGGCACGTTCCTCATCGTCAACCAGTGTGTTCGGCGTCGCACCTTCAGGAAGTGGACGGGATTGCTGGCTTGCATGGGAGGGTGTGGACTGATGTTTATCCCTCACCCCTACCGGTTGAATGAGAGCGTGCAGGCGGTTGCGTTCTACAGCGCCATCTTTGGATATTGTGTATTCCACAGCCGAAGCAAGTTCGAGACGGGCGATGGTTGAAGTCGCTTTGGAGGCTTGGTAGCAGAGCTGTTGCTGATGCCCATCACTCCATACAAGCCCACGAAACAACGAGACTAGGCTTGAACATGAACAGCTTCATCGAATTTGCACTAATAGTCGGCGCAAGCGTCGCAATCGACCGACTCATCAGCCGCTACAAATGGCGATGCTGGGCAGGCCTGATGATTTTTATTGCTGGATGGATATCTGTTTATTTGCCTTCCGATTACCGGTTTGACATGGACATCAGCTCGATGTCACTCACGTTTATTATCGTCGGTGTGGTGCTGATGGTGGGAAACCGTCGCCAGTCGAAGCGTGAAAGGGAGAGTACCTGAGTCCCATCACGGAAGCGGCTTGAAACCCGTCGGCTGCGCCTGGAAGTGCCAGCGCAGCCGACGGCAGCGGCTACGAGCCCCGCCCTAAGGCGCCACCACCACCCCCTGCCCCACATCCACTTCATCCAGCTTCTCGAACCGGCTTACCTGCGCAGTCCCCACCAGCTTGGCCCGCACGTTGCGCGCATTGGCCTTCTTTCCCGTGGCCGCGATCGCCTCCCACCACAGCGCCGCCACGCCCGCTACGTGTGGGCAGGCCATGCTGGTGCCGCTCAGGGTCTTGAGGCCGCCGCCGGGCCAGGCGGAGGTGATGTCGACGCCGGGCGCGCAGAGGGTGGCGAAGCAATTGGAGAAGTCGGCGACGCTGTAGTACGCGCCGTCACGGCCGATGGCGGCGACGGACAGCACGTCGTCGGCGGCGGCCGGCAGGGAGGCGGCGATGCGGTATTCCGGGTCGGTTTGGCGGCGGCTTTCATTGCCGGCGGCGGCGATGACCAGGGTGCTGCTGCCGAAGGCGGCGCGGGCCTTGGTCATGGCCATGAGAGCGTCGAACATGCGCAGGTTGGCGCGGTAGGTTTCCAGCGCGTTGGAGGTCGCCAGTTGCACCGGCCAGCCATTGCCCGCCAGGGTCTTGACCATGCCGGTGAAGTCGAACCCCAGGGACAGGGAGACGATGTCGGCGCGTTGGTCCAGCGCCCACAGCAGGCCGTCGAAGACCATTTCCGAGCTGCCGCTGCCGTCGTTGGCGAGCACTTTGCCGATCAAGGCGCGGCTGACGCCTGGGGCGACGCCGATGCGTTCGCCCAGGCCGCTGCCGAAAATGGTGCCGGCGCAATGGGTGCCATGGCCCTGGACGTCCCCGTTGCCGTCACCGCTGAAGTCCTTTTCCAGCAACTCCAGGCCGGCGAAGGCTGGATGCGTGGCGTCGATGCCGGTGTCGAGCACGGCCACGCTGACGCCAGCACCGGTGTACTGGCTGGTGATGGCCCCCACGGCGTCGGCGCCCCAGCAGGGCTTGTGCCGGGTGGCCCGGGAGTTCTGGGGGGCGATGAGCCGGGTCGGCATTTTCGGCGCGACCAGGGCCACGTCGGGCTCGGCGTTGAGCTCGGCCAGGGCGTGGGCGGGTATGCGTTCAAGGGACAGGCTGGGCTCGGCGGGTCCGGCGTCCTTGTTGGCCAGGCTGGCGAAGCCGGTGCGGCCTTGGGGGGCTTCGCGGCGTAGCACGATGTACTCTCTCATGGTGACGGTCCTTGTGGTCGGGATGGCGATGCCATCGGGACCTTAGGCGTCCGGTGCCGCACCACGGCAGAGGGAAAGCCGCTTACAGGTAGTCTTGGGTGCAGGTGCTGTTATGCCTTCCGATTACCTGCTCGGATTGCAGCTCCATATCTTTTCCATTTGAAAAAGCTACGCAGTGAAGGGCCAGCGCAGCCTTCGGCAGCGGCTACGGACGAATTGCATAACCCGCCACGGGTAACACGTCCCCCACCCTGTACAGCGGCTCGGCGCTCCAGACTCGGCCTTCCAGCAACTCCGTATCCCACTTTCCGTTTTCGATCGCGGCCAGCAACATGCCGATTCTCAGCGGCTGGTTACCGCGGCGATTTTTATCCCTGCTAAACCAAAACAAATCGAACCCTTCACCCGCAAAATATCGGTACGGGTCGTAGCCATCCACGTTCACGCCGTAGTCATGAAACAACATCGGCAACAGTTCATTGGCGTCGTCGCCGTCGATGCCCAGGTCGGCCGCAAAAGAGGTCGCAAGGCTCAGCGTTTCGAATGCCCGCCTGGCCAGGCCTGTCTGCGCATGTACTCGGCGAAGGATGTCGTCCAGCGTTGCTCTATTCGTTGCTTGAAATGGCGTCACAAATAACCCTGCGTACAAGCACTCGCCACAATCAGCAACCCAATAAACGGCACGATCAACAGCGTGCTTATGGCCATGGACACGACATTGGCCACATAGGGATGTACCCACCGAGGCAGCTTCTGCGCCAGCCCGTCCGCCAACGGCGCCGCCACCAGGGCACCGAGCACGGCGCTCAGCGCCACCACCAGCGCGCTGCCGCCGTGGGTAAGCACCGCGGCAGGCACCACGGAGACGATGGGGATGTAGGTGGGGTACCAGCCCTTGGCCATCCAATGCCCGCGCCACAGGTAGATGCCGATGGCCGAGCTCAGCGCCTGGCCGATGAGAATCGGCAGCAGCAGGCCTGTGCCGTAGACCGGGCTGGCGGGGTTGAGCCACCAGGCCAGCAGCACGCCGCCGAGCAGGCCGAGGCTGGCCAGTTCATTGCCAAAGAACGGCGCTTCGGAGAAGTCGGCGAGCACGCGGCGCAGCCCCCAGACCAGGCCGTGTTTTTGCGCAGGCGCGGGGGGCGTAGTGATGGCTGCCACGCTGCCGGGCTTGACCAGGGCCGGGAACCATTTGCACAGCAGGAACGCGACGAAACCGGCCAGCGCCATGCCGGACACTGCTCCCACCACGGCGGGAATTTTCCACGGCACGCAGACGTAGTTGACCAGCGCCAGACTGGCCGGGGTGACCAGCAACGCGCCGAACACTGCACCGGTGACGGTGATGCGCCAGCCGGGGCCATGCATCAGCACCAGGGCGGCGGGTACGGAGACGAAGGCGACAAAAGTGGGCTGCCAGGTGTCGGCGTCCAGGGTCCAGCCCCACAAGAGGTTGCTCAGCACCAGGCTCAGCAGCGAACTGGTCACCAGCCAGGGCCACAGGCCGCTGCCGTAGGCGATGGCGAAGCCCTGCCAGCGCTTGCCGGTGCTGTTGGCCCACCAGGCCAGGCCGGCGCCGGCCAGCAGGCCGATGGCGGCGAACTCGTGTTTGTAGAAGGCGAACTCGCTGATGTCGCCGATCCCCCAGCGCAGCCAGGCGCCGGGCTGGTCGAGGTTGTTGACGATGTCGTTGTAGGTGGGCCAGTTGGCCTCCAGCACCAGGCCATGGGCCAGCAGCAGCCCGGCAATGAAGCTGAGCGCGGCCACGGCCAGCAGCAGGCAGAGCACCGGACGGGCCTGGATGGGCAAGGTGGGGCTGAGGGTGTCGCGGGGCATGGGAGGTCCTGTTCATTCACCTGGATGGTTTCCCAATCAGAAACCAATCGTTCAGGTGTAAAAAATCAGCCGTTTCCGGTTAGTGCGTAGGACCTTTCCCAATAGCGGCTTTGGCTGCATAAACCGCGCCCATGTGCGTATGCCGGGCGGTACACGCATTCATGTTCGGGACAGGTGAAAAGGATTACTGTTTAGGTAGGCCCTGGCTGGCGTGGCAGGGCTGCGGTGCCTGGGGCGCGTGTGCCACCAGGCGCCTGACCGGCTTGGGCATCGGACTTGGGCTATTATCAAGTGGGATGCACGGGTGTTTTCCGGCCACCGCGGCGACCGGATGACCTGGACGCGACTGTCCACTCCCCACGGGAGCGAAGCTCAACCGCCCACGCGAAAACCGCCGTAGGACTTTTCATCTGGCAGGCATCATGAACATCAATCGGATCAAACGCAGTGTGCTTATTGGCGTACTCGCTGCTGCAACCGGGCTGTCGGCCCCGGCGTTCGCCGGCCCTCATGGCGGCGGATGGCATGGTGGTGGAGGCTGGCATCGCGGTGGGGGCTGGGGCGGTGGCGGCTGGTGGGGGTTGGGTATCGGCTTGGGCCTGGGGTATACCGCAGCGGTGGTAGCGGACTCCTACTACTACCCACGCACGACCTATTACTACCCTGCCACCAACTATTACTATCCAGCGTACGGCTACTATGCGCCGGCGCCGGTGTACCAGGCAGCGCCAGTTTACCAGCAGGCCGCGCCGGTACAGACCTCGGCCGTACCGCCACCACCCGCCCAGGCGAATTCGGACTGGTATTACTGCCGGTCCAGCCAGGCGTACTACCCCAACGTGCGCACGTGCAGCGTGCCATGGCAGCAGGTACCGGCCACCCCACCGGGAAACATCCGCTGACAGCCCTGTAGCAGCGGCCGCCAGGCCGCGTCTGGGCCCCTGCGCAGTATCGGATGCAACGCGTGCGGCCTGACGCAGCCTGGCGGCAGCTGCTACGGGGAGTCGTTTTTCGGGCAATAAAAAACCCGCCGAAGCGGGTTCTTTGTGGCCTTCCAACATCCTGTCGGAGCGCGTTCCGTGCTGGCCTGTCTTCCGTGACTGAGCGCGTCCTGCGCATCACCTGTGTAGCTAGATTAAGCCTGGATCCGAGTCGGCAATAGAGGAGATCGCTGGCACCGCGTGTAAGCCTTTCGCCATGCCCTATGTAACCTCCGTTTATCACCGGCAACAAAAAACCCGCCGAAGCGGGTTTAGTGTCCTGGCCATTCCAACCTCCCTGTCGGGCTGCGTCCTTTCAATGGCCAACCATCCTTGGCGCTGAAGCACTTCCTTGGCTTCAGTTGTTGGATCCAGAATATCGATACACCGCCCCCGACGAAAGAGGAGATTCCTGCGCCCACGTGTAAGCCTTTCGCCATAAGCTCACCAAACACACCCCCGTAGCAGCGGCCGCAGGCCGCGTCCCAGCCGCCAAACATGATTTCAAAGGCAATAAAAAACCCGCCGAAGCGGGTTCTTTCGTGGCCTTCCAACATCCTGTCGGAGCGCGTTCCGTGCTGGCCTGTCTTCCGTGACTGAGCGCGTCCTGCGCATCACCTGTGTAGCTAGATTAAGCCTGGATCCGAGTGGGCAATAGAGGAGATCGCTGTGCCGGCGTGTAAGCCTTTGGCTATGGGCGGTGTAACACGACGCTGAGCCTGGTGAAGGGCGCGGCCGAGTTGGCTGGTTTCCATTTCCGGTATTGCTGAAGGACGCTTCCTACCTATGTGAATGAGTTTTCGCATGGCCTGGCGATAGCCCCAGGCTAGAGGGTTTGTCTTATCCGATGGGTTGGCCAACCTGAGTTATCGAAGCGCGGTGGTGGCACTGGCCGGTGCGTCGACTCACTGCCCACCTACCCCTATTGTCGTTGGTCTTTTCTGACCATCGAGCAGCGACTGATCATGACCAAGACTTCAAACGACCCAGGCTTGCAGACCAGCTTTACCGAGGCGGCCTTGCTGATTTCAGGGGCACGGCAACGGGCGGCACAGGCGGTGAATACGCAGTTGATTGAGCTGTATTGGCAGGTGGGGCAGTACATCTGCAAGAAGCTGGAAAGCGCCGAGTGGGGCGAAGGTGTAGTAGCCGACTTGGCGGCTTACCTCGCGAAACATCAGCCAGGCCTGCGCGGGTTCACCCGCGCAAGCTTGTTCCGCATGCGTCAGTTTTACAAAACGTACCACCAGGACGAATTAGTCGCACCACTGGTGCGACAACTGCCATGGACCCACAACCTGATTATCCTCGGCCAAAGCAAGCGGCCTGAAGAACGTGAGTTTTACCTGCGGATGGCGATCAGGGAACAGTGGTCCAAGCGCGAGCTTGAACGCCAATTCAAAACCGCTCTCTTCGAACGCACCGTCCTGGAGCCCGCCAAATCCAACCCCTCCATCGCCACCACCCACCCCGCCGCTCTCGACGTGTTTCGTGACGCTTATGTAGTGGAGTTTCTCGGCCTGCCCAACAAGCATGGCGAAGCCGACCTGCACGCTGGCCTCCTCCTGAGGCTCAAGGACTTCCTGGCTGAACTGGGCCGCGACTTCTGCTTCGTCGGCTCACAGTACCCGTTGCAGGTAGGCCACCGCGATTTCACCCTGGACCTGCTGTTCTTCCACCGCGGCCTCAACTGCCTGGTGGCGCTGGAGCTCAAGGTCGGCCGCTTTGAACCGGAATATCTGGGCAAGCTGGAGTTCTACCTGGAAGCCTTGGACCGCGACGTGCGCAAGCCCCATGAGAACCCGGCGATAGGCGTGCTGCTGTGCGCCAGCAGTGATGATGAAGTGGTGGAGTACGCCTTGAACCGATCACTGTCGCCGGCTTTGATCGCGGAGTATCAGACGCAGCTGCCAGACAAGCGCCTGTGGCAGGCCAAGTTGCAGGAATTCTTCAACCTGGATTCGCCCGCTACCGAACCCCAGGCAACAAAAAACCCGCCGAAGCGGGTCTAGTGTCCTGGCCATTCCAACCTCCCTGTCGGGCTGCGTCCTTTCAATGGCCAACCGTCCTTGGCGCTGAAGCGCTTCCTTGGCTTCAGTTGTTGGATCCAGAATATCGATACACCGCCCCCGACAAAAGAGGAGATCCCCGCGCCAACGTGTAAGCCTTTCGCCATAAAACCACCAAACACGCCTCCGTAGCAGCGGCCAAAGGCCGCGTCCTAGCCGCCAACCATCATTTCAAAGCCAATAAAAAACCCGCCGAAGCGGGTTCTTTTGTGGCCTTCCAACATCCTGTCGGAGCGCATCCATGCTGGCCTGTCTTCCGTGACTGAGCGCGTCCTGCGCATCACCTGTGTAGCTAGATTACCCTGCCAACCGGGGGCGCAACAGAGGACATCGCTGGCAGCGCGTGTAAGCCTTTCGCCATGGCGGCTGTAAACGCCGCGATCAGCGCCCGCAGCACTGCTTGTATTTCTTGCCGCTGCCGCACGGGCACGGGTCGTTGCGGCCCACTTTCACTTCGTTGCGCACGGTCTGCAGGTCGATCGGCTCGTCGCCGGTGCGCTGCTCGGCCCAGTAGGCATGCAGCTCGCGGGCGGCGTTGGCCAGGGCGTCAGGCAGGTCGGCGGCGGGTTTGCCGGCCTGCTTGTCGGCGTCCAGCTGGCTGAAGATGAAGTTCAGCGCGGCGGTGGGTGCTTCAGGCATCTGGCTCCAGCCGCTGACCAGGGTGGTGGCGCCACGCAGGTAGCCCACGCACCAGTCCAGCACGTCCAGGCCTTCGCCGTCTTCGGCCTGGTTGAAGATGGGGTGGTAGTCGGCCGGCTGCTCGACCAGCAGCATGGAGATCTGGTTCAGGTGCTGGATCAACGCGTCGAAGAAGCGCTGGTAGGTGTCCTCGCTCTTCCATTTCGGCAGGTCGCCGCCGCCCCAGAACGACAGGTACCAGGCGTCGAACGGGATGTCGCTCTTGTAGGACATGACGGCCGTCAGGTAGCCGTCCATTTCCGACACCGTGCGCACGCCGGACTCGACCGCGAACGCGTCCAGCTGAGCCTGGATGAAGTCGAACTGCTCGGGGGTCAGGGGGTCGTTGCTGATGGTGTAGGCCATGGCGGGTGTCCTGTAGGGCAAAGGGGGCACAATCAAGGGTATCAGGGTGAAACGTCAGGCAACAAAAAAGGGCGACCCTTTCGGATCGCCCTTTTCTCACCGCCCAGCAGAGCGGATTTTGTTTGGTAGGCGCGATTGGACTCGAACCAACGACCCCCACCATGTCAAGGTGGTGCTCTAACCAACTGAGCTACGTGCCTGCTGTGGGGCGGCATTCTACGGATTTAACGCGGGCTGTCAACACAGGCGTGCGCAATTGTGACAACTGCGCCAGGCTGGGGACTACACTGACTACCTGGAATGTTGAATCAGGGAGGCTGTCTCGTGAAAAGAACAACGCTGTCACTTGCCCTTTGCTCTGCCCTTCTCGCGCTTTGCGCCTGCTCACCCGACCCCAACGCGCCCAAGGTGGACTACCGCAGCCTGCTCACCGCCGACCAGCAACTGGACCCTGCCAAGGTGCAGGACGCCCGCGCCAAGTGCGCCGCCATGCCCGCCAGCCAACAGAACGACAACGACTGGTGCGCCGCCGTGCGCAAGGCGGCCGATTGCGTCAAGGAAAGACTCTGCCCCTGACGTGCTGCACTTGCGCGCAGGATAAGCTTGCAGCACCCTTGCTTCCCCGCGCCGTGCCCCACCCCCCGGTGGCGCGGCTGTCCAGGAGCAACCGATGTTTCGTACCCTTTCCCACGCCGCGCTGATCGCCGCGGCCCTGGCACTGGCCGCACCGGCCATGGCCCAGACCCACGCCCATGCCAAGCACGCTGCACCCGCGAAAAAGCCTGCGCCCACCGGGCCGAAGGTAGCGACGCTCAAGGGCAAGTTCAGCTTCACCCTGCCGGCCGGCTACGTGGCCAGCAGCATGGACGCAGGTGATGAAAAGGACGGCACCACCGGCGCCAGCGGCACCCTGTACCAGAGCGAGAAAGAAAAGCGCGTGGTGATGGCCAGCGAAGGCCCCACGCCGCAGCAGGCCAGCGTCAGCGACTACGACCCCGCGTTCCTCGACGCCGCCGTGCAGGACTTCGTCAAGCAGCAAAGCGCCGGTCTGCCGGACTTCAAGAAGACCGGCGAGAAGGAATTCACCATCAAGGGCCTGGGCGTGCGGGAAATCGACAGCACCGCCACCCAGGGTGGTGGCCGCACGCTGTCGAGCACCTTCCTGGCCGGGTCAGGCACCAGCATGTCGATCGTGCAGGTGATCTCGCGGGCGGATGACCAGAAAGGGCATGAGGCGTTGGTGAAGAGGATTGTGGCGGGGAAGTGACGCTAATGTAGGCGTTGCCGTGGCCCTGATCACACTGGACATATCCGGTGAGGTTCAGGGCCAGCGCAGCCTTCGGCAGCGGCTACAGGACGGTGGAACCCAGCCTTAGTGCAAACAGCACTGCTTGAACTTCTTCCCGCTCCCACAAGGGCAAGGGTCATTGCGCCCCACCTTCTCCCCCGCCCGCACCGGCTCGCTCGGCTTGCGCTGGGCCAGCCAGTAGGCGTGCAGGGTCAGCGCGCCGATGCAGACCATGTCGGCCGCTTCTTCCGGGTCGATTTCTTCCTCTTCGGTTTCGTCGTCGTAGGTGTGGATGAGGATGCCGGCCAGCAGCTCCTGTTCCTCTTCCGGCAGGCCCGGCCAGCCGTCGCCCATGACCACGCCGCGCTCGTAGCCAAAGCACCAGTCTTCGACGCTGAGGGTGAAGTGGCCGTCTTCGTGCTCGTCTTCCATGAAGATGGGCGAGAACTCTTCGGCGTTTTCGATCAGCTTGCCGGCGATTTCGTTCATGTGCTGGATGACCAGGCTGATGAAGCGCTCGCACTGCTGATCGCTTTCCCACTTGGGTAGGAATTCGACGCCGCCCCACAGCGCCTCGAACCACTCTTCGAACGGGATCACCACCGGGCCGGACACCAGCGCGGTCAGGTAGCCGTCAAGCTCCGAGGTGTTCCAGACGGAGGTTTCGCTCTTGTATTGCTCAAGCATCGACTCGATGAAGTCCCATTGGGCATCGGTCAGGGGTGCAGCGCTTGGAGTGGTCATGGGTTTGGGCCGTGGGGAGATAGATAACAGTGTAAGTCGATTTACCGCGCAACGTAGTCCGCTGGGCAATAGCTGGGCGGCATTATGACGGCTTGCCGTGGGAAGCACGGCTTGGATGACAAATTTATTTCGCAAAAGTGATGGAGTGTCATAAAGCCATCATGCGCAACTGTTACAACCGCTGGCGTCGTTTTCAAATGAGTCAGCCGCCGTGAACCTTCGTTTTTCCCTGCGCCGCACGCCTTCCTCCCGCCCTGCCCTGCTGCGCCGCATGAGCATCGGCAAGCGCCTGCTGGCCAGCTTCGGCCTGTGTGCCCTGCTGCTGGCCGGGCTGGGCGGCCTGTGCCTGGCGGCGATGCAGCACATTCGCCACCAGGGCGAACTGATTGAACAGGGGCCGCTGTCGAGCATCGCCCAGGCCGATGCCATCGCCATCGACCTGGGCAAGATGCGCACCGAGGCCGCGCTGCTGCTGGTGTACGCCAATGACCCGGCCGAGCTGGTGAACCGCAAGATCAACCTGCAGCAGCTGAGCACCGAGGTGGACCAGGGCTTCACCCAATACCTGGCCAAGGTACCGGAAGGCACCGAGCACGACTCGATCAAATTGCTGCAGGACGCTTCCCAGCAGTTTGTCAGCCTGTTCAAGCAGGCCATCGACCTGGTGGAACAGAAGCAACTGAGCGAAGCCACTAACCTGTCCAACAACGGCCTGGCCAACCAGGGCGCGCTGATGGACATGCAGGTGCAGTTGCTGCGCGAACTGAACAAGCAGACCAGCGCCCAGGCCCTGGAAAACACCGCCAGCACCTTCGGCAAGGTGCAACTGGTGCTGCCCATCGCCATTGCCGTGGCGCTGGCGTTGATGCTGCTGCAGGCCTGGCGCCTGAGCGTGAGCATCACCCGGCCGCTGCGCCAGGCGTTGCAGGTGGCCACCACCGTGGCCAACGGCGACCTCAGCCAGCCCGTAGTCGCCCACGGCCAGGATGAGGTGGCGCAACTGCTGCAGGCATTGGGGCACATGCGTGACCAGCTGCACGGGGTGATCCAGCAGATCGGCGGCGCCGTGGGCCGGCTCAACTCGGCCACCCAGGAGATGGGCGCGATCATGCACGACAGCGCCCAGGGCCTGCAGCAGCAATACAGCGAGATCGAGCAGGCCGCCACCGCCGTGACGCAGATGAGCCAGGCGGTGGAGGAAGTGGCCGGCAATGCCGTGGAGACCTCCACCGAGTCGCGCAGCTCCAGCACCGCCGTGCGCGAAGGCCAGCAGCAGCTGGACGAAACCATGGCCGACATCGGCGCCCTGGCCGACCAGGTGGAGCAGGCCAGCCTGCGCGCCCAGGCCCTGGCCACCGAAACCCTGGGCATCAGCAAGGTGCTGGAGGTGATCCGTAACGTCGCCGACCAGACCAACCTGCTGGCGCTGAACGCCGCCATCGAGGCGGCGCGCGCGGGCGAAGCCGGCCGTGGCTTTGCCGTGGTGGCGGATGAGGTGCGCGGGCTGGCCCATCGCACCGGCGCCTCGACGCGGGAGATCGAGCAGATGATGGCAGGCATTCACACCGGCACCGGCCAGACGGTGCAGGCCCTGGCAGAAAGCGCAGCCCAGGCCGGCCGCACCCGTGAGCGGGCGCAGGTGGCCAAGGACGTGCTGGGCAGTATTTCCAGGTCGGTGGCGGGTATCGACGAGCGCAACCAGGTGATTGCCACCGCGGCCGAACAGCAGGCGCAGGTGGCGCGTGAAGTCGACCGCAACCTGGTGCGCATTCGCGACCTGTCGATGCAGACCGCCAGCGGCGCGGCGCAGACCAGCACGGCCAGCCAGGAACTGGGCCGCCTGGCGGTGGAGCTGGACGGGATGCTGGGGCGGTTTTCGTTATAACCCTGCCGCCGCCGGTGTCAGTTCGCCGGCAGCGCCAGCTTCACCCCACCCGGGTGCTGCGCGATCACGCCATAAGGCAGCACCGACCACTCCGTGCCCTCGCACATCCGCGCCACCCGCGCAAAGCTTGGGCCGAAGGCGATGCCTTTGTCGGTGAAGTGCCAGGTGGGGAAGTTCCACACCTGGGGGTCGCTGTAGTCGCAGTCGTTTTCATCCGCCGGCTTTTTCATCTCGTTGGGGTACAGCTGCTTGAACTGTGCCACCAGCCACGGCGCCAGGGATTTCTCCCGGTAGTTGGAGAATTTGTCGAAGTCCACGTCAGCCTCTTCCGACTGCTGCGCACCTTCGCGGTCGTCGTAGTGGAACGCCGGGCCCTCGCCCACCCACAGCACATCTTCCAGCGACAGCGGCTTGCCGTGGTTGACGTCGAAGTTGATCGGCGCATCGCCGAAGTCCGGGTGCGCGCCGCCGCAGTAGTAGCTGGTGTAGACGCTGACGCTGACCACTGCGGGCGACAGGAAGGTGGGCGTCACGGTCTGGTCGTACTCGCCTTCGCCGAAGCGGGTGCTGCCCAGCATGCACTCGTGGTAGCTGACCACCTCGCTCCACAGCCGCGCCCGCAACGCCTGGTTGACCCGGGTCAGTTGCGGCTCGGGGTAGCCGGACGCCACTTCGAACAGCTGGATCTTCGAGTTGGGCTCGCCGCGCCACTGCAGCGGGTAGCCCATGAAGGTGTCGCGCTTGCCATTCACCAGCGGCAGTTGCAGCAGGCGCAGGTAGTCATAGGGGGCGTTGTCGTGCAACTGCACCCAGAATGGGTCGGCGCCGGCGGCGGTGTCGGGTACCTGCGCCGGCTTGAGCTGGACCTTCAGCGCCTTGCCGCCGCTCTTCTGCCACTGGCCCTCCCAGCCGTCGTCACTGGCGTGCTGCAGCTGCAGGCGCGGGCGCGGGGTGTCGCTGTTGTCGTCGAGGCCTTCGTCCAGGGTCAGCTGGTCGTCGGCCAGGGTGCCGGACAGGGCCAGGTCGCGGTGGTATTTCTCGTAGAAATAGCGCCCGCTGACCTGCTCGGGGTTGGTCATGTCGAGGTCAACCACCACCGGCATGCCTCCCAGGGTACCGGTGTACACCTGGGCTTGAACCGCGCCGGCCACAAGGCTCAGCGACAACACACAAGGCCGCAGCCATCCATTGGTCATGGAGAAAATCCTTACAGGGCAATACGCCGATTATGGCTGAAGGCTGGCGGTACCGAATAGCTGCACTGCCACCAGTTCGCCCTGCTGCTCCTGCAGCCGCAGGGGCGCGGTGCCGCCGGGCATCTGCACCCGCACCTGCCCGGCCTGCACCAGGCCCACGCGCCAGGCCGCGCAGGCCACGGCGGTGGCGCTGGTGCCGGAAGATTCGGTGGCGCCCTCGCCGCGCTCGAACACCCGTGCCTCCAGGTGCTGCGGGCCACGCCAGGCGGCCCATTGCAGGTTGATGCCGGCCGGGCACGGCAGGCCCTTGCCCTGGCCACCGCTGCGCGAATAGGCAATGGCGGTCAGCGCCGCGTCCAGGGCCGGGGCGCGCAACTGGGCCATGCTCGGCAGGGCCTCGGCGCTGTCGAGCCATGTCACGCAGTGGGGGTTGCCGATGCGCACGAAGACGCTGCGCTGCCAGTGCTCGTCGATGGCCGCCAGGCTCGCCACGGCAGCCACCGCGTGGCCGTTGAACGTGGCCGCCTGTACCTGCTCGGCGCCCACGGCCTGGGGCCCGAACGCCGGCGCCCCCAGGTCCAGCCAGAAGCCCGGCACGCCCTTGACGCTGGCCGGCTCGACGCTGACCGGTACTGGCGACAGCGCGTCGGTTTTGTCATGGTGCACGTTGAGGGTGAAGGCCTGACCGCCGCTGACCTGGCCCTGGTCGCTCAAGGCCTGGGAAAAGATGGTCAGGCCGTTGCCGCTGCGTTCGGCCAGGCTGCCGTCGGTGTTGACGATCAGCAGGTCAAACGGCGCCTGCGCCTGGAAGGGCCCCACCAGCAGGCCATCGCTGCGATGGGCCTTGGCGCCAGCCGGGCGCGCGCCTTCGGGCCAGTCGCACAGGGCGGCGACGGCGGCCTGGGTCCACTGCTCGCGCGTGGCGGCGGCCTGGGCAGCGCTGGCCGGCACGTCGACGCCCAGGCGGCGCAGGTGTTCGGGGGAGCTCACTACGTAGCGATTGCCACGTGCGTCATACAACATGGGGACAGCCTCGCAATGACTGGAAATACACCGACCTTACCGGGAATCGCTGCCGCTGAGTACACTCGTGGCCTTTGCCTTCCAACCCCAGGAGCGGCGCCATGCCCTCGCTGATCCGTCGCCGCTGGCGCGCCCTGAGCCTGCTGGTGCTGATACTGCTGGCGCTGCCCTACGGCTGCTCGCGCCTGGCCTACAAGGAGCGCGAGCTGCTGTACAGCATCGAACCGGGCACTGCCAGCTGGTTCAACGGCGTGCCCGCGGGCGTGCAGCAGATGAACATCCCGCTGGACAACGCCCAGCACCTGCACGCCTGGTGGTGGCCGGCGCCGGGCCGGCACGCGCCCACGGTGCTGTACCTGCACGGCACGCGCTGGAACCTCACCGCCCAGGTGCGGCGCATCACCGAGCTGCGCAACCTGGGCTTCTCGGTGCTGGCCATCGACTACCGCGGCTTCGGCGACAGCCCCGGCGGCCTGCCGTCGGAGGCCAGCGTGTACGAGGATGCCCAGGTGGCCTGGCAGCGCATGAGCCAGCTGCAACCCGACGCCGACAAGCGCTTCATCTACGGGCACTCGCTGGGCGGCGCCATTGCCATCGACCTGGCCCAGCGCCTGACCCGGCAACCTGAACCCCAGGCCGCCGGCCTGATCATCGAGTCCACCTTCACCGACCTCGGTGACGCCGCGGCGGCGGTGATCCACACCTCGTTGCCGGTGCGCTGGATCATGTCGGAGAAGTACGATTCCATCGACAAGATCGGCAGCGTCGGCCTGCCGGTGCTGATCGTCCACGGCACCGACGACCGCTACGTGCCACCGCGCTTCAGCCAGGCGCTGTACGACGCCGCCCACGGGCCCAAGCAGCTGCTGCTGGTGCCCGGCGGCACGCACCTCAACAGCATGACCCTGGGCAGCGCCGACTACGCCCGCGCGCTGCACCAGCTGTTCGGCCTGAAGGCCACGCAGGGCGCCGGCTGACGCAACTTTCGGGGCCCGCGCGGGGTCATCTTCATAGGCATCCGCCGGTCCCGTGAACGCAGTCAGGAGCCCCATGGACAGTCAACAAGGCAAGACCCCGGGCCTGTCGCCCGACGAGGAACAGGAAGTCCATGAAAACCAGCCGCCGCGCGCGGCCGTGCTGCACGAAATCATCCGCACCCAGGGCGAGCACGAGCTGTCGCGCAGCGTCGCCGCGCTGTGGTGGTCGGCGCTGGCCGCCGGGCTCACCATGGGCCTGTCGCTGATGGCCATGGGGCTGTTCAACTCACGGCTGCCGGACGTGGAAGCCAGCAAGGTGATCGCCAGCCTGGGCTACTCGGCCGGATTCCTGGCGGTGATCCTGGCGCGCCAGCAGCTGTTCACCGAGAACACCCTGACGGCAGTGCTGCCACTGATGAGCCACCCTACCCTGGCCAACGCCGGCAAGCTGCTGCGGCTGTGGGCAGTGGTGCTGGTGGGCAACCTGGTGGGGGTGCTGCTGGTGTCCTACGTGATGCTGCACCTGCCGATCTTCGACACCCAGACCGACAAGGCCTTCCTGGAAATCGGCCGCAAGGTGATGGAGAACGACGTGTCGCAGATGTTCGCCAAGGGCATCGTCTCGGGCTGGATGATCGCCACCATGGTGTGGATGATCCCGTCCCAGGAAAGCGCGAAGCTGTGGATCATCATCCTCATCACCTACCTGATGGCGCTGGGGGACTTCACCCACATCGTCGTCGGTTCGGCGGAGGTGTCCTACCTGGTGTGGGCCGGCGAGCTGGGCTGGAAGGAGTTCTGGCTGACGTTCGCCGGGCCTACCCTGGCGGGCAACATCATTGGCGGCAGCTTCATCTTCGCGCTGATCAGCCACGCGCAGATCCGCAGCGACAGCGGCACGCCGCCGCCGGACAAACCGAATGCAAAACCTGGAGAAACGTAACCTGTGGGAGCTGGCTTGCCAGCGAGCTTTTCAAAAAACTCGCTGGCAAGCCAGCTCCCACAAGCACTATCAAGCGCTGGTAGCTACGTCGGCAGCACCGGTTGGTAACCCCTCCCACCACGCCGCGCCCTGTTGCGGCGCAAGCAGGTTCACCCGCTCACCCATCTGCGGCGTGCTCACCGGCACGCCTTGTGCCCGGGCCAGTGCCACGATGCGCTGGAACGGCTCTTCCCAGTTGTGCGAGGACAGGTCGAAGGTGCCGTTGTGGATGGGCAACAGGCAACGCCCGCGCACGTCCAGGTGTGCCTGCAGGCTTTCCTCCGGTTGCATGTGCACGCTGGGCCAGTTGACGTTGTAGGCGCCGGTTTCCATCAGCGTCAGGTCGAACGGCCCGTAACGCTCGCCAATCTGCTTGAAGCCGTCGAAATAGCCCGAGTCGCCGCTGAAGAAGATCCGCAGGTCAGGCTCCATGATCACCCACGACGCCCACAGGGTGCTGTTGCTGTCGAACAGGCTGCGCCCGGAGAAGTGCTGGGTGGGCGTCGCGGCGAAGCGCGTGCCGGCCACTTCGGTCTCCTGCCACCAGTCCAGCTGGCGTACCTTCGCGGCCGGGATGCCCCATTCGATCAGGCGGTCGCCCACGCCCAGGGTGGTCAGGAAGCACTCGGTCTTGTCGGCCAGCTGGCGAATCGCGCTTTCGTCCAGGTGGTCGTAATGGTCGTGGGAGAGGATGACCGCGGTGATGGGCGGCAGCTGCTCGATGCCCAGCGGCGGTTGGTGGAAGCGCTTGGGGCCAGCCCACTGCACCGGCGAGGCGCGCTCGGCGAAGACCGGGTCGGTAATGAAGAAGCGCCCGCGCAACTTCATCAGCAAAGTGGAATGGCCCAGGCGCCACAGGCTGGCATCGGGTGATGCAAGCAACTGCTGTTTGTCCAAGTTGTGTACAGGTATTTGCTGATGCGGCCGGGTGCCCGGCGGCTTGCGCAGCAGCAGGTACTTGAAGCCGATGCGCAGCTTCTTGAGAAAACCGTCACGGGGCAGCACCGTGGCGTTGCGGAACTGGCCGCCCACTCGCCGGGAGCCGTCAGCTTCCCCGGTGGCAGCGACTTCGGCGGCGTTCAATGACGATTGACTCATGATAACCAGTACTCCGAGGATCGGGGCGGCCACCAGGCCGTCCATTGCAGGCGCCCCACGGCTGTAGAGAATACCCCTACACCCGGCTCGGGGGAGCCCCTAGGTGTTACAACGCGTGTCCCAGTGCCACTACGGAACGAATAACCGTTGAAATGGCTTGCAAGGCCACTGCCAATGTCCACATTATTTATGCGATAAACCGCACAAACTCTACAAAATCCAACACCCTGTACAAGAATACGGCTGCAATCAGCCCGGTAACTCGACTTATGGAAAACCGCACGGGCAAGGGGTTGTCGTTTGCCAAACGCATTTATGCACCGCGAGTACTGGGCACCGCCCTCTGCCTGATCAGCGTCCTGGCAGGCGTGTACCCGCTGGCACCGCCCACCTGGCTACTGGCCCTGCTGGCCGTGAACGGCCTGGTGTGGCCGCACATTGCCTATCAGCTGGCGCGCAACGCCCAGGCGCCGTTCGAGGCCGAGCGGCGCAACCTGCTGTGCGACGCCCTGTTCTGTGGATTTTGGGTCGCCGTGCTGCATTTCAACCCGCTACCGTCGATTACCCTGCTGTCCATGGTCACCATGAACAACGTCGCCGGCGGCGGCCTGCGCCTGTTCCTGCATGGCCTGGGGGCGCAGTTGTTGGGGATGCTTGCCGCGGTGACGCTGTTCGGCCTGGGCTGGGCGCCGCAATCCACCCCCGCCCAGGTGCTGGCCTGCCTGCCCATGCTGACCCTCTACCCCCTGGCCGTGGGCTGGGTGTGCTACCGCCTGGCCATCCAGCTGTCGGAACACAAGCGCACCCTCAGCGCCCTGAGCCGCACCGACAGCCTCACCGGGCTGCTCAACCACGGTGCCTGGAAGGATGCGCTCAGCACCAAGTTTCGCAAATGCCAGCGCGACCACACCCCGGCGGTGCTGGCGCTGATCGACATCGACCACTTCAAGGACATCAACGACAGTTTCGGTCATATCGTCGGCGATGAGGTGTTGCGCCACCTGAGCCTGCAACTGCAACGCAACCTGCGCGACACCGACCTCGCCGGCCGCTACGGCGGCGATGAGTTCTGCGTGATTCTGCCCGGCGTCACCATTGCCCAGGCCTGCGAGGTCATGGAGCGCCTGCGCCTGGTGTTCCACGCCTACCGCCACCATCAGCTGGAGCCGCTGCGCGTCAGCCTGAGCATCGGCCTGGCCGCCTGCCGCCTGGACCTGGGCGACGCCGCCGCCTGGCTGGACGAGGCTGACAAGGCCCTGTACCTGGCCAAGAACACCGGCCGCAACCGCGTGAATATCTGCGCCGCCGACCTGTTATTGCTGACCTGACCCGACAATCGGACGATCGGCAGGAACAAATCTGGATCCAGCTGCTTCTATAGATCAGGACGTCTTCATGCTGTGCGCCCTCGCCCCGGCATGTGCCACAAGGATGCGCCTGATCCATGGACAGCACACTCGCAGCGCCGCGACACCAGGTGTTTACCCGTAAGCTGCTGGCCATTGTGGCGTGCCTGTTCGCGCTGACCTTGCTGGCGGCCATGGGCATGTTGATTGAAATCGCCAACGGCTTGAATGCCGACCAGCAGCAGAAGTCGACCTTCTACGCACAAAAGGCCCTGGACACCCGCCAGGCCAACTCGGCCAACCTGGTCAGCAGCCTGGCCGTGTGGAACACCGCCTTCCAGCACCTCAATGGCCCGGTCGACCGGCAATGGGCGTTTGGCGAACGCAACCTGGGCCCGGCGCTGTTTGGCCAGCATGGCTACGACGGCGTGTTCGTGGTGGACAGCCGCGGCACCAAGTACGCCCTCTACCAGGGCCAGCTGAGCAACGCGGCCATCAAGGATTTCATCGCCACGCCACTGCACGAGCTGATCCAACAGGCCCAGGCCGCCGTGCCCGGTGCGCCGGCCGTCAGCGCCGTGGTGATGTTCAACGGCTGGCCTGCCCTGCTCAGCGCCTCGCCCATCCTGCCCGACGACGACAGCCCGCAGCCGGCCCCCGCCGATACCTCGGTGCTGCTGTTCGCCGACCTGCTGACCCCGGCCAAATTGCGCCCCCTGGGTGACAGCTATGGCCTGCAGGGCCTGTCGATCCAGAGCCACGCCACCGGTGCACTCGATCAGCCCCGGCTGGCCCTGGGCGACACCGGCTATGACCTGACCTGGACCGCGCCACGGCCAGGCAACCAGCTGCTGTGGCAGGTGCTCCCCACCCTGGTGGCCGCCTTCGTGGTGCTGGCCCTGCTGATGGCCTGGTTCTTCCGCTACGCCCTGCGCACCGCCCGCCAGATCGAGGACGGCTACACCCGGCTGCACCGCACCAACCGCGCCCTGGAAGCCAGCGAAGAGCGTTTCCGCGCCGTGGCCGAAGCCGCCTCGGACTGGATCTGGGAAACCGACCAGCACTGTCGCATCAACTACCTGTCCGCACGCTTCGCTGCCGTCACCGGCTACACCAGCCAGGACTGGGTGCATCGCGCCATCGACCAGCTGCTGCAGTGCGAGACCACGCCCCTGCAAGGCTGGCTGCACAGCCTCGACGACAGCCCCGCCGCCACCAGCCTGCGCTGCGCCTACCGCGACCACGGCGGCCAGTTGCGCTATTGCCGGCTGGCGGCCCGCGCCATCATCAGCGACCACCAGATCGTCGGCTACCGCGGCACCGCCAGCGACATCACCGACGAGGTAGCCGCCCATGCACAGATCCAGCACCTGTCGATGCACGACCCGCTCACGGGCCTGGCCAACCGCAACCAGTTGGCAGGGTATTTCGACCAGCTGCGCAGCCAGCCTGGCCCACTGCTGGTGACCCTGCTGGTGCTGGACCTGGACAGCTTCAAGCCCATCAACGACGCCTTTGGCCACCTGGCCGGGGACGCCGTGCTGCTGGAGGTGGCCGCGCGCCTGCGCGACTGCACCCGCGAGCGCGACCTGGTGGTGCGCCTGGGCGGTGACGAGTTCGTGCTAGTGCTGAACGGCATGAGCACGCACCAGGAAATCGATCGTTTCTGCGCCCGCCTGGTCGACAGCCTGCACCAGCCCATCGACTACCAGGAGCACCCGCTGCACGTGGGCGCCAGCCTGGGCATCGCGCAATCGGCGCAGCAGGGCCTGGACCCGGACGAGCTGATCCGCTGCGCCGACATTGCCCTGTACCAGGCCAAGGCCGACGGCAAGAACACCTGGCGCTATTTCTCCGCGCACATGCGCGAGCGCATCCAGCACCGCCGCCAACTGGAACAGGACCTGCGCCTGGCGGTGAAGAATCAGGAGTTCGTGCTGCACTACCAGCCCCGCTACCGCCTGTGCGGCATGGAGATCGTCTCGGTGGAAGCGCTGGTGCGCTGGCAGCACCCGGTGCACGGCCTGCTGGCCCCCGACACCTTCATTGGCCTGGCGGAGGAAACCGGGTTGATCGTGCAGATCGGCCGCTGGGTGCTGCGCGAAGCCTGCGATGCCGCCCGCCACTGGCCGGCGCCGCTGATGGTCTCGGTGAACCTGTCGCCGGCGCAGTTCGCCCGCAGCGACGTGGTGCGCGAGGTGCGCGACGCCCTGGTGCAGACCCAGTTACCGGCCCACCGCCTGGAACTGGAAGTGACCGAAAACGTGATGATGCACGACATCGAGAACGCCCTGGGCACCCTGACCGCCCTCAAGGAGCTGGGCGTGAAGCTGAACATGGACGACTTCGGCACCGGCTATTCCTCCCTGGGTTACCTGCGCACCTACCCCTTCGACAGCCTGAAGATCGACAAGCGCTTCATCGCCGCCCTGGAAAGCACCGACAGCGACCGGGCGGTGGTGCAGGCGATCATCAGCCTGGGCAAGGCCATGGGCCTGACGGTGACCGCCGAGGGCGTGGAAAACGAGCAGCAGTTGCAGACGCTGTGCAACGACCAGTGCCACGAAGTGCAGGGTTACTTCATGAGCCGGCCCATCGACCGGCAGGCGCTAACGGCGCTGCTGGGCATCGGCGCCCTGCCTAGCAGGACCCCACGGGTACCCGAACTCCCCTGACCGTAGCAGCGGCCGCCAGGCCGCGTCGGCGCCACACCTCGCACACCGCGCCGCCTGTGACGCGGCCTGCAGCCGCTGCTACGGTGAAAATCGCTCGACTTGCCGGCCAGACTTTGGGAAATTCAGCGCTTCCTGAGTTTTTGCTCATCTATCAGTGGAACCGCCATGGCGAATACTCTTGCTGCCGACATCGCCACCATCGGCCGCATCAAGGCCGTGCCCGCCATCCTGCAGGTGATCTGCGAGAGCACCGGCCTGCGCTTCGCCGCCGTGGCGCGGGTTACCGACAGCCACTGGACCGCGTGCGCAGTGCGCGACGACCTGGGCTTTGGCCTGGGCGTGGGCGGTGATCTGGACCTGACCACCACCCTGTGCCACGAGATCCACAGCAACCACCAGGCCATCGTCATCGACCAGGCCAGCGCCGACCCGCAGTACTGTGACCACCACACTCCGCGCCTGTACCAATTTGAGAGCTACATCTCGGTGCCGCTGTTCCGCACCGACGGCAGCTTTTTCGGCACGATTTGCGCCCTCGACCCGCGCCCGGCCAACCTGCGGCAAAGCCCCATCCAGGCCATGATGGAGTCCTTCGCCCGAGTGGTGGCGTTGCAGATGGAAAACGATGACAGCCACCAGCAGACCGAGGCGGCGCTGACCCATGAGCGGGAAATCGGCGATTTTCGCGACCAGTTCATCGCCGTGCTCGGCCATGACCTGCGCAACCCGCTGTTCGCCATCGGCGCAGGTGCCGAGCTGCTGTTGCGCAAGACCCAGGATGAAAAAAGCCGCGGCATCATCCAGCACATCCTCACCGCCGGCCAGCGCGCCGCGCAGTTGGTGGAAGACGTGCTGGACTTCGCCCGCGGGCGCCTGGGCAACGGCATCACCGTGAAGCTCGAGCAGCGGCCGGACCTGGCCCAGGCCTTGGCTCATGTGGTGAATGAGGTGCAGCGGGTGCACCCGCAGCGCCGGATCGACCTGCGCATCGAGCAGGCCCTGGACGTGCGCTGCGACCGCGACCGGGTGGCGCAGTTGCTGTCGAACCTGGTGGCCAACGCCATCTACCACGGCGCCGAAGACGCCGTGGTCACGGTCAGCGCCGAGCTGCGCGAGCAGCACTTCGTGCTCAGCGTGCACAACCACGGCACGCCGATCGACGCGGCCATCATGGCCCAGTTGTTCCAACCGTTTTCACGCCGGGCCAGCGGCTCGCCGCAAAGCGGCCTGGGCCTGGGCCTGTACATCGCCAACCAGATTGCCCTGGCCCACGGTGGCCAGATGCAGGTGCACTCCAGCGCTGCGGCCGGCACCCTGTTCAGCTTCCGCATGCCGGTCTAGACCAGGCGCGACACCACCTCCACCATGCGGTCCAGGCTCTGCCCCCAACCATCGTGAAAGCCCATCTGCTCGTGGGCCTCGCGGTCGGCCGCGCTCCAGTGCAGGGCGCGAGCGGTGTAGCGGGTCTTGCCGTCGATGTCCTCCAGGCTGATGACCGCGGTCATGAACGCCCGCGCCGAGGGCACCCAGCCGGGCTTGAAGGCGTCGGTGAACACCAGGCGGTGGGGTGCGTGGATGTCCAGGAACACGCCTTCGCTGGGGTATTCAGTGCCGTCCGGGGCGCGCATTACGGTGCGGAACAGTCCGCCCACCCACAGCTGCATCTCGCACACCGGCGTGGTCATGCCGTGGGGCCCCCACCATTGGCACAGCAGGTCGGGCTCTACCCAGGCGCGAAACACCACGCTGGGCGGCGCATTGATCAGGCGGGTGATGGACAGTTCGAATTCAGCCGGCGGCGTGTCCAGAGGGTGAAGGCTCATTTTATTATTCTCCTTCGTCGGCGGGCGTTTACACCCGGAAACGCCACTATGGCGGCAAACCCGTCAAAGGGCGAAAGCGCAATTAGGAATAATATTCCCGCTAGTAAGACCCAAGCCCGTGCGATCATCGCCAAAACAAGAGCAGCGTTGAACCGCAGCTGAATCAGCACGCATATTCACGTTTTTTTGACGGTTCGACGGCTAGATTTTCCCGCCCGCATGGGCACACGTTTTGTAACAGCACGGCAAAAGGCGAGGAGCAGTGAAGATGGTGGCAAGTCAGGGCAGACGGTTTCAGATCAGTTCAACACGGCTGGTATTGTTGTTTTCATTGGCCATGGTGCTGTTCTACAACCTGGCGACCTGGGAGGCACTGGCCAACCTGATTACCCTGGAAGGCCCCAAGCGCGTGGGCTTCTACCTGTCCTTCGGGCTGTTCCTGTGGGCCACCTTCACCCTGCTGCTGACCCTGGTGTCGTTCCGCCCGCTGCTCAAGCCGGTGATCACCATCGTGGCGCTGGCCTCGGCGGCAGCGGCATACTTCATGAACGACTACGGCATCGCCATCGACACGGTGATGATCCAGAACGTCATCGAGACCAACCCGGCTGAAGCCAAGGCGCTGCTGAGCCCGAAAATGTTCGGCTACCTGCTGGTGCTCGGCGTCATCCCCTCGGTGCTGGTGTGGTGGCTGCCGGTGCAATACCGCCGGTTCTTCCCCGGCCTGCTGAACAAGGTGCTGGTGGCCGTGGCCTGCCTGTTGGTGGTCGCGGTGTCGGTGGGGGCGTTCTATTCCACCTACGGGCCTATTTTCCGCCAGCCGGACAAGCTCACCCACTTCATCAACCCCAGCAACTACATCTACGCGGTGACCAAGCTGGCGAAGTCGCGCTACTCGGTGAAAGAGAACGTGGTGGTGCAGCAAGTGGGCACCGATGCGGTGATGAGCGCGGCGGCCAAGGCCCAGCCGAAGAAGAACCTGATGATCTTCGTGGTCGGTGAAACCGCCCGCGCCGACCATTTCTCGCTCAACGGCTACGAGCGCGAGACCAACCCGGAACTGAAGAAGCAGGACATCCTCAACTTCACCCGCGTGCACTCGTGTGGCACCTCCACCGCGGTGTCGGTGCCGTGCATGTTCTCGATGTTCCCGCGCAGCGACTACAGCGACAAGAAGGGCAAGACCTACGAGGGGCTGCTGGACATCCTGCAACGTGCCGGCGTGCAGACCGTGTGGCTGGATAACAACAGCGACTGCAAGGGCACCTGCCTGCGCATCCCCAACCACGACATTCCCAAGGACCAGAAGAGCCCGTTCTGCGACGGCACCAACTGCCTGGATGAGTCGCTGCTGGTGGGCCTGCAGGACTACATCGACGGCCTGAAGGACAACGCCATCATCGTCCTGCACGCCGACGGCAGCCACGGCCCGGAATACTACGACCGCTATCCGAAGGACAAGGAAGCGTTCCAGCCGGTGTGCCGCACCAACCAGCTGGGTAGTTGCACCCACGATGAGCTGGTGAACGTGTACGACAACACCATCCTGTACACCGACTTCTTCCTGTCCAAGGTCATCGACCTGCTCAAGCAGAACCAGGACAAGTACGACACCTCGATGATCTACGTGTCGGACCACGGTGAGTCGCTGGGCGAGAACGGCATGTACCTACACGCCGCGCCGTACAGCATTGCCCCGGAAACCCAGATCCACGTGCCCATGGTGATGTGGTTCGGCAAGGACACCCTGGCCCAGGAAGGCATCGACCGCGCCTGCCTGAAAGCCAAGCAGGACGAGGGCGACCTGAGCCACGACAACATCTTCCACTCGGTGCTGGGCATGTTCCAGATCCAGACCGGCGTGTACCAGTCGGGCCTGGACATGTTCCACGATTGCCGCCGCGCGCTCACCGCCGGGCAGTGAGCGCCACTGCCGGTCAGTCCTTGACCGGCAGCCAGATTTCCAGCCGGCCATTGCCCGTGGCCGGCTCGTAGTCATCGCTGTAGCGCTCGAACTCGGGCGCATCGGCCGCTTCCAGGCCCGAATTGGGCAGCCACAACTGCCAGATGGCCTGGAAGGTCTGGCCCAGCCCGGATATATGCCCCTGATGCTCGAACACCGCGTAGCGCTGGGGCGCCAACTTGATCCAGCGGAAGTCCTGCGGCAGTTCCCGCTCGGTCTCCACCTCCACCCCAGCGATGTATTCGAAGCCGCCCACCCCGTCGGGGTTGCAGCACACGCCGTAGCTTTCATGGCCCAACTGGCCGGGCACCTTGCCCAGGAACGGCACGAACTCGCGCCACAGCGCCTCGATGCCGCTGGTGGTGTCCTGGGTGAAGCGGTCGGACAGGCCGGCAATGATCATCGCCCGGCCCTGCTCGTAGCGCACCGGTTCGATACCGGTGGGTTCAATGCCTGTCATGAATACCTCGCATCCTGAGTGTGCAAACACTGTAGCAGCGGCCGCGAGGCCGCGTCACAGCCCCCCGCGAATCCCCCGCTTGCGGGCCAATTCCCCCTTGCGTTAACGTTCAGACCTCCCGCGCCCCGGAAAAGTCGGCATGAACCTGATCACCGAAGACTGGCACGCCGGCGCCGTGGTCGAAGCCTGCTGGGTTCGCGCCGAGGCCGCCAGCTTCCCCCGCCACACCCACGACGAATACGTGCTGGGCACCAACCTCACCGGCGTCGAGCACATCTGGCTCGACGGCCGCGCCCTGGAAGCCCCCGCCGGCGCCATCACCCTGTACAACCCGCAGGCCATGCAGGCCTCGCAGTTCAGCCCGCAGGGCGTGGAATACATCAGCCTGCACCTGGCACCCGAGGCGGTGGAACAGGTGGTGCGCGACAACAACCTGGCCGGCAGCAGCTTCGAACAGGGTGTGTTTCACCACGCCGGGCTGCAACGGGCCATCCTCGACTTCGCCCGCACCCCCGGCGCCCACCGCGCCGAGCAGGAAGAGGCCTTCATCCACCTGCTGTGCCAGTGGCTGCAGCCAGGCCCCGGCAAGGCCGGCGAACAGCACGCCAGCGTGCTGCGCAGCCTGGAATACCTGCAGGATAACCTGGGGGAGAAGGTGGACCTGGAAGTGCTGGCCGGCGTGGCCGGCCTGAGCAAGTACCACTTCGTGCGCTGCTTCAAGAAACAGACCGGGCTGGGGCCCCTGCAGTACCAGATGCAACTGCGCCTGCTGGAAGCGCGCAAACGCCTGCGGCGCCAGCAGCATTCACTGCAGATAGTGGGTGAGTTGGGGTTTTACGATCAGAGCCACTTCATCAATGCGTTTCGCAAGGTGATGGGCGTGACGCCGCAGGCCTATGCCCAGGCCTTCAAGACAAGCCGCCTGTAGCCGCTGCCGCAGGCTGCGCTGGCCTGTCTCCACACCGAAGATCTCCAGCGGGGCAAAGGGCCAGCGCAGCCTGGCGGCAGCGGCTACAGGGGGATCAGTGGCCGAAAATGTTCGACTTCTTCGCGCGTTTTTCAGCGCGTTTCTCTTCAGCGGTACGGGTTGGTTTTTTCTTCGCCGCTTTTTTCGAATCCATGCCTTTCATGCTATGCACTCCCCTGTTGGGTGGATGGTTCTAATAGGTATAACACCTGCGCCAGCGGCGTGCGGACTATTTAAACCGCCGCCTGGCCAACGATGAACTCCTGGTAGCCCGAGCCGATCACATAGGCCGCGAACCAGGCGAAAATCCCTGCGGAGGCCAGGTAGGAATAGCGCAGCAACTTGTCCCCCAGCAGCTTGCCGCCCTGGCTGGCCGCCGTGCAGATCGCCACGCACCACAGCACGCCGGCGCAGAAGAACCCCGCCAGGAACTGCCCGGCGCTCAGCAACCCGCCGCCGCCCGAACGGGAAATCAGCGTGCCACCCACCGCCGCGAACCAGAGGATGGCGCTGGGCGAGGACATGGCCAGGAAGATGCCCCGGGCAAACTCCTTAAACCCCGAGCGGGCGGTGGCTAGATCGTTGGCCTGCAAAGCGCTGTCATGGCGCCAAGCGCTGAGCAGCATCTTCACGGCGAAATACACCAGCAGCAGCGAGCCGCCCACCCACAAGCCCCAGCGCACCCAGCTGTACTGCAGCAGCACGGTCATGCCCACCAGCGCCAGGATCGCGTAGGCCAGGTCGCCGAAACAGGTGCCCACGCCCAGCCAGAAGCCTTGCAGGTAGCCACGCTGCATGGCCAGGGTGATCATCGCGATATTGGCCACGCCAATGTCCAGGCACAGGGAAAGGCTTAACAGGAAACCGCTGGAGAACTGCATGTAACGTGTCCACAAGGCAGGTGAAAGAAGCCGCCATTGAGCCAGAAGCCTGCGCCCCGGTATTGGACAAAATTGCGCTGTGGGAGCTGGCTTGCCAGCGAGCTTTTCGGGCCCCAACAGCTCGCTGGCAAGCCAGCTCCCACAGGTGATATTCCCAGGGTTCATGTCAGTTAGTGGCGGGAGCGGGTTTATTAATAACTGCGCGGCTTCTAGGATGCTGGCATGCATACACCACTGGAGGGCCGCATCATGACGGACGCACGCACGCTGTTGGGTATCCGCACCCCCATCATCCAGGCACCCATGGCCGGCACGGCCACGCCGCAGCTGGCGGCACAGGTCAGCAATGCCGGCGGGCTGGGGTCCATTTCCATTGCCGCGGTGGATGCCGAGGCGGGGCGCACGATGATCCGCCAACTGCGCGCACTGACCGACCAGCCCTTCAACATCAATGTGTTCTGCAACCGGCCGTCGACGCCCGACAGCACGGTGGAAGGCGCCTGGCTCGAGCACCTGCAGCCGTTCTTCGCCGAATTCGGCGCCCAGGCGCCTGCCGCGTTGCATGACATCTACAGCAGCCTGTACGACGACGAAGCGCAATTGCAGGTGCTGCTGGACGAACGCCCGCCCATCGTCAGCCTGCACCTGGGCCTGCCACCGCAGGCGCGCATCGACGCGTTGAAGCAGGCCGGCATCGTGCTACTGGCCAGCGCCACGTCCTTGGAGGAAGCGTTGCGGGTGCAAGCCGCCGGGATCGACGCGGTGGTGGCCCAGGGCGCCGAGGCCGGCGGCCATCGCGGCATCTTCGACGAGCATGGCGCAGACGAGGAACTGGGCACCCGTGACCTGGTGCGCCTGTTCCGCGAGCACCTGCACATGCCGATCATCGCCGCTGGCGGCCTGATGGATGGCGCCGACATCGCCGAGGTGCTGGCCCTGGGCGCGGTGGCGGCGCAACTGGGCACCGCGTTCGTGCTGTGCCCCGAATCCGCCGCCAACCCGGCCTACCGGCAGATGCTCGGCAGCGCCCGGGCCGGGCGCACGGCGTTCACCCGGGTGATTTCCGGGCGGCCGGCACGGGGCATCGTCAACCGCTTCATGCTCGAGGTGGGCGCGCCGGGCCATCCGCCCGTGCCCGGCTTCGGCATTGCCTACAACGCGGGCAAGAAGCTGATTGAAGCCGCCGCCAAGGCCGGCTCGCCGGAGTTCGCTGCGCACTGGGCCGGCACCGGTGCCGCCAGGGCGCGCGCCCTGCCCGCCGCCGAACTGCTGGCAGCGCTGACGGACGAATACCACGCCGCGCGGTCTACTCTCTGACAGGACAACGTCTTGAAGGAGCCAGACATGGCCAAGGACACCGCGCGCACCCTGGGGATCCGCACCCTCGCCGTCCACGCCGGGCAAACGCCCGACCCGAGCACCGGCGCCGTCGCCACGCCGATCAGCACCGCCTCGGCCTATTCCTATGGCGACTTCGACACCGGCGAACAACGCTTCAGCGGCGAGAGCCCGGGGTTCATCTACAGCCGCTTCGCCAACCCGACGGTGGCCGCGCTGGAGGGCAAGATGGCCGCGCTGGAGGGTGGCGAAAGCGCCGTGGCCTTCGCCAGCGGCATGGCCGCCATCTGCGCCAGCGTGCTGGCCCTGGTGTCCAGCGGCGACGAGCTGATCCACGTCGGCACCCTGTACGGCGGCACCGAAGGGGTGATGCGCAACCTGCTGCCTCGCTTTGGCGTGCGTTCCCTGCACGTGGCCACGGTGGACCAGCTGGAAGCGGCGATCACGCCCAAGACCCGGTTGATCTTCGCCGAAACCCCGGACAACCCCATGCTCGGCATCGTCGACCTGGCGCAGGCCGCACGCATCGCCCGCGCCCACGGCATCGTCACCGTGGCCGACAACACCTTCGCCACCCCCTGCCTGACCCAGCCGCTGAGCCTGGGCATCGACGTGGTGGTGCATTCGGCCACCAAGTTCATCGGCGGCCATGGCGATGCCACCGGCGGCGTGGTGGTGGCCAGCCGCGCGCTGGTGGAGAAGATTCGCGGCGTGGGCCTGAAGCAGTTCGGCGGTTGCCTGAGCCCCTTCGAGGCGTCATTGCTGATCCGCGGCCTGAAGACCTTGCCGCTGCGGGTGGAAGCCGCGTCGCTGAGCGCCGAGCGCATCGCCCGACTGCTGGACGCCCACCCGGCGGTGACCACGGTGTTCTACCCTGGCCTGGACAGCCACCCCGGCCACGCCGTGGCCCGGCGGCAGATGAGCCGCTTTGGCGCGTTGATGGCCTTCGAGCTGAAGGGCGGCAAGGCCGCCGCGCGCACCTTCCTCGACAGCCTGACCCTGGTGACCCAGGCGGTGTCGCTGGGCGACACCGACTCGCTGGCCTGCCACCCCGCCTCCACCACCCACAGCGCGGTGGCCGAGGACATTCGGCGGCAATATGGGGTGACAGAAGGATTGGTGCGCTTGAGCGTGGGAATCGAAGACGTCGAGGACCTGGAACACGACATCACCCAAGCCCTGGACACCCTGTAGCAGCGGCCGCAGGCCGCGTCCCGCACCACCGCGGTGCCATGGACGCGGCCTGCGGTCGCTGCTACGACTACGCTTTGCGGCGTAGCAGGACGACCGCGAAGATGGCGGTCCAGATGGCCGAGGCGAAGGTGTTCACCCGCTCGTACAGGCCGTGCCCCACGAGGTTCTTCGCCGAAATGGCCACCATAGGCAGGGTCACCAGTGCCACCAGGGTGAACGCCATGGAAAGGAACGCCAGGCCACGGAAGCCTTCCAGGCGCAGGCCCAGGCGCACCCAGATGGCGCCGGCAGCGATCAGGCTCCAGGCCATGACCAGGCCGGCAATATGGTGAACCTGCTGGGCGGCCGACGGATCGTCAAGGCTGCACCCGGCATCACAGGCAAAGTCACCGGTGACAAAACTGGCCAGGCCATGCAGCACAATCAACAGGCCGCTGACACGGCCCCACGCCGATTGTGGAAATGTCTTGTAAACACCAACCCCAAACAAAATGAATAACAAACCAAGCGGAAAGTTATTAATGATCGGCGCAATAAAGTGTGTCGGCGCATCCACCGCACCCAATACACTCATGGACTGTTCAAACTGGCTGTAGTCCGGGTACAGGCTGCCCAGGATCAGCAAGGCAACTGCCAGCCAGAAAGGCGTCAGCAGGCCAGCCACATACAGCGGTTTCAAGGGAAGGGATTTCAAGCGAACACTCCGCGGGCAATAATTGGCGTGGACCTTACTACACTGGGCACGGCCACGTCACGGCCCGCTGCCCCCGCTCACTGCGCGAGGGCTCGGCGGCCAGGCATCAGTTGTTCTCGCAACCGTTGCCCATCACCCGGTATTCGATGGTGTGGCGTTCGCCCTGGTGGTCCAGGTAAGTCATCTTCGCCGGTACCACTTCGCACACGTCGGGAATCGAAGTCATGCTCACCACCTTGGCGATATCCAGGTGGGTACCGTAGGTATATTCCTGCACACTGTTATTGCTGGCAGCAGGCAGAGTAGCAGCGCCGGCAACAGTCGAGAACGCGACCAGTGCGGCAATCACAAGAGTTTTCATGGTAAAGGGCCTTTAAAGCAATCACGCTGATTGACTTCATTTGCCGGCTTGGGGCTGGAAGAAGTTGTTACACAATATTTTGAACTCATTGTGTAACACGAAGTACCTGTCACCGCTGTTTCATGTTTCAGCGGGGACATATATAGAATACAACTTCCCCAGCGGGAATAAACCTCAAGGGCTGACAAGCACTGTTGCCGAAGTTGCAATAATTCAGCCCTTGCTGTGCAGCGCGTTGCTCAGTTCGTCACGCACGCGCCCCAGCGCTTCGCGAATACGCGCCTGGTGCTGCTCGATGCGCCACGCTGGGCCCACCACGGTCATGGCGTAGTTGCCTTGGGGCGTGTCCAGCAAAGTGGCGATGCCGCCCACGCCCTGCACATGCTCCTGGCGGTCGTAGGCGAAGCCCTCGGCGCGAATCTGCGGCAGTTGCGCCAGCAGTTGCTCAAGGTCGAGGGTGGCCGGGGTCAGCTGCTCCATCTGCCCTTGCAGCAGCTCGCGCACCGCCTCGTCGCTCTTGCGTGCCAACAGCACCTTGCCGCCGGATGACGCGTGCATGCGCAGGAAGTTGCCGGTGCCCGGCGACACCCGCAGCTCGCTCGCCGAGACCACCGAATGCAGCAACAGCAGGTCGGCGCCACTGGCGTGCAGCAGCACCGCGGTCTCGCCGGTCAGCCGCGACAAGTCTTCCATGAACGGCCGCGCCAGCTGCGAAATGTCCACGTGGCTGTGAGTGGCCAGACGCATCAGCGCCGGGCCCAGGCACACGCCGCCGGCGCCGCGCACTTCCAACAGCTGCTCCAGCGCCAGGGCGTCCACCAGGCGCTGCACGGTGGAGCGCGGCAGCTCGATGCGCTTGGCGATGGCGCCCAGGCTCAGGCCCGCCGGTTCGTTTTCCAGGCAGCGCAGGATGGCCGCAGCGCGGGAGATCACCTGAATGCCGGTGCGGTCGTTGTCTGTCGTGGTCACTGGATTGCCTCTTGTATCGCTGCTCAGTACACTGTACCAATTATCGCACTCTTACTCGCTCGCGTCTCGGGAAATCTTTCGTGTCCGCACCTGCTCCTCCACCCGCCCCCACGCCGTTCGGTTGGCGCCTGGCCATCGGCCTGGTCGGCGTGCTGATCGCCGCCCTGACCTCGGGCATCAACGACCGCGCCACCGACATTGCCCTGGCCGACGTGCTGGGCGTGTTCGGCCTGGGCCACGACGAAGGCACCTGGATCAGCTCGGCCTACAGCGCCGCCGAAGTCTCGGCGATGCTGATTGCGCCGTGGCTGGCGGTGACCTTCTCGCTGCGCCGCTTCGCCATCGTCGTCACCTTGCTGTTCAGCCTGTGTGGCGCCCTGTGCCCGCTGGCGCCGAACCTGGAAAGCCTGCTCACCCTGCGGGTGCTGCAAGGGCTGGCCGGCGGCTGCCTGCCGCCGCTGCTGATGACCGTGGCGCTGCGCTTCCTGCCGTGGCACATCAAGCTGTACGGGCTGTCGGCCTACGCCCTGACCGCCACCTTCGGCCCCAACGTGGCCATGCCCCTGGCCTCGCTCTGGACCGAAAACGCCGACTGGCGCCTGCTGTTCTGGCAGATCATCCCCGCCGGCCTGGTCGGCTCGGCCTGCATTGCCTTCGGCCTGCCGCAGGACCCGTTGCGCCTCGAACGGTTCAAGCAGCTCGACTGGCGCGGCGCCCTGCTGGGCTGCGGCGGCATCAGCATGCTGGTGGTGGCGCTGACCCAGGGTGAACGCCTGGACTGGCTGGACTCCAGCCTGATCTGCTGGCTGCTGCTGGGCGCCGCGGTGTGCCTGCCGCTGTTCCTGCTCAACGAATGGTTCCACCCGTTGCCGCTGTTCAAGCTGCAGTTGCTGGAACGGCGCAACTTCGCCTTCGGCATCACCACCCTCACCCTGTTCATGTTCGTCAGCCTGGCCGGCAGCGCCATTCCCGCCGCCTACCTGGCCGGCGTGCACGGCTACCGACCACTGCAGACCATGCCCCTGGCCCTGAGCATCGCCCTGCCGCAACTGCTGCTGGCGCCGCTGGTGGCCACGGTGATCAACCGCAACTGGGTGGACGCCCGCTACGTGATCGCTGCCGGCCTGGCCATCCTGACCGTGGCCTGCCTGGGCGGCGCGCAGCTGACCGGCGCCTGGATTCGCGACGACTTCTACTGGCTGCAAGCGCTGCACGCGGTTGGCCAGCCGATGATCGTGGTGCCTCTGCTGATGCTCGCCACCGGCGTTATCCACCCCATGGAAGGGCCGTTCGCCTCGGCCATGGTCAACACCCTGCGCGCGCTGTTCTCGGTGCTGGCCGCGGTGGCCCTGGAAAACTTCGTCACCGCCCGCGAACACCTGCACTCCAACGTGCTGCTCGACCGCCTGGGCAGCGTCCGCCAGGGCCTCGAGCCGCTGCTGGACGCCACCGGCCTGGCCCACCGCGTGCACGCCCAGGCCCTGGTGCTCACCGCCAGCGACGCGTTCCTGGCGCTGATCGCCGTGATCGCCGTGCTGCTGCTTGTCTTGCTGACCCTGCCCAAACGCGCCTATCCACCGCAACCTCCGGTATCCCCATGAAGCATAGAACCGCCATTTCGCTGATCACCGTCGCCATCTTGCTGTGCGGCACTTACGGGGCCTACCGGTTGCTGAGCCACGGCTCGCTGGAAAGCACCGACGACGCCTACATCAACGCCGACTCGGTGCTGGTGGCGCCGCGCGTGGCCGGCCAGGTCACCCAGGTGGCCGTGGCCGACAACCAGGCGGTGCGCACCGGGCAGCTGCTGGCGCAGATCGACGACCGCGACTACCTGGCCGCCCAGGCTGCGGCCACGGCCAACGTCAACGCCGCCCAGGCGCAGCTGAAGAACCTGGCTGCCGGCATTGAGCGCCAGGGCGCCGAGATCGACCAGGCCACGGCGAAAATCCGCGCCACCGCCGCCTCGCTGGCTTTCGCCCAGGCCAACGCCCAGCGCTACCGCAACCTGTCCAACGCCGGTGCCGGCACCCAGGAAGAACGGCAGAAGGCCGAGTCCGACCTACAGGGCTGGCAGGCCGCCCGCGACCGCGACGACGCCGCCAAGGTGGCCGCGCAGAAAACCCTCGAAGTGCTCAAGGCCCAGCGCGAAGTGGCCGAGGCACAGCTGGCCAAGGACCAGGCGGCGCTGCAACAGGCCAACCTCAACCTGTCGTACACGCGCATCACCGCGCCCCAGGACGGCATGGTCGGCCAGCGCTCGGTGCGCGTGGGGGCCTACGTGGCGCCCGGCAAGCCGCTGCTGGCGGTGGTCCCGTTGAAGGACGCCTACGTGGTGGCCAACTTCCGCGAGACCCAGCTGGCGCACATGCACCTGAACCAGACCGTAAGCGTGCACGTCGACAGCTTCCCCGACCGCACCTTCACCGGCCACGTCGACAGCGTGGCACCGGCCACCGGCCTGTCGTTCTCGGCCATCGCCCCGGACAACGCCACCGGCAACTTCACCAAGGTGGTGCAGCGCATTCCGGTGAAAATCGTCTTCGACGCCGGCCAGCCCGAGCTGGAAAAACTGCGCGTCGGCATGTCGGTGGTCGCCAGCATCGACACCGCCCAGGAGCAGCATTGAGATGAAACGCCCCTTGCTTGCGCTGGCCATTGCCAGCCTCGGTGCCTGCAGCGTCGGCCCCGATTTCCACACGCCGCAACCACAACTGCCCGCGCAGTGGCAGCAACAGGCCCAGGCCGCCGCCGCAGTCGACAGCCAGTGGTGGCAGACCCTGGGTGACCCGCAGCTGAGTTCGCTGGTGCAGCGCGCCGCCAAGGCCAACTTCGACGTACGCGTGGCCAGCAACCGCCTGGAGCAGAGCCGTGCCATGCGCCAGGTCAGCGGCGCCGCGCAGTTGCCCGGCGTGGCCCTGGGCGCCAGCTACCAGCGCGAACGCAACAGCGCCGTCAGCCTGCTCGACCCGTCCAACCTCAGCGGCAAGGCGCCGTTCGAGCTGTGGAACAGCGCCGCCGACGCCAGCTGGGAGGTGGACCTGTGGGGCCATGTGCGCCGCGCCGTCGAGGCGGCCGACGCCGAGGTCGACCTGAGCCAGGCCCAGCGCAACGGCGTGCTGCTGAGCATCAGCGCCGAGACCGCCAGCGACTACCTCAAGCTGCGCGGCGTGCAGACGCAACTGCAGGTGGCCCGGCAGAACCTCGATATCGCCAAGCGCAGCCGCGACCTGACCCAGACGCGCCTGGAAAACGGCGTGACCACCCACCTGGACACCGCCAACTCCGCGGCCCAGGTGGCCAGCATCGAGGCGCTGTTGCCCATGCTGCAGGCCCAACAGGACCGCCTGATCAACGCCCTCAGCTACCTGCTGGGCGAGGCTCCGGGTGCCCTGGCTGGCGAGCTGCAAGCGCCGAAACCGCTGCCCGCCAGCGCACCGGACGTGCCCCTGGGCCTGCCCTCGGAACTGGCCCAGCGGCGCCCCGACATCCAGGCCAGCGAAGCCGCGCTGCACCGCGCCACCGCCGCCATCGGCGTGGCCAAGGCCGACTTCTACCCGCGCATCAGCCTGGGCGCCAGCTTCGGCTTCCAGGCCCTGGACGGCTCCAACTTCGGCGCCTGGAACTCGCGCCAGTGGAGCTACGGCCCCAGCCTGTACCTGCCGATCTTCCAGGGCGGGCGCCTGACCGGCACCCTGCAACTGCGCAAGCACCAGCAGCAGGAAGCGGCGCTCAACTACCAGAAGACCGTGCTGGGCGCCTGGCATGAAGTGGACAACGCCCTCACCGACTACCGCGCCGAACAGCAGCACCATGCGGCCCTGGCCGAAGCCGTGCGGCAGAACGACATGGCCCTGAACGTGGCCCAGGAACGCTACCGCCAGGGCGCCATCGACTTCATCAACGTGCTCAACGTGCAGCGCATTCGCCTGCAGAACCAGAGCGAGCTGGTGAACAGCACCACCCAGGTGGCGCTGGATCGCGTGCAACTGTACCGCGCCCTGGGCGGTGGTTGGCCGGCCACATGAGCATTGACTACGCGCCCCTGGCGCCAACGCTGTGGCCGTTGTTGAACAAGTTCTACCGCGAGCAGCGCTCCCCCATGCGCGGCGACAAGGCGGCCCAGGCCTGGGTGGCGCGCGACGGCGAGATCATTGCCGCGCTGAACCTGACGCCGGTGGCCGACGGCCATTGGCTGACCGGTTTGCTGGTGGCAGACGCCTGCCGCGGCCAGGGCGTGGCGCGGCGGCTGGTGACGCAGGCGCTGGCCAGCGTGGCCGGGCCGGTGTGGCTGTTCTGCGACCCGGGGCTGGCGGGGTTTTACCAGCGGCTGGGGTTTGCGCTGGCGAACGATCTGCCCCAGGTGCTGGCGGAACGGTTGGTGCGCTACCAGCGCAACAAGGCGTTGATCGCGATGACCACGTCGGCCCCGTGACGCGCCCTTACGGCCGCTGCTACGCTGTGGGGATCGTCTTTTCGCCTACAGGGATTGTCATGAAACGTTCGTTGCTCGCGGCTATTGCCCTGGCGTGTGCCGCCCCCGCCTTCGCCTTGACCCTGGCCGCCGTGGCCCCGCCCTCCACCATCAGCGACAAGACCTTCGCCAGTGTGCTCAAGGGCAGCTGGCGCGACCCGGCCAACAGCGCCCGCGACCGTTACCGCCACCCGCGCCAGACCCTGCAGTTCTTCGGCCTGCGCCAGGACCAGACGGTGATCGAGATCACCCCCGGCACCGGTTGGTACAGCGAGGTGCTGGCACCGCTGCTCAAGGACCACGGCAGCTACATCGCCGCCGTGCAGTCGTCCGGCAGCTTCGACACCCTCAAGCGCAAGTTCGACGCCGACAGCGCCCACTACGGCAAGGCCAGGCTGGTGACCTTCGATCCCAAGGCGCCCACCTTCGGCCCGGACGCCTCGGCCGACACCCTGCTGACCTTCCGCAACGTGCACAACTGGGTCATGGCCGACAACGCCAAGGCCATGTTCCAGGGCTTCTACCAGGTGCTCAAGCCGGGCGGCACCCTGGGCGTGGTGGACCATCGCGGCAAGCCGGGCGAGACCGTTGAGCAGATCAAGAGCAGCGGTTACCTGCCTACTGAATACGTGATCAAGCTGGCCACCGACGCCGGCTTCACCCTGGTGGGCCAGAGCGAAATCAACGCCAACCACAGGGACACCAAGGACTACCCGCAAGGCGTGTGGACCCTGCCGCCCACCTACAAACTGGGTGACAAGGACAAGGCGAAATACCAGGCCATCGGCGAGTCGGACCGCATGACGTTGCGGTTCATCAAGCCGGTGGCGGTGGCCAAGGATTAGTGGCGGCCGCTTACGACGTTGTTGTGGGAGCTGGCTTGCCAGCGAGCTGTTGAGGCCCTAAAAGCTCGCTGGCAAGCCAGCTCCCACAAAGACAGTTGCCGCTACACGAAAAATGCGTTAATCGTCGGACGCCGGATCCAGCCCCGGGAACAGCACCTCGGTAAAGCCAAAGCGGCTGAAGTCGGCGATGCGCGAGGGGTACAGCCGGCCGATCAGGTGATCGCACTCGTGCTGCACCACCCGCGCATGAAAGCCCTGGGCCACGCGCTGAATGGGTTGCCCCTGGGGGTCGAAGCCCTCGTAGCGGATGTGCGTGTACCGGTCCACCACCCCACGCAAGCCCGGCACCGACAGGCAGCCCTCCCAGCCTTCTTCGGTGGCCGGGCTCAACGGCGTGATCAAGGGGTTGATGAGGATGGTCTGCGGCACCGCTTCGGCGTCCGGGTAGCGCTCGCTGCGCTCGAAGCCGAAGATTACCAGCTGCAGGTCGACGCCGATCTGTGGCGCGGCCAGGCCCACGCCACCGACGTGCTCCATGGTCTGGAACATGTCGGCGATCAGCTGGGTCAGCTCGGCGCTGCCGAACATGTCGGCCGGCACTGGTTGGGCCACGCGCAGCAGGCGCTCGTCGCCCATCTTGAGGATGTCGTGAATCATGAGGCGGTCCTTCTCCCGGTCAGGCCTGCTCGGCGTCCGGTTTCAGCGAGTGATCGCGGCCCAGACCCGAAACATGCTTTTTATCATCTTGCGCCTCGTCTTCGGGAAATTCCTTGTGGCCCGGGTCCTTGCCCTCTTCCGACATGTGCTCGATTACTGCATTCATCTCGGCGCCCAGCAACAGCACGGCCGAGGAGATGTAGAAATACAGCAGCAGCACGATGATCGCGCCGATGCTGCCGTACATGGCGTTGTAGTTGGCGAACGTCTTGACGTAGAAGGCAAAGCCCAGCGAGGCGATGATCCACACCACCACGGCCAGCACCGAGCCTGGGGTGATGAACCGAAACTTCTGCCGCACGTCCGGCATCACGTAGTAGATCAGCGCCACGGCGATCATCATCAGGATCACGATCACCGGCCAGCGGGCGATGGTCCACAGGGTCACGATGAAGTCTTCCAGGCCGATCTGCCCGGCCAGCCAGCCCATGACCTGCGGGCCCAGCACCATCAGCGCGGCCGCCGCCAGCAGCATGCCGGCGATGCCCACGGTGTAGAAGATCGACAGCGGGATGCGCTTCCATACCGGGCGCTCCTCGACCACGTCGTAGGCAGCGTTCATGGCGCTCATCATCAGCCGCACGCCGGCCGAGGCGGTCCACAGGGCGATGACGATACCGAACGACAGCAGCCCGCCCTTGGATTGCTGCAGCTGGTCGATCACCGGGTTCACCGAATCCAGCGCCTGGGGCGGCAACACCAGTCCGGCCTGCAGGCGCAGCCACGAGAAGAAGTCGGGCAGGTGCAGGAAGCCGATCAGGGCAATCAGGAACAGGATGAAGGGAAACAGCGAGAACAGCATCTGGTAGGCCAGCGCCGAGGCATAGGTGGACATCTCGTCATCGATGAACTCCTTCACCGTGCGCATCAGCACGGTCTGCAGGCTCAGTTCACGCAATTCCGGAAAAATCATTAGCGTCTCCTTTCGCCGCCATGGGGAGGGTTACAACGAGTGAAACGCCGGACCTGGCCACACTCGGGGGCACAGGTTTTACCTCAATGTAGCGTGAAACACGAACCTGGAACGGTTACCGGCAATGTCCAGACAGCACAGCGGCCATCCGAGGATGACCGCTGTATTGGCTCAGACCGCGCGAACACCGATTAGTGCTTGCTCAGTTTGTCCTTGGCTTCGCCAATGGTTTGCTGGACTTTGCCCTTGGCCTTGTCCGCGGCGCCTTCGGCACGCAGCTTGTCGCTGCCCACCAGTTTGCCGGCGCCTTCCTTGACGTTGCCCTTCGCTTCGTTAGCCATTCCTTTCACTTTGTCTTTAGTGCCACTCATGGTATTTCTCCTTTCAGGAAAGTACAGGTGTCTAAAGTCGACATAAGGTTGACTGAACGCTTCGCCCCAGAGTTTCAAAAATTTCTCGGTAATTATCTTTACCCGATGAACTGCACTGGGCGAATATCGACCGCAACCACCCGCACCGCCCACACATCGCGTTCTGCATCTACTAGACTCATGCCGCGTTTTCGCCACCGAGCCGGCGAACGTGAAAAAACAACAGTGTTTTCCCGGAATCGATACTCATGCGTGTTTCCCCCGTACTGGCAGCCCTGCTGCTGGCCCTGCCCGTGGTGACAGCCCACGCGGACGAGCCGACCCCGACCACGGATGCGCCGCAGACCCTGGTGGTCAACAGCTACGCCGACGACGGCAAGGATGGCACCCTGCGCTGGGCCATCGAGCAGAACAACCAGAACCCCGGCCATTACCGCATCGAGATCCAGGCGGTGGGCAGCGCGCCCTTCGTGATCAAGCCGACCTCGGCCCTGCCTGACATCAAGGGCCCGGTGGTGATCGAGGGTTCGGCGTGGAAACACAGCGGCGATTTCATCGCCATCGACGGTTCGGCGTTCGTCCAGGGCGACACTGCCAAGGCCTGCCCGGGCGCCGTGGCCGGCCAGTCGGGCGCCAACGTGCGCACCTTGAGCAACCCCGGCCTGAGCGTGCGCGACACCCAGGGCGTGGACATCAGCGGCCTGGAAGTGCGCAACTTCTGCATCGGCATCCTGCTCAACCGCGCCGGCAACAGCAGCGTGCACGACAACCGCATCGTCGCCAACCGCGGCGGCGCCGGCATCATGCTGACCGGCGACGACGGCCAGGGCAACGCCACGGTCAACACCACCATCAACAACCGCATCATCCGCAACCAGCTGATCGACAACGGCGACGGCCTGGAACTGAGCCGCGGCGCGGCGTTCAACCTGCTGGCCGACAACCTGTTCCGCGCCAGCAAGCTGACCCCCGAGGCGTCCCAGGGCGTGGAAGTCTTCCAGGCCAGCGACAACACCCTGACCCACAACCGCTTCGAAGGCTACTCCGACGGCGTGCAGATCAACGCCGGCGACCGCAACTACCTGGGCGGCAACGTGCTCATCGGCAACTCCATCGGCATCAGCGTCACCGGCGCCGACAACCTGCTGGACCGCAACGTGATCCACGGCAACCGTATCGGCGTGGCCCTGCGCCCCGAAGCCGTGAGCCACAACACCCGCCTGACCGCCAACCGCATCTGGGACAACAGCCAGGACGTGAAGCGTTGCCAGAGCGGCGGCTCGTGCATTCCCACCCAGCGCACCGGCGCCATCGTCTTCGGCGTGCCGGGCCCGGACAACGCCAGCTTCGTGGGCAACCGCGGCGCCGGCGTGGAAGCCGGCAAGGCGGTGATCTGCGCGGCCAAGGGCGCGCCGGTGGTGGACTGCCAGCAGTTGCCCAACCACAACCAGCCGGCACCCAAGCTGCGCGCCATTGCCGCTGGCCGCCTGCACGGCGAAGTCACCGGCGAGCCCAACAGCCGCTACCGCGTGGAAGTGTTCGGCAACGCCAAGCCGACTGAAACCGAGGCTGCCAACTTCCTCGGCGAGGTGTATGTGTCCACCAACGGCCGCGGCGTGGCCAACTTCAGCTTCCCGCTGGACGTGAAGGAGCCCAACCGCTCGTTCACCGTCACCGCCACCAGCCCGGACGGTGCCACTTCCGAGCTGAGCAAGGCCCTGCCCCGCTGAGCCAATACCGCGCCCTGCCCGCTTTTGGCGGCAGGGCGTCAGGTTTGCCTTTATGTTTGCGCGTTTTACCCCGAGAATGCACCGCGTATTCAGCCACGGCGCTGACGCTTCATTTGCGTAGGACTTCTATGAAACTCGACAAACCCCTGGCCATCGCGCGCCGCAACAAAGAACTCGGCGGCGCGGTGCTTGGTGTCAACAACTGCCACTTCACCCTGCACGACGCCCGTCGCAACATCTTCTGGTTCGACATTCCGGTGGGTCGCCTGGCGGTTGGCCAATATGAGTGGATTCACATGCTCATGCACACCCCGGCCACCGACCAGCTGCTGCACCTGAAGGTGCCCACCGCGTTCTTCCGCGAGCGCATGGAAGGCCTGACCGTGCGGAACGCCGGCAAGCGCAAGTCGACGGTGAGCCTGGAGCTGAGCGCCGACAAGGATTCGTTCCTGAAAGACGTGCGCCCCACCGGCACCGGCGTAAGCTTCGCGCAGTTCCTGCAGGGCTGAAATCGCTGACGCGGCCTGGCGGCCGCTGCTACGGGACGTGTAGCAGCGGCCGCCAGGCCGCGTCCAGCCTCACGCCCATTTGCTGGTTGCCCACACCCCAACGGCCGCCGCCAGCGCCGACACCACGATGCCCCAGAAGATATCGATGAACACCAGCAACGGCGGCCAGCCCACCAACGTGGCCCAGTTGGTCAGGTCGTAGGTGCCGTAGGCCACCAGCCCCAGCATCGCCCCCACCCCCAGGCCGCGCCAGACGCTGCCCGCGTTTACCCCCGGCCACACCGCCAGCACCACCACGCCCAGCGCATACAGCAGGTAAAAGGCTGCCGCCGGCCCGAGCAAGGGCTTGTCGCGCATCAGCGAGCCGAGCATTTGTTTGTAGGTAGGACTCATGAGCACGCCCAGCCACAGGGCGTCGAGTACAAGGATGACCAGAAGGGTGCTGACGTAGGCGATCAGGGCTTTTTTCATCGGTACACTGCCTCGAAAGGGGTTCGTACAGTGTAGGCCCAGGCCCGGCGCGAAAAGTTCACGCCGGGTGTCTAGCTCAAGGGCTTCAGGTCAATTCGATGCGGTCGGCATGAATCACCAGCTTGCCTTCCTTGTAGAGGGCACCGATGGCCTTCTTGAAGTTGCCCTTGCTCACGCCGAACAGGCCGCTGATCACGGCCGGGTCGCTCTTGTCGCTGACCGGCAGCACGCCATTGTTGTCGCGCAACTTGCCGAGGATCTGGCTGTGCAGGCTGCTGGTCAGTTGCTCACCCACCGGTTGCAGGCTGAGGGCAATCTTGCCATCGCTGCGCAGTTCCTTGATGAAGCCTTTTTCCTGCTTGCCCGAACGCAGGAACTTGAACACTTCGTTCTTGTGAATCAGGCCCCAGTGCTTGTTGTTGATGATGGCCTTGAAACCCATGTCGGTTTCCTCGGCCACCAGCAGGTCGACTTCCTGGCCAACGCTGTAGTTGGCGGGCAACTTGTCCAGGTAGCGGTCCAGGCGCGCGGTGGCGGTGATGCGCTTGGTGCGCTTGTCCAGGTAGACATGCACCACGCAGTAGTCACCCTGCTTGAGCTCGCGCTTCTCTTCCGAATACGGCAGCAGCAGGTCCTTGGGCAGGCCCCAGTCCAGGAATACGCCGATGCTGTTGATTTCGACGACTTTCAGGCTGGCGAACTCGCCCACCTGAACTTTTGGCTTTTCCGTGGTGGCCAGCAACTTGTCTTCGCTGTCCAGGTACACGAACACATTCAACCAGTCTTCATCTTCACTGGGAATATCCTTCGGAATATAACGGTTGGGCAGCAGTATTTCGCCGTCGGCGCCACCGTCCAGATATAAACCGAAGTCCGTATGTTTAACCACTTGCAAACTGTTGTAGCGCCCGACTAAAGCCATTTCAAAAAACCCTCGTTACGTGGGCGCATTCTACCCCAGATCCCCGGCTGCCGCTGCCCCGGCGCGCCAAGCCTTGATTTTCAAGGGCTTGGCGCCCCGTTCGTCAGGCCATTGGTCGCCTGGCCTGGCCAAGGCCTGTGCCCGACGGCCGTTTCAATGCAAACTTTTCATTTAAAACAAACGCTTAGGGCCGACAAATTAAAATAAAACGAACGATTGACAAATTACTATTAAGCTATTTCCAAGCCAATATTAGCCCAACAATTAAAGCCCCCTTGCGGTATAATCGCCGGCCGTATTGAAAATTGCACAGGTGAATGGCAGCCATGCGTGTTAAAGCCTCCAACAGCAAAGCCAAGCCCGCTCCGGCCGTGGAAACCAGCGAATCGATCAACGACCAGATCGCCGCCTTCCTCAAGTCCGGTGGTGAAATCCAGCAGATCGCCAAGGGCGTCAGCGGCCAGACTTTCACGCCGTCGCGCCACATCAGCCTGGGCAAGAAGTAATACCCCTGAGGCTCGTGGGCTGCCTGGCCCACCGCCTCCGCTTCACCTCCCCGCGTAGCCTTTCTGCCCATCGGCGCAGGTAAACCCGACGAACGGTATCAAACCAGCTTCGTTGCCCGGTATGCTTCACCCCTCTAGATCAAGCCTTCCAGCCCGGGAGGAGCACGATGCTCAAGCCCAGCCTACTTTTTGCAGCCACGTTGCTGGCGGCCCAATGTGCGAGCGCGCAACCGGTGCAGTTGCAGCGTGACCTGGGCGACTACAGCCTGCAGATCGGCACCAACCCGGCGCGCAGCATGGCCCAGGGCCTGGTCAAACCCGCTACTTCCGACACCGTGCACGGCGGCGTGGACCTGAGCAGCGACAGCGGCTGGTATTTCGGCCAGTGGTCGCCGAGCATGGGCCTGACCGCGTCCACCAGCATGGAAATCGACACCTACACCGGCTTCAAGAGCTCCTTCACCCAAAGCCTGGGCTACGAGGTGGGCGTGATTCACTACACCTTCCCCGACCTTGCCACCAACGACAGCCACGAGGTGTACGCCGGCCTGACCGTGCTCAGCACCCGTTTCGGCGCGGCCTTCAGCGATGACCCGGGGCGCCACGACAGCACCCTGTTCGCCGACTTCGGCCACGTGCCGCTGCTGGACTTCGGCGTGCGCGTGAAGGTCGGCGACCACCAGCTCGACACGCCCTACACCATCGGCGACGGCAGCGAAGTGCGCGGCTTCAGCGACTGGTCGGTGCAGCTGTCGCGGGCGTTCATGGGCGTGGACCTGAACCTCATCTACAGCGGCTCCAGCCTGGGCGGCGCCAGCTGCGAGGCCTACTCGGGCCAGAACAGCTGGTGCGACGGCACCCTGGTGCTGCAGGCCCAGCGCTCGCTGTTCTAGACCTTGTGGGAGCTGGCTTGCCAGCGAGCTGTTGGCGCCTCAAAAAACTCGCTGGCAAGCCAGCTCCCACACCGAAGACGTTTATTCGTTATCCCGCTGCTGGCGGCGGTAAGGGAACACGTCGATCACCTTGCCGTCCATGATCGCGCCCTGCAGGCCTTTCCAGTAATCGGCGTCGTACAGTTCACCGTGCAACTGGCTGAACAGCTTGCGCTGGCCCGCATCGGCGAACAGGAACGGCGGAAACTCCTCCGGAAACACGTCGTGAGGGCCGATGGAATACCACGGCTCGGAGGACATCTCGTCCTCGGGAAAACGCGGCGGCGGGATGTAGCGGAAATTCACCTCGGTGAGGTAGCTGATTTCGTCGTAGTCGTAGAACACCACGCGGCCGTGACGGGTGACGCCGAAGTTCTTCAGCAGCATGTCGCCGGGGAAAATGTTCGCCGCCGCCAGCTGCTTGATGGCCAGGCCGTAGTCTTCCAGCGCCTCGCGCACCTGGGGCTCGTTGGCGCTTTCCAGGTACAGATTCAGCGGCGTCATACGCCGTTCGGTCCAGCAGTGGCGGATCAGCACGGTGTCGCCCTCCAACTGCACGGTGGATGGCGCCACCTCCAGCAGCTCGGCCAGGCATTCGGGGTCGAACTTGCTCTGGGGGAAGCGAAAATCGGCGAACTCCTGGGTGTCGGCCATGCGCCCCACGCGATCGACGCTTTTCACCAGGCGGTATTTCTCGATAACCGTGTTGCGGTCGACGTTCTTCGAGGGCGAAAAGCGGTCCTTGATGATCTTGAACACCGTGTTGAAGCCCGGCAGGGTGAACACCGACATGACCATGCCGCGCACGCCGGGGGCCATGATGAAACGGTCGTCGGTCTTGGCCAGGTGACGGATCAGTGCGCGGTAGAATTCCGACTTGCCGTGTTTGTAGAAGCCGATGGAGGTGTACAGCTCGGCGATGTGCTTGCCCGGCAGGATGCGCTTGAGGAAGCCGACGAACTCGGCCGGCACCGGCACGTCCACCATGAAGTACGAGCGGGTGAAGGAGAAGATGATCGACACCTCGGCCTCGTCGGTGATCAGCGCGTCCACGCGCACGCCCTGCCCTTCGCGGTGCAGGAACGCAATCGCCACCGGCCACTGCTCGTCGCGGGTATACAGGCGGCCCACCAGGTAAGCGCCCTTGTTGCGGTACAGCACCGAGGAAAACAGCTCCAGGCACAGCTCGCTGTCCTTGCACACCCAGTCGGGCAGGTGCTCGCGCAAATGACCCTGCAGGCGCTGGATATCGCCCTCTAGGTCGGCGTAGGGCACCTCGAAACGGTAGTCGCGGAACACCTGGGCGAGCATATTGCCCAGTTGGCCGTTGGGCTTGTAGGTGCGCGTCTGCGGTGCGCGCTCGCCGCGCAGGCTGGGGCGCGTGGTGTGGATGAACATGCAGCCGTCGGTGATCAGGTCATGGCTGAACAGGCCGCAGAAGATCGAGTTGTACCAGGTCTCGGCCAGTTCATCGTCGAAACGCAGGTCAATCAGGCGGATATAGGCGCTTTTCACCAAGGGCCACAGGCTGACGTCCATCAGCACCGGGTGTTCGAAGCCCTCGCGCAGGGCGCCCACGGTCTGCGCCACCTTTTCTTCATACAGGTTGATGCGCGCCGCCGACGCCTGCTGGATGTCCTGCCAATGGGCCTGCTCGAACCGCGCGCGGGCGCCGTCGGTGATCAGCCGGAAGTGTTCGCGGTAGTCGTCGAAGCCGTCGAGGATGGTGCGGGCGATCTCGGCGGCCGGCCATTGTTGCGCCATGGGTGAAGCCTCTGCGAAGGGGGCGAACCCCAAGCGTAGCAACCATTGTTTGTAGCCGCTGCCGAAGGCTGCGCTGGCCGGTGTGTACACTGGCGATCTGCAGCGCCAGCGCAGCCTTCGGCAGCGGCTACGAGGGTGGTTGCCAACGCAGGCGTGCTCTAGGAGACTTGCCGCCCTGCCCACCGGATCTGGAGATCCCCTTGAAACCTGCCTCCCTCATGAACATGTTGCTGCTTGCCGCCGTCTGGGGTGCCAGCTTCCTGTTCATGCGCGTCATCGCCCCGGTGCTGGGCGCGTTCCCCACCGCCTTCTTCCGCGTCGCCATCGCCGCCACCGGCCTGCTGGTGATTCTGGGCCTGATGCGGGTGAAATGGGATTTCCAGGGCAAGCTCAAGACCTGCCTGCTGCTGGGCATGATCAACTCCGGCATGCCTGCCACCCTGTACTCGGTGGCCGCCCAGGTGCTGCCGGCCGGCTATTCGGCGATTTTCAACGCCACCACGCCGCTGATGGGCGTGTTGATTGGCGGCCTGTTCTTCCATGAACGCCTGACCCCGCTCAAGCTGCTGGGGGTGTTCGCCGGGCTGTTCGGCGTCGGCATCCTGACCCGCGCCGGCCCCGTGGCCTTCGACCTGCAACTGGCCCTGGGCGCCGTGGCCTGCCTGCTGGCCACCACCTGCTACGGCTTCGCCGGCTTCCTGGCCCGGCGCTGGCTGGACCAGCAAGGCGGCCTGGACCCGCGCCTGTCGGCCCTGGGCAGCATGCTCGGCGCTACCCTGCTGCTGACGCCGCTGTGCGCCGCCAGCGTGGCCATCGCCCCGCCGGCCAGCTGGGGCGGCTGGGAGGTATGGGGGTCGCTGCTGGGGTTGGGCCTGGTGTGCACGGCGTTTGCCTACATCCTGTACTTCCGTTTGCTGACCGACATCGGCCCGGTGAAGTCCAGCACCGTGACCTTCATGATCCCGGCGTTCGGCGTGTTGTGGGGGGCGTTGCTGCTGGGCGAGCCGCTGTCGTGGGCGCACCTGTATGGCGGGGTGTTGATTGGCTTGGCGTTGTATTTCGTCCTGAAACCCACAAAATCCCCGTAGCAGCGGCCGTAGGCCGCGTCCCGCAACACCGCCCCCCATAAGGGATAACGCGGTGCTTCCGGACGCGGCCTGCGGCCGCTGCTACGGGGATGGGTGTCAGCCCAGCATTTCCTTGAGGCGGTACCACGCCATGCCCAGCGCCAGCAGCGGCGAGCGCAGGGCCTTGCCACCCGGGAAGGTCATGTGCGGCACCTTGCTGAACACGTCGAAGCCGTGGCTGTGGCCGGCATGGATGGCCTCGGCCAGCAGTTTCGCCGTCCAGTGGGTAACGTTCACCCCATGCCCGCTGTAGCCCTGGGCGTAGTACACGTTGGGGTGCTGGCTGAGCCGGCCTACCTGGGGGAAGCGGTTGGCGGTGATGCCGATCATGCCGCCCCACTGGTAGTCCAGTTTCACGTTGGCCAATTGCGGGAACACCTTGAGCATCTTCGGCCGCATGTAGGCGCCGATGTCCGCCGGGTCCTTGCCCGAATAGTGACAGGCGCCGCCGAACAGCAGGCGGCGGTCGGCCGTGAGGCGGTAGTAGTCCAGGCCCACTTTCTGGTCGCACAGCGCCAGGTCCAGCGGGATCAGGCTCTGCGCCACCTCGCGGCTCAACGGTTCGGTGGTGATGATGTAGCTGCCGGCGGGCAGCACCTTGCCGCTCAGGCGTGGCTCCAGGTCATCCAGGTGGGCGTTGCAACCCAGCACCAGGTGGCCGGCGCGTACCGTGCCGCCGGCGCAGCGCACCTGCACGGTGCTGCCGTGGATGATCTCCAGCGCCGGGCTGTGCTCGAAGATGCGCACGCCCTGGGCCTGGGCCAGCCGCGCCTCGGCCAGCACCAGGCGCAGCGGGTGCAGGTGCCCCGAGCCCATGTCGATGAAGCCGCCGGCGTACTGGTCGCTGGCCACCACTTCGCTCATCTGCCCCGGGCCGACGATGCGGGTTGCATGGCTGTAGCCGATGTCCCCCAGCCAGCGCTGTTCCTCGGCGAACGCGGCGAACTGCGCCGGGGTGTTCGCCAGTTCGCAGAAGCCCCAGCGCAGGTCGCAGTCGATGTTGTTGGCCTCGATGCGCTCGCGCACCACCGCCACCGACTCGATGCCGGCCTGCTCCAGGTAGCGCACGCCGTCGTTGCCCACGTAGCGGGCGAAACCGTCCACCGCGTGGCCGATGCCACGGATCAGTTGCCCGCCGTTGCGGCCACTGGCGCCCCAGCCGATTCGCCGCCCTTCCAGCAGCACCACCGACAAGCCACGCGCGGCCAATTCAAGGGCCGTGTTGACGCCGGTGAAGCCACCGCCTATCACGCACACATCGGCGACCAGGTCCTCCCCCAGGCAGGGGTAGTCAGGCATCTGGCCGGCGGTTGCCGCGTAGTAGGAACGGGCATGTTCTGAATGCATCACCATCACACTTCTCGCTGTCAGCGGTTTGACTTGATGTCGGTCCAGTCGCGGGTCATCAAGCGCATGATGGCCGGCGTCGGGGCGGTGGAAATGTACAGCTTGTCCAGCACTTCCTGGGGCGGGTAGACCTCAGGATTGCTCAGCAACTCGGGGTCCATGTACTGCTTGGCCTCGACGTTGGGGTTGGCGTAGCCCACGGTGGCGCTGACCTTGGCGATCACCTGCGGGTCGAGCAGGTTGTTGATGAAGGCATGGGCCTCTTTCACGTCGGCGGCGTCGGCAGGGATGGCCAGCAGGTCGAACCACAGGTTGGCGCCTTCCTTGGGAATCGAGTAGGCGATGTGGATGCCATTCTTGGCTTCCTTGGCGCGGTTGGCGGCCTGGAACACGTCACCCGAGTAGCCGAAGGCCACGCAGATGTTGCCGTTGGCCAGGTCCGACACGTACTTGGACGAGTGGAAGTAGGTCACGTACGGGCGCACGGTCTTGAGCTTGGCCTTGACCTTGGCGTAGTCCTCCGGCTTGTTGCTGCGCGGGTCCATGCCCATGTAGTTGAGCACGGCGGGCATCACTTCGTCGGCCGAGTCCATCATCGACACGCCGCACTTGGCGAGCTTCTTCATGTTCTCGGGCTCGAACAGCACGGCCCAGGAGTCGATGTGGTCGACGCCCAGCACCTGCTTCACCTTGTCCACGTTGTAGCCAATGCCGTTGGTGCCCCACAGGTACGGCACCGAGTGCTCGTTGCCCGGGTCATTCTTCTCCAGCAGGGCCATCAGTTTGGGGTCCAGGTTTTTCCAGTTCGGCAGCTGCGAGCGGTCCAGTTTCAGGAACGCCCCGGCCTTTACCTGGCGCCCCAGGAAATGGTTGGAGGGCACCACCACGTCGTAGCCGGTGTGGCCGGCCAGCAACTTGCCCTCCAGGGTCTCGTTGGAGTCGAATACGTCGTACACCACCTTGATGCCGGTCTTGGCGGTGAAGTCCGCCAGCGTCGTTTCACCAATGTAGTCGGTCCAGTTGTAGACGCTGACAGAGCCTTCGGCATGGGCGCCGGTGGCGCACAGCAGCGCCAGCGCCGCGGGTAACATGGATTTCAGTAAACGCATTCGACTCACTCCGTTGGTACTTTTCTAATGGTTTTTTTGCTTACACGCTCAGCAGCAGGAATTCACGCTCCCAGGAGCTGATGACCCGCTTGAAGTTTTCATGCTCGGCACGTTTCACCGCCACGTAGCCGCGGACGAACTTCTCGCCCAGGTACTTGATCACGGTGTCGCACTCTTCCATATGCGCCAAGGCGTCCTCGATGGTGATCGGCAGGCGCAGGTTGCGGCGCTCGTAGGCCCGGCCTTCCACCGGCGCGCTCGGCTCGATGTGCTCGACCATGCCCAGGTAGCCGCACAGCAGGCTGGCGGCGATCGCCAGGTAAGGGTTGGCGTCGGCGCCCGGCAGGCGGTTTTCCACGCGCATGGCTTCGGGGCTGGCGTCCGGCACGCGCAGGCCCACGGTGCGGTTCTCTTCGCCCCACTCCACGTTCACCGGTGCCGAGGTGTCCGGCAGGAAGCGGCGGAACGAGTTGACGTTGGGCGCGAACATCGGCAACAGCTTGGGAATGTACTTCTGCAGGCCGCCGATGTGGTGGAGGAACAGCTGGCTCTTGCTGCCGTCTTCGTTGACGAAGATCGGCTTGCCGGTGGCGATGTCGACCACGCTCTGGTGCAGGTGCATGGCGCTGCCCGGCTCGTCGCCCACCGGCTTGGCCATGAAGGTGGCGGTGACGTTGTGCTTGAGCGCCGCCTCGCGCATGGTGCGCTTGAAGATGGTGATCTGGTCGGCCAGGTCCAGGGCGTCGCCGTGGCGGAAGTTGATTTCCATCTGCGCCGGGCCGTCTTCGTGGATCAGCGTGTCCAGGTCCAGGCCCTGGGCTTCACACCAGTCGTAGACGTCTTCGAACAGCGGGTCGAATTCGTTGGCGGCGTCGATGGAGAACGACTGCCGGCCGCTTTCGGCGCGGCCCGAGCGGCCCAGCGGCGCGCGCAGGGGCAGGTCCGGGTCTTCGCAGCGCTGGGTCAGGTAGAACTCCATCTCGGGCGCCACGATAGGCTGCCAGCCCTTGTCGGCGTACAGCTTGAGGACTTTCTTCAAGACGTTGCGCGGCGACAGCTCGACCGGGTTGCCCTGCTTGTCGAAGGTGTCGTGGATGACGATGGCCGTGGGCTCGATGGCCCACGGGATCACGTAGATCGACGAAGGGTCCGGGCGGCAGATCATGTCGATGTCCGCCGGGTCCAGCAGGTCGTAGTAGATGTCGTCGTCGACAAAATCCCCGGTTACCGTTTGCAACAGCACGCTTTCCGGCAGGCGCATGCCGCGCTCGTGCAGGAATTTGTTGGTGGGTGCTATCTTGCCGCGGGCGATGCCGGTCAGGTCGCTGACCACACATTCAACCTCGGTAATCTTGTGATCTTTCAGCCAACTGGACAGTTGGTCGAAGGGGGCATTCATAAAGACCTCGTCGTGGATGATGTGAGCGCCGGTATTGTATGTTTTTTCCCTCACCGGAATGAGGCTTGGGGTGTCTCTTCCCCTTGGGCGCGTTCCCTTATATCTTGCGCAAGCGGCTTATAACCATCTATCCATTTTACGCACGCCGAAATGCACCATTATGGTGCGCCAAGGTCATCGCATGAAAGAGCCTTTTTCGCTTAACGTCCAGGCCTTCGACACCGGCAGCTTTGCCGAACAGATCCAGGTCACCCCCGGCTGGGTGCAGGACTACCAGCAGATGTCGCCCGGGCATTTCCGCGGCCACATCCGCTACCTCGACCTGCAGGGCGTGGAAATCTACGAAGAAGGCATGAACACCCGCGTGGAGCAGCATTTCAGTGCGCCCAAGGGCTCGCTGGCGTTCTGCTTCGACCTGAGCGAGCAGTCGCTGTACTTGCTCAACGGCGAGAGCCGCAACATCTGGATCACCCCGGAGAACTACCGCGAGGTGGCCGTGGTGTTCGGCCCGCAGTTCGTCCGCGAGCACGGCCTGGACAGCGCACGCCTGGCCGGGCTATTCATGGCGCCGCTGAGCTGCGGCCAGAACGCGCTGTTCACTCGCTGGCTGAGCAGCACCCTCACCCGCCTGGCCCAGGCCGAGCACGCCCCCGACCGCGAGGCGCTGACCGCGCAGTTGCTGGACGACTGCCTGTTCATCCTCGACCACGCCTCGGTAGGCCTGGACGGCAGCGCGCTGCAACGCCGCGCTGCGGAACGGCGGATCATGAAGCGGGTGTTCGAATGGGCAGCCGATGTGCCGGACGAGACCCTGAACCTGGTGGAGCTGGCCAGCGTCGCCGAAGTGTCGCTGCGCCAGCTGCAGCAGGCGTTCAAGGCCTACACCGGCATGGCGCCGGCGCAGTGGCTGCGCTTGAAGCGGCTGAACAACGCGCACCGCGAACTGCTGAAGGCCCAGGGCAGCGCCACCACGGTGGCCGAGGTGGCGATGCACTGGTCATTCTGGCACCTGGGGCGCTTCTCCAGCAGCTACCGGGCGCTGTTCGACGAACTGCCCAGCGAGACCCTCAAGCGCAAGCGCTGAGGCCCTAGGCCTTGCGGAACACGAACACCAGCCCCAGCACGATCAGGCCCATGCCCGCCACGCTCAGCAGCGCCAGGCGGTTGCCGAAGATCAGCCAATCCATCACCGCCGTCACCGCCGGCACCAGGTAGAACAGGCTGGTGACGTTCACCAGGTTGCCGCGGGCAATCAAGCGGTACAGCAGCAAGGTCGCCAGCACCGACACCACCAGCCCCATGTACAGCACCGGCACGTAGAACGACAGGCTGTGCTCGATGTGGAACGGCTGGCTGGGCACGAACAACGCACACAGCAGCATGCCGGCCGCGTACTGCACCGGCAGCGTGCCCAGCGGGTCGGTGCTGATGCGCTTCTGCATGATCGAGCCCAGGGTCATGCTGAGCATGGCCAGCAGCGCGAAGGCCATGCCGGCCATGGACATGCCGGCGATGCCGATGCTCTGGAACACCACCAGCACCAGCCCTGCCAGCCCCAGGCACAGGCCGAACAGCCGGGTGAAGGAATGGCGACGCTCCACCAGCACGGCGGTGAGGATCGGCTGCACACCCATCACCGTGGCCATCACCCCGGGGGTGACCTTCAGGCTCAAGGCCAGGATGTAGAAGATCTGGTAGGCGCCCAGCAGCACCAGGCCGGTGGCGATGGCGTACAGCACGCCTTGCCGAGTGCCGGGCAGGCGCAGCTTGAGCACCGGGATCAGCAGCACCAGCGCCACCAGGGCGATGGCGAAACGGCACAGCAGGAAGGCGAACGCCGAGGCGTGGGCCAGGCCCCATTTGGAGAAAATGGCGCCACTGCTCCACAGCAGGACGAACAGGATGGTCGAGGCCGCCGAGGCCACGGAGTCTTTCGAAAAGGCAAACATGTATGCACCTGTCATTCGGGCCAATCAAGGCCAGCACGGCTAAACAGCCGGGTTCAGTGTTTTGATGTGCGGGTCAGACCGCAGGAACAACGCCTGGCGGGGGTGCAACGACTGCACACACGGGCGTCTGAACGACAGGAGGGGGATATTGACCGAGCATGGCGGGCTGCTGGTCCACGCGCGGCACGCCGACAGCGTGAGCTGTGCGAGGTTTGCCGGTGGGGAAGCAGGAGGTGGCCATGGGGTGCTCGTTTGCAAGTGAAGGCCGACTATAGCAAGGGTTGGATCGCGTTGCCAGCGGACGCGGCCTTCGGCAGCTGCTACGGGTACCGTCGCGGGTTACGCTGGAATCAGTGCGTTCAACCACTCGACGAAATCCGCTACCACTGCGCCGCTCAGTTCATGGCCGATGGGGTACAGCTTGAGCTCGTGGCGCACCCCCAGTTCGTTGAGGAACTGGTCAGCGCGCTCGGCCCAGCTGACCGGCAGCTTGTTGTCGTGAATGCCGTGGGCGACGAACGCCTTCAGCGCCGACAGCTCCAGCGGACCGGCCAACCGCACGGCGATCTCCGGGAGGATACGGCCGCTGAGCAGGCCGAAGCCCTTGAACAGCGCTGGCGCCGTGAGGCCGCTGCTGGCGCTCATGATGCCGCCCTGGCTGAAACCGGCGATCACCGTGGGCAGTGGCGGCAGCGCCTGCGCCAAGGCCAGCAGCTGGCGGCGGCTGGCTTCGGCCTGCTCGGCGTTGATCACCGGGCCCTGCTCGCCGAACTGCACGTTGAACCAGGCAAACTGCTGCGGGCCGATGGCCAGCGGCCCCTGCACCGCCAGCACTTCAAAGTCGCCGGGCATGTGCTCGCCCAGCGCCACCATCCCGCGTTCGTTGCTGCCCACCCCGTGCAGCAGCAACAGGCGCCCGCGCACCGGGCCGCTGGCCGGGCTGAGGCGGTAGTGGAGGTGCGAAACCGGGTCATGTTGCAGGTCACCGAAGGTGCGAGTGGTCATCAACGTGGTCCTTGAAGGCAATGGCTCTAGCCTAGGCCATCGGCGCCGTTCTGATAAGTCGCCATTGATGGGACAAAGCATCCCGCCGCGTGTGAAGATAACGGCAGTTGCCCCACCCAATAAAAGGACTGATCGATGCGCACCAAAGCCGTACTGGGCCACACCGAAACCACCCGAATCATGGCCGCCGCCCGCGCCGAAGCGCTGCAGAACCACTGGGCCGTGACCATCGCCATCGTCGATGACGGCGGCCACCTGCTGGCCCTGGAACGCCTGGACGGCGCCGCTTCCAGCACCGCCTACCTGGCCCCCGAAAAGGCCCGCACCTCGGCCATCAGCGGCCGCGAGTCGAAGTATTACGAAGAGCTGGTGAACAACGGCCGCAACTCGTTCCTGTCGGTGGACATCATGACCTGCCTGGAAGGCGCGGTGCCGATCGTCCACGACGGCCAGGTGATCGGCGCCATTGGCGTGTCAGGGGTGAAGTCGGAGTTTGACGCGCAAATTGCCCGCGCCGGCGCCGCCGTGCTGGGTCAATAAGGCAGCAGGGCCCCGGCCGAGCGGCCGGGGCACGGGGCTTAGCCGAACAGCCAGTAGCCCAGGGCAGTCAGCACCACCACCGCCAGCACCGGGCGCATGACGCGGTAGGCCTTGGGGTTGGCGCGCTTGAACTTCTTCACCTTGCCGGCGATGCCGTCGCTGAAGCGCTTGCTCCAGGCGTAGGCCTGGTTGATGCCGCCCACGCGTTCTTCGTCGACGTTCTGCGGCGCCGTGGCGCGGCCCAGGAAGGCGCTGACGCTGCGGTTGATGCGGCCCATCAGGCGGCTGCTGAGCGGGCGCTCGATGTCGCAGAACAGGATCACGCGGGTGAAGTCGGTCTCGTTCTTGACCCAGTGCACGTAGGTCTCGTCGAACATCACGTCCTCACCGTCGCGCCAGGCGTATTCCTGGCCATCGACGAAGATGCGGCAGGCGTCCGAATTCGGCGTCGACAGGCCCAGGTGGTAGCGCAGGGAGCCGGCGAACGGGTCGCGGTGCGGGTTCAGGTGGCTGCCGCCGGGCAGCAGCGCGAACATGGCGCCCTTGACGTTGGGGATGCGGCTTACCAGCTCGACGGTTTTCGGGCACAGCGCCACGGCCGATGGCAGCGGCTGGTCGTACCACTTGAGGTAGAAACGCTTCCAGCCTTTCTTGAAGAACGAACCGAAGCCGGCGTCGTTGTTCTTCTCGGCGGCGCGAATGTAGCCCTCGTCGAACAGGTGCATGGCTTCTTCGCGGATGGTTTCCCAGTTGTCCTTCAGCAGGTCCAGCTCGGGGAACTTGCTGCGGTCCAGGTAGGGCTTGGACGGCACGGCGGAGAACAGGTACATCAGCGCGTTGTACGGCGCGAAGAAGGCGGAGTGGTTGACGAACTGGCGCAACACCGGCAGGCGCGCCTTGCCGCGCAAGTGCACGTAAAGGATGCTGCAGACGAACAGCATCAGCACCGCAAGCTTGACGGTGAGTGAAAGGGTCATGCAACAACTCCTTGAATGGGCAGTCCGCCATGATAAACCCTGGGAGGCCAGCTAAACAGCCGCTCCGGACGAGATTCATTATTGCGTGGCGCGCAAGGACGGGCGGTGAGGCAGATCAACGAGCGCGATTATCCTTGTGGGAGCTGGCTTGCCAGCGAGCTTTTGGGGCTTTCAAAAGCTCGCTGGCAAGCCAGCTCCCACAATTTTCAGCTTACTGCTGGTTCTCGGCCTCGGTGAACAGGTCGGCGAACAGCATGCTCGACAGGTAGCGCTCGCCCGAGTCCGGCAGGATCACGACGATGGTCTTGCCCTGCATTTCCGGCTTCTCGGCCAGGCGCACGGCGGCGGCCATGGCGGCGCCACAGGAAATGCCGCACAGAATGCCTTCTTCCTGCATCAGGCGCAGGGCCATGGCCTTGGCCTCGTCGTCGCTGACCAGCTCCACGCGGTCCACCAGCGACAGGTCGAGGTTCTTCGGCACGAAACCGGCGCCGATGCCCTGGATCTTGTGCGGGCTGGGCTTGATCTCTTCACCGGCGATGGCCTGGGTGATCACCGGCGAACCGATGGGCTCCACCGCCACCGAGAGGATCGACTTGCCCTGGGTGTGCTTGATGTAGCGGGAAATGCCGGTGATGGTGCCGCCGGTGCCCACGCCCGCCACCAGCACGTCCACGGCGCCGTCGGTGTCGTTCCAGATCTCCGGGCCGGTGGTCTTCTCGTGAATGGCCGGGTTGGCCGGGTTGCTGAACTGCTGCGGCATGAAATAGGTGTCGGGGTTGGCCTTGGCCAACTCCTCGGCCTTCTCGATGGCGCCCTTCATGCCCTTGGCCGGCTCGGTCAGCAGCAGCTCGGCACCCAGGGCCTTGAGCACCTTGCGGCGCTCGATGCTCATGGACGCCGGCATGGTCAGCACCAGCTTGTAGCCGCGGGCGGCGGCGACGAACGCCAGGCCGATGCCAGTGTTGCCGGAGGTGGGCTCGATGATGGTCATGCCCGGCTTGAGCTTGCCGCTGCTTTCGGCGTCCCAGATCATGTTGGCACCGATGCGGCACTTGACCGAATACCCCGGGTTGCGGCCTTCGATCTTGGCCAGCACGGTCACGCCGCGCGGGGCGATGCGGTTGATCTGCACCAGCGGCGTGTTGCCGATGGAATGCGCGTTGTCAGCGAAAATGCGGCTCATGGCAGGAGGTCCTTATGCACCAGCGTAAAAATTCAAGGGTAAGCCCGGGGGCCTGGCGAGTCCAGTGCGAACGGATGCGGTGGCCGCAGGTCAATGCCTGTATACGGTCCCGGACATGCGCATCATGAAACGTCGCTACAGCTGGCCCTTGTGGACGGTGGCAGTCATTGTGCTGTTGCTGATCGTGGTACACGTCGCCCTGCCCTACGTGGTGCGCAATTACCTCAATGACAAGCTGGCCGACATGGGCGCCTACCGCGGCCACGTGGCCGACGTCGACCTGGCACTGTGGCGCGGCGCCTACAAGATCAATGGCCTGGAGATCGTCAAGGTCGACGGCAAGGTGCCGGTGCCGCTGCTGACTGCGCCGCTTATCGACCTGTCGGTGAGCTGGTCGTCGCTGTGGTACGACCACGCCGTGGTGGCCAAGGTGGAGTTCGTCGACCCCGAGCTCAACTTCGTCGACGGCGGCGCCAACAAGCAGGCCTCGCAGACCGGTGCCGGCACCGACTGGCGCGCGCAGATGAACAAGCTGCTGCCCATCACCCTCGATGAAGTGCGCATCGACAACGGCACCATCACCTTCCGCAACTTCAGCTCCAAGCCGCCGGTAAAACTGTCCGCCGACCAGGTCAACGCCAGCATCTTCAACCTCACCAACGTCGCCGACAAACAGGGCAAGCGCAACGCCCGCTTCGAAGGCCACGCCCAGCTGTTCGGCCAGGCGCCGCTGGAAACCACCGCCACCTTCGACCCGTTCAGCAATTTCGAGGACTTCCAGTTCCGCCTGCGCACCACCGGCATCGAACTGCGCAAGGTCAACGACTTCAGCAGCGCCTACGGCAAGTTCGACTTCAACGCCGGCACCGGCGACGTGGTCATCGAAGCCACGGCGAAAAAAGGCCAGCTGACCGGCTATATCAAGCCCCTGCTGCACAACGTCGAAGTGTTCAACTGGCAGCAGGACGTGGAAAACAAGAACAAGAGCTTCTTCCGCTCGGTGTGGGAAGCCATCGTCGGCGGCACCCAGACCCTGCTCAAGAACCAGCAGAAAAACCAGTTCGCCACCCGCGTCGACCTCAGCGGCAGCGTGCACCGCCAGGACATCAGCGCCCTGGAAGCCTTCTGGGAGATTTTGCGCAACGGCTTCGTCCAGGCGTTCAACGCCAGGTACGAGCAGGCACCGCCGAAAGAAGGCGGCTGATTGCCCCTGTCGTGTTCATTCAGCGACTGAATAGTGGTGCTGCGTTCACATTCGACCGGGCCGCGCGTTATAGTCGCTGCCATAACAAACTCTCGGCATAGAGGACAGGCACACATGAAGTTCGAAGGCACCGCGGCATACGTCGCCACAGACGACCTGAAACTGGCGGTGAACGCGGCCATCACCCTGCAGCGCCCGCTGCTGGTGAAGGGTGAGCCGGGCACCGGCAAGACCATGCTCGCCGAGCAATTGGCCGAATCCTTCGGTGCGCGCCTGATCACCTGGCACATCAAGTCCACCACCAAGGCCCACCAGGGCTTGTACGAGTACGATGCAGTGAGCCGCCTGCGCGACTCGCAGCTGGGCGTGGACAAGGTGCACGACGTGCGCAATTACCTGAAGAAAGGCAAGCTGTGGGAGGCCTTCGAGTCCGAGGAACGGGTGATCCTGCTGATCGACGAGATCGACAAGGCCGACATCGAGTTCCCCAACGACCTGTTGCAGGAACTCGACAAGATGGAGTTCTACGTCTACGAAATCGACGAGACCATCAAGGCCAAGCAGCGCCCGATCATCATCATTACCTCCAACAACGAGAAAGAGCTGCCGGACGCCTTCCTGCGCCGCTGCTTCTTCCACTACATCGCCTTCCCCGACCGCACCACCCTGCAGAAGATCGTCGACGTGCACTACCCCGACATCAAGAAAGAGCTGGTGAGCGAAGCCCTGGACGTGTTCTTCGACGTGCGCAAGGTGCCAGGCCTGAAGAAGAAGCCCTCCACTTCCGAGCTGGTGGATTGGCTGAAGCTGCTGATGGCCGACAACATCGGCGAAGCGGTGCTGCGCGAGCGCGACCCCACCAAGGCCATCCCGCCGCTGGCCGGCGCCCTGGTGAAGAACGAGCAGGACGTGCAACTGCTCGAGCGCCTGGCGTTCATGAGCCGACGCGGCAACCGCTGAGGGGCCTGCCATGCTGCTCAACCTGTTCAACGAGATGCGCGCCGCCAAGGTGCCGGTCTCGGTGCGTGAACTGCTGGACCTGATCAATGCCTTGCAGGCGCGGGTGACCTTCGCCGACATGGACGAGTTCTATTACCTGTCGCGGGCCATCCTGGTGAAGGACGAGCGCCATTTCGACAAGTTCGACCGCGCCTTCGCCGCCTACTTCAACGGCCTGGAAAAGCTCGACGACCACCTGCAGGCGCTGATTCCCGAGGAATGGCTGCGCAAGGAATTCGAACGCAGCCTCACCGACGAGGAGCGCGCGCAGATCCAGTCCCTGGGCGGCCTCGACAAGCTGATCGAAGAGTTCAAGAAGCGCCTGGAAGAACAGAAGGAACGCCATGCCGGCGGCAACAAGTGGATCGGCACCGGTGGCACCAGCCCGTTCGGCTCCGGCGGTTTCAACCCCGAGGGCATCCGCGTCGGCGACGCCGGCAAGCGCCAGGGCAAGGCCGTGAAGGTGTGGGACCAGCGCGAGTACAAGAACCTCGACGATCAGGTGGAGCTGGGCACGCGCAACATCAAGGTGGCCCTGCGCCGCCTGCGCAAGTTCGCCCGCCAGGGCGCCGCCGAGGAACTGGACATCGACGGCACCATCGACCACACCGCCCGCGACGCCGGCCTGTTGAACATCCAGATGCGCCCCGAGCGGCGCAACACGGTGAAGCTGCTGTTGCTGTTCGACATCGGCGGCTCCATGGACGCCCACGTGAAGATCTGCGAGGAGCTGTTCTCGGCCTGCAAGACCGAGTTCAAGCACCTGGAGTACTTCTACTTCCACAACTTCGTGTACGAGTCGGTGTGGAAGAACAACATGCGCCGGACCTCGGAACGCACCGCCACCCAGGACCTGCTGCACAAGTACGGACCGGACTGGAAGGTGATCTTCGTCGGCGACGCGGCCATGGCGCCCTACGAAATCACCCAGCCGGGTGGCAGCGTCGAGCACTGGAACGAGGAAGCCGGGTATGTGTGGATGCAGCGCTTCATGGAGAAGTACAAGAAGCTGATCTGGATCAACCCGTATCCGAAGGACACCTGGGGTTATACGGCGTCGACCAACATCGTGCGCGAGTTGATCGAGGACCAGATGTACCCGCTGACGCTGCGCGGGTTGGAAGAAGGGATGCGTTTCCTGTCCAAATAATCTTCCCGGCAGCCGATACAGGAACCGCGTAGCAGCTGCCGAAGGCTGCGTCCGAGGCCACCCGCAAAACCGCGGTGCCCATGACGCGGCCTGCGGCCGCTGCTACGGGAACCGCGCGTCCGGCGGCGCCGGCTAGCGCCAGTGCTCGGGCACTTCGCCCTTGTACTTGCGCACGCCGTACAGGGTCCAGGCCGGCAGCATGATCAGGCATTCCAGCACCAGCGCCAGCACGAAGGCCACGCCCACGCCCCAGCCGATGGCTTCAGGCACCAGCAGCACCTGGTAGGTGTAGCCGTTGAGGGTTTCCTGGCTGATCTGCGGGTCGGCGGCGGTCAGCACGTGCCAGTCGCGGGTCCACCAGGGGCCCTGCAGGGCCATCCATTCGCTGTCCAGCGCCTGGTGGCGGTTGATCAGCGTGCCCAGGCTCTGGCTGTCGCTCTGGAACACCGGGTCGGTGCTTTCGCGGTAGTGGGCGATCAGCGCCTGCAGGTCACCGTTGAAGAACTTGTCTGCAGTGTCCTGGAAGCCGCGCAGGCTCTGCTGCGCCTCCATCAGGTGGGCTTCCACGCGGTGGGCGTAGTCGTTGATCAACCCGGGCACTTGCACGCCCAGCAGCAGTCCGACGGCGAACAGCACCAGTCGCAGGTAACTTCGCAGCATGTGTGGCTTCCTAGTCGGTGGTGCCCTGGAGCACGCACTCGCCGCGGCGCCAAAGCGCCCATTGGCCAGGCTCGTAGCGGTTCCAGGTTTCGTTATCGGTCAACGGTTCGGTGGTAATCACCGACACCACGTCGTTGGGGGTGGTCTCGGCCTGGAAGTCGACGGTCACGTCCACGTCCTTGAGCCGGGCCGGGCCGAACGGCGCGCGCCGGGTGATATGGGCAAGTTTCGTCGAACAGAAGCAGAACAGCCAGTCGCCGTCGCTGAGCAGGCCGTTGAACACGCCCTTGGAGCGGTAGTGGGCGCAGGCCTCGACCAGGGTGGGCAGCAACTGCTCGACCTCCACCGGTTCCGGGAAGGCTTCGCGCACGCGGTTCAGCAGGTCGCAGAAGGCCGCTTCGCTGTCGGTGTCGCCTACGGGCCGGTAGAAGGTGGCCGCCGGGTTGAAATCGGCCAGCTGGCCGTTGTGGGCGAAACACCAGTTGCGCCCCCACAGCTCGCGCACGAACGGGTGGGTGTTGGACAGGCAGACCTTGCCGACGTTGGCCTGGCGAATGTGGCCGATCACCACCTCGCTCTTGATCGGGTAGCGCTGCACCAGCTCGGCCACCTGCGATTCGCTGCTGGCGGCCGGGTCCTGGAACAGGCGCAGGCCACGGCCCTCGTAGAAGGCAATGCCCCAGCCGTCGCGGTGCGGGCCGGTGCGGCCGCCGCGCTGCATCAGCCCGGTGAAGCTGAAGACAATATCGGTCGGCACGTTGGCACTCATGCCCAGCAATTCACACATGGCGGCTCTCTTGATGGCTTACAGGCGCGGCTCGACCCGCATGCGCCCGGCCGGGCTCGGTGGCGTCGGGGTTGGCGGCGTGCGGCCATAGCGGTCGCCGGCACCGAACGGCTCGTCCGGCTCGTCGCGGCGCTGGGCGTCGGCCTTGGCCAGCGCTTCGTCGCGGGCCGCCTGTTCAGCGCGGCGCGCGCGGCTGCTGCGCTCGATGGGCCAGCGGATCAGGGCGTAGATCACGTACAGCACCAGGGCGATCAGGCTGTACATGGCCAGGTCGGACATGGCCGGCAGCGCGTGCCCGGCGTCCTTGAACAGGATGTCCAGGGCCGTCATGGCCACGGCCGGGGCGAACATGCCCTTGCCGGGGTCGACGATGGTGGGGGTGAACAGCAGCACTGCCATCACGATGCGCAGTGGCTGGCGCAGCCAGCGCCAGATCCAGGTGGTCAGGCGCAGCCATACCATCAGGCAACCGAAGGCGGCGAAGGCGTAGATACCCCAGGCGAGGAAATAGTCGTTCTCGGTCATGGTGTCCGTGGCAAGGCAGGCAAATAGGCGCTTATGATAACGACTTTTCGCCGTGCAGGCGCCCCCCATGCCAAAAGGCCCGCCGGGCGCCGCCAAAACCTACTGCAAAGTGAGCCGCCCATGCCCCCATCAGCCACCGCCCCACGCGCCCCGATCGCCCGCAAGGCCGACGGCGCCGACCCGTACGCCTGGCTGCAGGAACGCGACAGCGACGAGGTACTGGATTACCTGAAGGCCGAAAACGCCTACCAGGAAGCACAACTGGCCGACCAGGCCGAGCTGCGCGAACAGCTGTTCGAGGAAATAAAGGGCCGCATCCGCGAGACCGACCTGTCCCTGGCCTCGCCCTGGGGCCCGTACCTGTACTACACCCGCACCACCGCCGGCGACGAATACGCCCGGCATTACCGCTGCCCGCGCCCGGCCGACGACAGCCCCACCGTGGATGAAAGCCGCGAAGAACTGCTGCTGGACCCCAACGCCCTGGCGGCCGGCGGCTTCCTGTCCCTGGGCGCGTTCAGCGTCAGCCCTGACCACCGCCTGCTGGCCTACAGCCTGGATACCAGCGGCGACGAGATCTACCGCCTGTACGTGAAGGACCTGACCAACGGTAGCGTCAGCGAACTGCACTTCGACGACTGCGACGGCAGCATGACCTGGGCCAACGACAGCCAGACCCTGTTCTTCGGCGAGCTGGACGACACCCATCGCCCGCACAAGCTGTACCGGCACCGCCTGGGCAGCGACGCCTGCGAGCTGGTGTTCGAGGAAACCGACGGCCGGTTCTTCCTGCACTGCTACCGCGCCAGCTCCGAGCGCCAGCTGATCCTGCTGCTGAACAGCAAGACCACCAGCGAAGCCTGGGTGCTGGACGCCAACCACCCCGAACAAGCCTTCCAGTGCCTGGCGCCACGGGTGGAAGACCACGAGTACTACCCCGACCACGGCCAGCTCGACGGCCAGTGGACCTGGTTCATCCGCAGCAACCAGGACGGCATCAACTTCGCCCTGCTGCAGGCCCCGGACGACGGCCAGGTGCCGACCCGCGAGCGCTGGCAGCCGCTGATCGGCCACCGCGACGACGTGATGCTCGAGGGCGTGACCCTCAACGCCCACGCTTTCACCCTGAGCCTGCGCGAGGGCGGCCTGCCGATCATCGAGGTGCACCCACAGGGCCTGGCGAGCTATCGCGTGCAGTTGCCGGACGCGGCCTACAGCCTGCACGTGTCCGACAGCCTGGAGTTCGTCAGCGCGCGCATCCGCCTGCGCTACGAGGCGCTGAACCGCCCGGCCCAGGTGCGCCAGTTGTTCCTGGCCACGGGTGAGCAGCAAGTGCTGAAGGAGACCCCGGTGCTGGGCCCGTTCGACGCCGATGCCTACGTGAGCCAGCGCCTGTGGGCCACCGCCAGCGACGGCACGCGCATTCCCATCAGCCTGGTGGCCCGCCGTGACACCCTGGGCCAGCCCACGCCGCTGTACTTGTACGGCTACGGCGCCTACGGCGAAAGCCTCGACCCGTGGTTCTCCCACGCGCGCCTGAGCCTGCTGGACCGTGGCGTGGCCTTCGCCATCGCCCACGTGCGCGGCGGCGGCGAGTTGGGCGAGGCCTGGTACCGCGCCGGCAAACAGGAACACAAGGGCAACACCTTCAGCGACTTCATCGCCTGCGCCGAGCACCTGATCGCCCAGGGCCTGACCAGCAGCAACCAGCTGGCCATCAGCGGCGGCAGCGCCGGCGGCCTGTTGATTGGCGCGGTGCTGAACCAGCGCCCGGATCTGTTCAAGGCGGCCATCGCCGAGGTGCCGTTCGTCGACGTGCTCAACACCATGCTTGACCCCGACCTGCCGCTGACCGTCACCGAGTACGACGAATGGGGCAACCCGGAAGAACCGGAGGTGTACGCGCGCATCAAGGGCTACGCGCCCTACGAGAACGTCAGCGCCCAGGCCTACCCCGCCACCCTGGTGGTGGCCGGCTACAACGACAGCCGCGTGCAGTACTGGGAAGCGGCCAAGTGGGTAGCACGCCTGCGGGCTACCCGCACCGACGACAACCTGCTGCTGCTCAAGACCGAGCTGGGCGCCGGCCACGGCGGCATGAGCGGCCGCTACCAGGGCCTGCGTGACGTGGCGCTGGAATACGGGTTCGTGTTCAAGGTGCTGGGCCTGGCCTGAACGGGAACTTTGCCTTGCCCTGATGTCTGAGTGACATCTTTCACATGCCAGCCGGTTCCTGCCGCCTACACTGGGAGGCAGGAACCGTGCGTATAACAAGACCGTGATGCCATGCCAGATCCGACCTACCTGAATAACGAAATCCGCGACATGCTGATGGACTGCGGGCTGTTCAATACCCTGCTGCCGGCCGACTGTGCCGCCGCGGCAGGCTATTTCATCATCACCAGCATCCAGCAGGGCGAGGAGATTTTCCACGAGGGCGACGCCGGCACCTTCATGTGCATCATTCACCGCGGCCTGGTGACGGTGCAGAAGACCGGCAACGGCGACCGGCCGGTGCCCGTGGCCACCTTGCGCAAGGGCGCCTTCGGCGAGATGGCGGTGCTCGACGGCGAGCGCCGCTCGGCCACCTGCGTGGCGGCCAGCGACTGCGTGCTGCTGAACCTGGGCAAGGACTCGCTGGAGAAGATGCTCAACGACTCGCCGAAAGTCGCCGCCAAGATCATTCGGGCCCTGGCGGTGGCGATGTCCAAGCGCTTGCGCATGGCGGATGGGCAGTTGTTGTCGCAGAACCCTTGACACGCTTGGCTACGTAGCCGCTGCCGCAGGCTGCGCTGGCCGGTGTGAACCCTGGGAATCTCCAGCGAGGCACAGGGCCAGCGCAGCCTGGCGGCAGCGGCTACGCAGGTGATGGGCCCGGAGTTATGGCGACGGCGGCTTGTTCGGCGATTCCATCGTTGGCAACGGCGCGTCCTTGGGCGGGCCCGGCAGCTCGATCGGCGGCAGCAACGGCGCGGTGCCGTTGCCGCCACCGGCCTTGGGCGTGATCGGCGTGCTGACCTGCGGGTAAGGGGTGGGCGTGGGCGTGCCCGGGGCACCGCTGCTGGGGGTGAGCACGTTGCTTGGCACGTCTTCCAACGCCTGGGCGCTGCCAATTCCCAGCGCAAGGGCGGCAATGCCCGATACAATAAGCGACTTCATCGATGGCGCCCTGCCTGTGGCTTGTCATGCCGCCAAGGCTACTCCCTGGCGCGCCCGCTGTCCCCTCCCCCTGCGAGATCCCCATGAAACGTTTTGTACTGCTGGACACCACGCCGATTCCTGACAACGGCGGCGCCCTGTGCCTGTTCGAGTACGGCGAGGATTTCGTCATCAAGATCCAGGGCGGCGACGGCGGCCAATTGATGAACACACGCATGCACGGTTCCGAAGACGCCCTGGCCGAGATCCCCTGCCGCAAGGTGGCCGGGCGGCCGAACTCGCGGGTGCTGATCGGCGGCCTGGGCATGGGCTTCACCCTGGCCTCGGCGCTCAAGCACCTGGGCAAGACTGCCGAGGTGGTGGTGGCCGAGCTGGTGCCCGGCGTGGTGGAGTGGAACCACGGCCCGCTGGGCGAAAAGGCCGGCATGCCGGTGCTGGACCCACGCACCACCATCGTCCAGGAAGACGTGGCCAAGGTGCTGCAGGCCGAGCCCCAGGGCTTCGACGCGATCATGCTCGACGTCGACAACGGCCCCGAGGGTCTGACCCAGAAGGCCAACTCCTGGCTCTACTCCATTGGCGGCCTGGCCGCCTGCGCCAAGGCGCTGCGGCCCAAGGGCATCCTGGCCGTGTGGTCGGCCAGCGCCGACCGCCAGTTCAGCGAGCGCCTGCGCAAGGCCGGTTTCAAGGCCGAAGAGGTGCAGGTGTTCGCCCACGGCAACAAGGGCACCCGCCACACCATCTGGATCTGCGAAAAGCTGAAGGGCTAAGCGCCGTAGCCGCTGCCGCCAGGCTGCGCTGGCCCGGTGGTTCACTGAAGATCTTCAGGGGCTCACACCGGCCAGCGCAGCCTACGGCAGCGGCTACGCGGGACTGGTTTTCGCGGTAGAATGCGGGCTGACCGTCATTATTTCCTGAGGTGAACCCATGAGTTCGTCCACGCCCCATACCGCCAAGCTCGACCGCATCCTGGCCGACGCCCAGCGCGAGCGCGAAAGCGGCTACCGCGACAAGGCCCTGAAGATGTACCCGCACGTGTGCGGCCGTTGCGCCCGCGAGTTTGCCGGCAAGCGCCTGAGCGAACTGACCGTGCACCACCGTGACCACAACCACGACAACAACCCCCAGGACGGTTCCAACTGGGAACTGCTGTGCCTGTACTGCCACGACAACGAACACGCCCGCTACACCGACCAGCAGTACTTCGGCGACGGCTCCCTGAGCACCCCGACCATTGCCAAGGCCACCCACAACCCCTTCGCGGCCCTGGCCGGGATGCTGAAGAAGGATTGACCCGGCGTGGCCAACAAGCGTTACAGCTGCATCGGTCTGTTCAACCCCAAATCCCCTGAAAACGTCGGCTCGGTAATGCGAGCCGCCGGCTGCTATGGCGTCAATTCGGTGTTCTACACCGGCAAGCGCTATGAGCGCGCACGGGATTTCGTCACCGACACCAAGCGCATCCACTACGACATTCCACTGATCGGCATCGACGACCTGCAGAAGATCATCCCCCTGGGCTGCACGCCGGTGGCGGTGGAACTGGTGGAAGGCGCACGGCCGTTGCCCGAGTACACCCACCCGGACCGCGCCATCTACATCTTCGGCCCTGAAGACGGCTCCCTGGACCAGAGCGTGCGCGACTGGTGCGAGGACACCATCTACATTCCCACCGAAGGCTGCATGAACCTGGCGGCGACGGTCAACGTGGTGCTTTACGACCGCATGGCCAAGGGCCTGAACACCCGCTCGGGGCCAAAATTCAAGTAAGCCGAGGGAACAGCGGCGGGCCGTGCCGGTCTGCTACTGAACAGCGCCCATCAGGAGAAGCATCATGAGCGACAACCAGCACCTGGAAGTCTTCGACACCATCGCCCGCCCTACCCCGTCCGCCGAGCACAACGTGCATGGCTGGGAACGTGCAGGGTCGGTGGCTACCGGCATCGTCATGGTGGGCAAGGGGCTGCGCCGCGGCGGGCTGTTCGGCCTGATCCAGGTGGCCATCGGCGGCGTGGCCCTGGCCCGCGGCCTCACCGGCCACAGCGCCACCAAGGCGCTGATCGAGCACAGCCGCCAGGAGTTCGATGGCGTGCGCGCGAGGATCGAACGGGCCGGGGAAGAGTTGAGCAAGCTGCAGGAAAACGCGGTGAAGGCCACCAAGACCGCGACCATCACCGGCGACACCGAACTCAAGTCCCCGAAGGCCTGACACCCACCTCGCTTGGGATTTTCCGTGCAGGTGATGGCCAGCGCAGCCTTCGGCAGCGGCTACGGGTGGTGTAGCCGCTGCCGCAGGCTGCGCTGGCCGTCATGAACACCACGAATGCCCAGCGTACACGTCAGCCTGCGCGGAAGATCAGGTAGTCTTCCCAGTCATCCTCGTCCACGTCCTTCTCGCTGATCATCCGGCCGGACTGCGAGATATGCTTCTTGTGCACCTTCTTGCGGTCGCCGCTGACCAAGTGGTGCCAGTTGGGCAGGTCCTTGCCCTCGCTGACCAGGCGGTAGCCGCAGGTCGGCGGCAGCCATTTGAATTCGTCCGCCTGCCCCGGCGTCAGCTGGATGCAGTCCGGCACCTTGGCCTTGCGGTTGGGGTAGTCGGTGCACTGGCAGGTCTTGAGGTCCAGCAGCTGGCAGGCGATGCGCGTGTAGTAGACGCTGTTGTCTTCCTCGTCCTCGAGCTTCTGCAGGCAGCACAGGCCACAGCCGTCGCACAGCGACTCCCATTCAACCGGGTTGAGCTGGTCGAGGGTCTTGGTCAGCCAGAAGCGATCGACGTTTGCGGGCATGGAGCGGTTTTCCTGTCTCTGAATTCATTTCCACCGGCAGCCGGTGGAAAACGCCGCCAGTCTAGTGCCGGGCGAGCCCCAGGCCAAGCGCGGACGACATCCGGTCAACACTTCACTTGTCAGCCGGGGCCGTGGCGCAGTAGTTTCGCTGTTTTCCGCACACTTCACAGGAAGCGTCCATGAGTGCCAACCCCCGTATCGCCGAGCTCGGCATCAACGAGCAGTTCATCAACCGCTGGTCACCGCGCGCCTTCAGCGACGAGACCATCTCCGAGGAAACCCTGCTCAGCTTCCTCGAAGCTGCGCGCTGGGCGCCGTCGGCCTACAACTCGCAGCCTTGGCGCTTCCTGTACGCGCGCCGCGGCACGCCGAACTGGGAACGCTACCTGGGCCTGCTGAACGAGTTCAACCGCAGCTGGGCGCAGCACGCCTCGGCGCTGGTGATCATCATCTCGAAGACCACCTTCACCGCCCCGGGCGCCAGCGAGGAAACCCCGGCGCTGTGGCACACCTTCGACACCGGTTCGGCCTGGGGCCACCTGGCGCTGCAGGCCAGCCTGAGCGGCTGGCACACCCACGGCATGGCCGGTTTCGATAAGGAACTGACCCGCAAGGAACTGAAAGTACCGGAAGGCTACGAGCTGCACGCGGCCATTGCCATCGGCAAGCTGGGCGACAAGGCCAGCCTGGCCGAGCACCTGCAAGCCCGTGAAACCCCAAGCCCGCGCCGCCCGCTGAGCGAGCTGGCCGCTGAAGGTGATTTCACCCTGTAACGCTGCCACCCCACCCTGTAGCCGCTGCCGAAGGCTGCGCTGGCCCGCGTGAGCACTGGAGATATCCAGCGAGGCACATGGCCAGCGCAGCCTGGCGGCAGCGGCTACAAGGCTAAGGCGCGCGCCCGAGGCTACTCAATACCCGCGGGTGAAGTCCACCTCACCACGCAACGGCTGCTTGCCGTTGTACGCCGCCAGGTTCTCGACAAACAACCGCACCATCGCCTGCGGCGAAGTGGGCGCCGAGCTGTGCCCGGTCAGCAACAGGCCCCAGGCCGTCCAGAACGGATGACGCTGCGGCAGCGGCTCCTGCCGGCACACATCGATCACCGCACCGGCCAGGTGCCCCTGTTTCAACGCCTCCACCAGGTCGGCATCGACCACCGCCACGCCGCGCCCGGCGTTGATGAACAACGCCTCGGGGTTGAAGCGTGCGAACAGCGCCGCGTCATAGATATCCTGGGTAGCCGGGGTGTCGGGCAGCAGGTTGAGCACGTAGTCCACCTGCCCCACCTTCTCGCCCAGCGCCTCCATGCCCAGCACTTCGACGAACGGTGCCTGCTGCCGCGGGCTGCTGGCGATGCCATACAGGGTCACGCCAAACGGCCGCAGGAACTCGGCCACGCGCTGGCCGATGTCACCGGCGCCAACGATCAGCACCCGCCGGCCTTCCAGGCTGTGGCCAGGGCGTGGGTCCCACTTGCGCTCGACCTGGCTGACCAGACGCGCCATGACCTCGCGCTCGTGGCCCAGCATGTAGGTCAGCATGTACTCGGCCATCACCTGGCCAAAGATGCCCACCGCGCGGGTCAGGCGGTAATGGCGTGGCAGCCCGTGCATCAGCAGCGGCGTAATGCCCGCCCAGGTCGATTGCAGCCACTGGGGCTTGTGCCCCTGGCGCAACAGCGTGGCCAGCAGGTCGGGCTGGCCCAGCCACACCGGGCAATCGGCAGCCAGCTTCGACAGTTCGGCGGAGTCGCCGCTGGTCAGCACGTCCAGCTCGGGCGCCGCTTCACGCAACAACCGTGCGTAAAGGGCATGATCCTGTTCGGCAATCAGAACACGCATGCTAGTAAAACCCTTGAAAACCCCACCTGCGCCAGGCGCGACTGCGGGGTGTAGCGGTCAGACCGGATCGTTGCGACGCAACAGCTCTTCGGGCAGGTGCTCGATGTATTCCTCTTCGGGCGGCGGCATCTGCAGGTGGTAACCCTGGCTGTCGAGGTTGGCCAGCACCTGGGTGATGTCCTCGCGGGCCAGGGCGCGCTCGGGGCTCAGCACCAGGTCGAAGGCGTGCACGGGCTTGCCGAACACGGTCAGCAGGCCCTCGGGCACGCGGGCCAGGGCGTCGCTCTTGAGCACGTAGAGGTACATCTCGTTCTTGCGCGGGCTTTTGTAGATGGAGCAAATGCGTTTCATGGTGTCTCTCCTGCGCTGGCCAGGGCCTGGAGCAGGGCCGGGCCCATGAGCTCGCGACGCCAGCCGCGCAGTGTGTCGGGCAATTGATAGGGACCGTTGGGGTAGCCGCTCTTGAGCAGCGCTTCCAGGGTCTTCTTGCGCAGCATTACCTCGGGGGCAATGCCCAGGCGCTCGCCTTCGGCCTGGCCGATGGCACGCAGCTGCTTGAGGATGCCGGCGGCTTCCAGCGGCAGCGGCTCGGGCAGGGCCGGCGGCCACTGGTCGGGCGGCACGCTGCCGGCGTCCTTGATCAGCTTGAGCAGGAACTCGCCGTCCTGGCGCACGGTGCGCGGGTGCATGTCCTCGATCTTGGCCAGGGCTGCCAGGTTATCCGGCTGGGTGCGGGCCAGGGGCCATAGGGAATGCTCACGCACGATGCGGTTGCGCGGCAGGTCGCGGGCGCGGGCCTCGCGCTCGCGCCAGGCGCACAGCTCGCGCAGCACGGCCAACTGCTGGCGCGACAGCTTCCAGGCCAGCTTGGCCTCGCGGTAAACCTCGTAGGGGTCCACTTCGCGGCGCAGCTGGGCGACCAGCTCGCCGCCGTCTTCCAGCACCCAGGCGTACTTGTCGTCGGACAGCTGCGGGCGCAGCTTTTCGTAGACCTCGGCCAGGTGCACGGCGTCTTCGGCGGCGTAGCTCACCTGGGTTTCGGACAGCGGGCGCTGCAGCCAGTCGGAGCGGGTTTCGCCCTTGGGCAGCTCGATGTCGAGCACCGCCTGCACCAGGCGCGAGTAGCCCATGGAGAAGCCCAGGTTCAGGTAGGCGGCGGCCAGTTGCGTGTCGAACAGTGGCGCGGGCAGGCTGCCGGTCAGGCGCAGCAGCACCTCCAGGTCTTCACTGCAGGCGTGCACCACCTTGATCACGTCGGGGTTTTCCAGCAGCTGGGCCAGGGGCTGCCACTGGGTGATGGTCAATGGGTCAATCAGCCACGCGCACGCGCCATCGCCGATCTGGATCAAGCCGGCTATCGGGTAAAAGGTGTCGACCCGCATGAACTCGGTGTCGAGTGCAACGTACGGCAGACGCTGCCACTCGGCGCATTGCCGGGCCAGGCTGTCGTCGTCGCGAATCCAGTGAATATCGATGGCCACAAGGCTCTCCCCTGAAGAATGGCGCGCAGTATATATCGACCCCGACGTTTACTGGGCATTCCATCGATGCAGGAAGCGACCTTTCAACCCTTGCGCAGCACGTAGGTGCGCCACATGGCGATGCCGGGGATCAGGTCATGATGGGCCACTATCTCGAAACCTGCCTGGCGAAACTCGTGCTCGATCTGTGCCCGCGCCACCACGAAGCGGTGCTGGCGCGCCGGCCCCGCACGCCGCTGCTCCATGCGCCGGCGCCGCCAGGCACGGTAGTTGCCGTCCACCCATAGGGAAATGATCACCGTGTCGCGGCTGACCCGGTGGAACTCGCGCAGGATGCCCAGGCGCTGCTCGTTGTCCGACACGCGGTGGAACAGGCCCATGCAGAAGATGCAGTCGACGGCGTTGCTGCCCAGGGTGATGGCGTCCACCGAGGCCTCGAGCGGCGTGATGCGCGCTGCCAGCGCCGGGTCGAAAGCGCCCATGGCGCGCCCCAGGCCTTCGGCATTGTGCCCGCCCGCCAGGATCACGCGGTTGGCGTGCTCGGTCAGCACCGGCCAGAACCGCCCACCGCCGCACGGCAGGTCCAGCACCAGCCCCGGTTCGCCCGCCGAATGCAGCGAATGGCGCACCAGCTGCGCCTCGCGCCAGTACGCCAGGCGCGCGCCCAGGCTGGCAGGCGCGGGGCGGCCCAGGGCCAGGGAGAGGTCGCGCTCAGCAGGGGTCGAGGGTGGCAAAGGCATGAAGCGCAACTTCCCGAAGGGATAAGGTAGGCCTGTACGTTAAGGGTGGACCAGTTAAAGTCCGGTCAACCCATTGTGAAAAAAATGTCACGAAATGAAGGTCTGTCGATTGCTTCAGTGCTTCGCGACTGCCTGCGTCGTTGTAGTGTTTTTGAAACACCTGGCCCCCTGCCGGGGTCGTACCTGTGAATCGAGGCTATTCTCTAGAAGTCTCAACCTAGGCCCACTACCCCTGCGGAGATGACGAACATGCCGGTCAAACACAATCTGTTCGAGGACTTGAAACTTACACGCGAAGAGGTCGAAACCCGCAGGAAAGGCGATGACAGGCTCAGCAAGCTGCTGGACGACTACCACGCCATCGATGCAGACGTACTGAAGGCCGAATCCGCCGCCGCGCCGGACGACGACGTGAAGAAGCTCAAGGAAAAACGCCTGCTGGCCAAGGACCGCATCGTCCAGCAGCTGGAATACCCCGGCACCCAGGGCGCCGGCAACGGCTTCGACAAAGCCTGACTTCCCCTCCCCCGTAGCAGCGGCCCCAGGCCGCGTCCGAGCCACCGCGGTGCCCGGGACGCGGCCTGGGGCCGCTGCTACGTAGAACGGTGCCTTCCTCTTACATCGCCGTGCGGAAAATCTCCTCGATCTCGCCTTGGCTCGCCGTGCGCGGGTTGGTGAAGCCGCACGCGTCTTTCATGGCGTTGGCCGCCAGGGTGGGGATGTCGTCGGCCTTGGCGCCAAGCTCGGCCAGGCCACGGGGGATGCCGATGTCGGCCGACAGCTGGCGAATGGCGGCGATGGCGGCGGCCGCACCCTTTTCGTTGTCCAGCCGCTGGGTGTCGACGCCCATGGCGGTGGCCACGTCTTTCAGGCGGCCGGGGCACACGCTGGCGTTGAAGCTTTCCACGTGGGGCAGCAGCACTGCGTTGCAGACGCCGTGAGGCAGGTCGTAGAAGCCGCCCAGCTGGTGGGCCATGGCGTGCACGTAGCCCAGGGAGGCATTGTTGAACGCCATGCCGGCCAGGAACTGGGCGTAGGCCATGTTCTCCCGCGCGGTCATGTCCTCGCCCTGGGCCACGGCGGTGCGCAGGTTGGCGGAAATCAGCTCCACCGCCTTCAGGGCGCAGGCGTCGGTGATCGGCGTGGCGGCGGTGGACACGTAGGCTTCCACGGCATGAGTCAGCGCGTCCATGCCGGTGGCAGCGGTCAGGCCCTTGGGCATCTTGGCCATCAGCGCCGGGTCGTTCACCGACAGCAGCGGCGTAACGTTGCGGTCGACGATGGCCATTTTCACGTGGCGTGCTTCGTCGGTGATGATGCAGAACCGGGTCATCTCGCTGGCGGTGCCGGCCGTGGTATTGATGGCGATCAGCGGCAACTGCGGCTTGGCCGACTGGTCCACGCCTTCGTATTCGCTGATGTGGCCGCCGTTGGTGGCGCACAGGGCAATGCCCTTGGCGCAGTCGTGAGGCGAGCCACCGCCCAGGGAAATGATGAAATCGCTGCGCGACTGCTTCAGCGCGGCCAGGCCTTTCTCGACATTGCCCACGGTAGGGTTGGGCTGCGCGCCGTCGAAGACGGTGGCATTGATGTCCTGCTCGGCCAGCAATGCGGCCACTTTTGCAGCCACCCCGGCCTTGGCCAGGCCAGCGTCGGTGACGATCAGGGCGTTGCGGAAACCATACTTGCGAATGGCCACTACCGCCTCGTCGAGGCTGCCGATACCCATCATGTTCACGGAGGGAATGAAGAAGGTGCTGCTCATGATTGATCCTCTTTTATTGTGGTTGGCCCAGGGCCGGGCCGAGGTTGCGGTTCATCAGGCGAGCTGTGTGCGAGGTCAATGCTAGGCGCGGGGCGGCGGGGGAAGAATGGTGCTTTGGGGGGGATGGAGGGGGTGCTTTGGTAGTAGGTGGGCGCCGACGCAATCCCATCCACAACCCTCCTGCCGGCTGCTACGATACCCCTCACCAAAAGAACAAACCGGCGCGATCTTTGTAGTCTCCCGGATGGAGGAAAGATGACCGCCCAGAATGACCATCCGCTGACCGAGCTGCACCGCCTGCCCCGCAATCCCTGGCTGCAGAAGCTGGCCAACGCCCCCGCCGGGCTGTGGTTCTGGCCGATCATGCTGCTGGCCACGGTGGCGCGGCTGTACCAGCTGACCGCCTCGGCGATCTGGTGCGACGAGGGCTCGAGCCTGGTGATCAGCCAGTACGACCCCGCGCAGATCTGGCTACACGCCGCCCACGACGTGCACCCGCCGCTCTATTACCTGGTGTTGCATGGCTGGATGTCGCTGTTTGGCAACGGCATGTTCTCGATTCGCGTCATCAGCGCCCTGCCCGGCATCGCCAGTGTGGGCCTGGGCGTATGGCTGCTGCAGTTGACGGCTGGCCGGCGGGCGGCGCTGCTGGGCGGAGTGATGCTGGCGCTGCTGCCGATTGCCGTGCACTACAGCCAGGAAATCCGCATGTACCCGCTGATGGGCATGTGGCTGCTGGGCGCCACCCTGGCGCTGGTGCATTGGGCCAGGCAGCCGCACCAGCATCGCTACCTGGTGATCTACGCGCTGCTGATGGCCGCCAGTTTCTACACCCATTACTTCACCAGCCTGTGCGTGCTGGCCCACTGGGCGTGGCTGGCGCTGCTGCGCGGCCATGGCAACCGCCTGGTGCAGCGCCCGGCGTGGTGGCTGGCCAACGTCGCCATCGTCGCCCTGTACGCCCCGTGGATTCCCAGCCTGGTCGGCCTGGTGCAGCACCTGCCCGAGCTGGAAGCAGGCAACGATGTCGGCTGGATTGGCGCGGTGACCCTGGGTTCGCTGCCGTCGATGGTGTGGCAGTACCTGATCCTCAGCGACGGCTTCGACCTGCCGGTGGCGCTGTTCATCAGCGTGCCGGTGCTGCTGGCGGCCATTGTGTTCTGGGTGCTGTGCACCGACCGCCACGCCCTGCGCCTGCCGTCGATGCTGGTGATCTACTGCGTGCTGCCGCTGCTGCTGATCTTCCTCATCTCGTTCAAGACGCCGCTGCTGGTGGACCGCTACATGATGTTCTCGGCGCTGGCCCTGCCGCTGGTGCTGGGCGTGGCGGCCGACCGCCTGGCGCGCCATTCGCGGCCCCTGGCGATGGTTGCGGTGCTGGCCTACGTAGCCCTGCAGGGCGTAGGCCTGCAGCGCAACTATGACGTGGACGATGATCAGTTCGACAAGATGGTGGACTTCGTCAACCAGCGCTTCCAGCCCGGCGACCGCATCGTGGTCAGCGACCTGTTCTGGTATTTCGGCTACCTGTACTACAACACCACCGACACCGAGCCGCTGCTGTACACCCCGGCCAAGCCCGACGGCAGTTCGGGCCGCCCCACCGACTACGGCTTCGGCAACCTGGTGGACGAACGCGCCGACCACATCTACGTCGACGCCCTGCAGCAGCTGCCCGCCGACCACCAGCGGGTATGGCTGATCAGCGGCACTGGCGACGTCGACGACTTCGCCTCGATACCCGCCCAATGGCGCAAGGTCGACCAGAAGGTGGTGGGCGACACCGAGGCGCGGCTGTACGAGCGCCCCTGATCAGGGCAGGTAAAGCTTGAAGTTGCCGCCGCCCAGGCTGCCGCCGTTGCTCAGTTGCACGTGGCCCAGCACGCCGTTGCGCTCATGGCGCTCGGCGATGCGCGCGGCGAAGTACAGGCCCAGGCCAGTGCTGCCGCTGACCGGGTTGATACCCTGCACGTAGGCCGACTGCGACTCGATCAGGGCCGGTGGGTAGCCAGGGCCGTCGTCGTTGACGCTGATCACCAGCTGGCCGTCTTCCTCGGCTGCGGTGATATGGATGGCCTCGCGGGCGAAGCGGATGCCGTTGATGATGACGTTGGCGACCACCGACCCCACCAGCTCGCGGTCGAAGAAGCCTAGCGGGCACAGCACGTCCACGTCATAGCTGGCACTGATGCCGCGGCTGGCCAGCACTTCCTGGTGCCAGGCCAGCTGCGACTCGATGAAATCGTCCATCTCGTGGTATTCGGGGCGCAAGGGCAGCTGGTTGACGCCCAGTTTGTACAGGCCCAGCAGCTGCACCATCATGCCGTTGAGGTTGGCGAACTCGTAGTCGATCACCCCGCGCTCGGCGTTTTCGCGCTGGGCCGGCGGCAGGCTTTGCGACCATTTGCCGTGGGCGGTCATCACCGAAGCCAGGGAGTTTTTCATGTCATGCACGATGGAGGCGATGACCATGGAGAAATCCAGACTTGCCTTGTCGTCACTCATGCACCAAACGCCCTGTTACGCAGTTTCTGATAGCGCTCGAAGCGCGCGTCGCTCTCGGGCATGTGGCCTACCATCCGCAGGGCCTCGCGGCACTCGGCCAACCCCGCCGCGGTAATCGGCACGCCCTTGGCGTGCAGCAGGCCCTGGGCCAGGTTCAGGGCGATACTGATGTTCTTCGGCTGCAGGGCCATGGCCTTGCGGAACAGCGCCTGGGCCTCGGCGAAGCGGCCTTCGCGGTAGGCGCGCACGCCCTCCTGGTTGACGTCGATGGCCACCTTGTTGGCCCCCAGGATCGCGGGGTCATCGGTCTGCTTGGCGATGTTCTGCATCACCGCCGGGTCGTCGCCATAAATTTCCGCGCAGCTCTTGAGCACGCCCACGCCGGCGTCGGCCTGCCCAAGGTTCTGCAACTGCGCGGCCACCGACAGGGCGGCCTCGGCGCTGAGGAACTGGTCCATGTCCTGCAGGCGGCCCACGGCCTCCTCGGCCAGCTTGGCCGCGGCCTCCGGGTCGGAACGCTGCAGGCTGGTGGCCTTGATCAGGCGGGTGCGCACCTGGATGCCCTGATCGTCGCCGTTGTCCTTGGCCACGTCCATCAGGGTCTGGTTCAGCTCCACGCGGCTGCGTGCGTCGAGGCCGGCATCGCCGCCCTTGTTGATCAGCGCCTGGGCGAAGCCGAGGTTGGTTTCCGGGTTCTTGAAGCGCGAATACTGGCCCTGGTTGACCGCCTGGCGGTAGGCACGGGACGAGGTGTCGAAATCCTGGTTCTCCATGGCCAGCTTGCCCAGCAGGCTCTGCCGGCGCACGGCCAGCGGCGATAGTTTCACCGCGTCTTCCAGCACCTGCTGCGCACGCTTGCCGTCGTTGCGTGCCACCAGCACCTCGGCCAGGCCGTCGTACAGCGCCGGCAGCATGGGGAAGGTCTTCAGCGCGCGCTCGTACACGTCCTGGGCTTCGGCCAGCTTCTTGCGCTTGAACAGTTGGCTGCCGAGCAACCCGAATGCCCACGGCGTCGGGCGGTCGGCCAGGATGGTCTTGAGGAAGGCCTCCAGCGGCTCATGCTGGTTCAGGTCACGCAACGCCTCGGCCTTGTAGCGGTGGCACAGCGGCGCATAGCGGGCGTCTTCCTGGGTGAGACGCGTGCAGGCGGCCAACACCTCCATCGGCAGCTTCTTGTCCAGCGCCTGCAGGATCGGCTTGAGCAGCGTCTTGCGCTGCACCAGCTTCTCCAGGCGCTGGGCCAGGCCGGCGCGGTTGAACGGCTTGGTCAGGTAGGCGTCGGGCTCCCATTCCAGGGCGCTCATCACCATGGCCTGGCTGTTCTCGGCGGTCACCATGATGAACACGCTCTCGTGGCTGAGCAGCTTGTCCAGCATCAGGTCTTCGAGCACCTGCTGGCCGTTCTTCTTGCCGTCGCCCAGGTTGAAATCGTGCAGCACGAAGTCGTAGCGCTTCTGCGCGCACGCCTTCAGCGCCTGTTCGCCGGTGTCCGCCGTGTCCACGTCCTTCACGCCCAGCTCGCGCAGCATGGAACGCACCGAGCTGCGGAAGTCGGAGAAGTCATCGACGATAAGAAACGATTTTTGGTTGTACGCCAGCATTCGCGATCCCGTCAGGGGAGTGAATATGAGCCCGTGGGGGCTATCCAATACGTGGGCTATCGGCATGGGCGGAATTTTCTAGAGGGTGTGCACCCCATGAAAACCGCGCGTTGGCCCGGGTGTGGGACCGCTGGAACGCCTGCGGGGTCACACCATATTGCCACCATACAGCCACCAGCAATACTGGCCGCGGCCGATTGCCACACGGGTAAAAAGGTAGGCCAGGATTGCCGGGGCGTCTTGCCGGCCTCGTGCAACTTTTGCCTCAAGACACCCCTATTTGAAATAACCCGAACAGACTCAATGGTTAGTTTAATCATTCCAAAATAAACATATACGAATAACCTGCCGCTAAATAACAGTAATAGCGCATTGAAAATAATGTGCGCCATTACTCATTTTCTGACAATTAAATTTTATCCGCCCCTCCTGCACGATGAGGTAATGCATCATGCACGCAACAATAGAACGCACCACTGATATCAACTTGCGGATCTTTGATATCCGCCAACGCATCATGGCGCAGTGTGCGGAACTACGCCGCCGCCATCCGCTGTTGAATCATCAGGACGCCTTGGGGGCCAGCGTGCTGCTCGCTGCCGTGGCGGCGATAGCAGGCACCGCGGGGCTTTATCTGGGCGGGTATATACCCTGGTGGGCCTGCATCATCGCGAACGCGTTCTTCACCTCGTTCACCCACGAACTGGAGCATGACCTGCTCCACCGCCTCTACTTCCGCAGTCGGCCCGTGGCGCAGCACCTGATGATAGCGCTGTCCTGGCTAACCCGCCCCACGGCCATCAACCCCTGGGTGCGGCGGGAGCTGCACATCAACCACCACAAGGCTTCGGGCACCGATACCGACCTTGAAGAGCTGACCCTGTCCAATGGCACACCCTGGGGAATACTGCGAGGGCTAATGGTCAGCGACCTGATGATTGGCGCGGCGGTGATGGTTACGCGTGCCAAGACATGGCGTGAACGCAAACAGCTGCTCGATACTGGCTTGAAAGCCTATTTACCGCTCACCGCACTGACGTGGGCAGCCTGGTATGTATTCCTCGGTTTTCACCTTATTCAAGGCATCGGTTATTTATCTGCACTACCGTTCCACTTCTCCACCTCATCGCTGAATGCCATGCAATGGCTCGATGCTGTGGTAGTAATCATTATCGCCCCCAATATCCTGCGTAACTTCTGCCTGAACTTCATCACCTCGAACATTCATTACTATGGCGATATAAACCCCAAGGACCTTACCCAGCAAGTGCAGGTGCTCAACCCCTGGTGGCTGTGGCCGCTGCAGGCGTTCTGCTGCAACTTCGGGGGCACCCACGTGATTCACCATTTCGTGGTGATGGAGCCGTTTTACATCCGCCAATTGAGCGTGTCGGCGGCGTACCGGGCGATGCGGGAGAACGGGGTCAGGTTTAATGATTTTGGGACGTTTGGGCGGGCTAATAGATGGGAGCCCAACGCGTGACTCAACCTATGGGGTGAGCCAGGCTCACCCCAATTTTTCAGAGGCACTTAGATTGCGCAGCGCCGACTCAGAAAGGTCCCACCCCAAAATAGCCACTGTCCTAACGACATCCCCTCACGCCTGCTCATAAAGTCCCCTGCTTCAACCACCCTCGCCCCGCTCGCCTCCCATGCGCTCAAACGATCGACAAAGGCGTAGCCGTTCGGATACAGTAAAAGCTGATGAGTCAATACACGATAAGGACGACAATACAGTTCGATTCCTGGCTTTCCAACCTGAAGGACCGTAATGCCAGAGGTGTCATAATCAGACGCATAGAGCAGGCAGAAAACGGCAATTGGGGCGACTGCGCATCTGTCGGCGCAGGAATCAGCGAAATGCGCGTATTTGTGGGGCCGGGCTACAGGATCTATTTTGCCCGCTTCGGCACAATCCTTTACATGCTGCTCAATGGCAGCGACAAGGCCGATCAACACCGCGCCATAAAAGCAGCCAAACTTATCTTGGCCGAACTCCAGGAGCAGCCACATGGCTAAATCCAAGCCTTTTGATCCGGAAGATATGCCAATCATCTCCATCGCCGAATCCAGCACAATCCCGTTCGAAGCGTCACGCTACCTGGATAACGACGAAACCATCAGCGCCTACCTCTCCGCCAGCCTGCAAGAGGCTGACCCAAACGCGTTTTTGAAAGCCTTGTCGCAAGTCGCCAAGGCAAGAGGGATGACGCAGTTGGCGAAGGAGACCGGATTGAGCCGGGAAAGCCTGTATAAAGCGCTGCAGGAAGGCGCAAAACCTCGATACGACACCGTGTTGAAGGTTATCGGTGCGCTGGGCTTGCAATTGACGGCACAGCCAAGCACTTCCGGCACAGCGACCACCGTCTTTCATCCCCCCCAAAGACCGTAGCGCCAGCGGCGTTCGCCTTGAGGTCATCCGTAGGAGACGGTCTTGGCCGCGACAGCGCCAACTTGAGATTGCCGCGACAGGCTTTGCAGCCGCTGCCGTAGGCTGCACTGGCCTTGGTCCACACTGAAAATCTTCAGCGTACTCGCGGGCGAGCGCAGCCTGGCGGCAGCGGCTACAACGCCCCCCTATAGCAGCGGCCGCAGGCCGCGTCATTGGCGCCGCGGTGGGCCAGGCATACCTTGCATGCAGCCTGACGCCGCCTGCGGCAGCTGCTACGGGTGCTGGGCCGCCCGTGCGCGCTTTGCCGCCACGGCCCTGTCCAGGGTCAGGTTGGCACAATCGATGAAGATGTACGCCAGGTAGGTCAGCGCCTCTTCGTCATGAAGCTCGCCAGCCCGGGGATCCAGCCCCAGCAGCCGACGGTTGCGTTCGGGCAGTTGCTTCCAGCCGTCGAGCAGGAAGCTGTGCAACGCATCGACAATGCGTTGGCGGGAATTGAAGCAGCGGGGCGACATCCGGGTGCCGGGCTTGCGTTTGATCGAGCGGGCGGCGGGTGGGCGTTTAAATGGGCGTGGGGTGCGGGGGAAACGGGGGGCTTGGCGGTCCATGACCTGATCCTCTCTGCCTGAGATACATTGAGAGTCTATCCTAAAGCAAATATCCCATTTTGGGATAATCCTAAAATAGGTTTATTGAAGGTGTCGACTCCCCGAATCGGCAATCTCATGAAAACCATCTACAAGGAACGGTACCAGCAGCTGCTCATGCTGCTGGTGGAGGCCAGAAAAACGGCCGGACTGACACAGGCGCAGGTTTCGGCGCTGCTCGATAGACCGCAGTCTTTCATTGCGAAGGTAGAGAACGGCGACAGGCGCCTGGATGTGATTGAATTCATGGTGCTTTGCCAGGCGCTCGGGCAATCGCCGGAGAACATCATCACGCGAATTTCATGACGGGCATGTAGCCTGACAGCAGCGGCGAGATGCTACAGCTGCATTTCTTTTGCCCTGAGGACTGGCTTGGGGCATGTGGAGCGCAACCCATCGATATGCTCCATCAGCCCTTCAGGAATGCTTTGCCACATAGGATCGAGAATGAAGTCAACACCTTCCCGGCGAGCCATTTTGGCAGCCGGGACGAAGTCGGCATCACCTGCTACGAGCACAATTTGGTCAACCTGCTTTTTAAATGAAAGCGAAGCAACATCAACGCCTATACGCATGTCCACACCCTTTTGCCGGGTTTCCATGGAAACGTCTTCTGCGCTCAAATCCGCGATCTGGATCTCACCCTTCAGGAGCGCAGAGATCTTGTCAGGCTTTATGGTCCACTTCACGCCTTTGGACAGGTGGCCGAGTCGCAACGCCAGCTTCCGCTTGCTGCGCAGGCGGGCGTGCAACTCTTTGCGGAACAATGCTTCCTTGGACTTTGAAAAGTCCACGGCACGCTTCGAAATTGGATTGTGGTGCTTGATGTCCAGCGGCGGACAATCGTAGAAGAATATTCTGTATAGCTCCCGCCGCTCCTGTTTGAGGCTTCGCTCCGGTGCGCTGCCAATCGACCTGGATTGCGATTTGCTTAAATGGGAGATTGCCCAGCGATGCACCAGATCTGCAGCCCGTTCGGCGTTGTAGGCATTCTGCGGCTCGATTCGGCGGAATCTTTTTATAAAATACGCGCCATCAACCAATACTGCGGTAGGCATCCATTTCCTCCAGATAGCAAAACGCCCATGGGGTCGGCAAGTCCAGGATAGGTAGGACCGCTTACAGCCATGGGCGGGATACGTGCAGGATAGGTATCACCAGGCACCGGGTCAATCAATCGATTGTTCCTGATTGTAAGGCCAGACAGCGGGTACACAAAAACAACGCACAAACAAAAAACCCCGCAGCTTCTCAGCTGCGGGGCTCTTCGATATATGGCGGAGAGATAGGGATTTGAACCCTAGGTACTGTCGCCAGTACAACGGATTTCGAATCCGTCCCGTTCGGCCACTCCGGCATCTCTCCAGTGGCGCGCATGATACCAGCGTTTTCTAAAAAGGCGAAACCTTTTTTGAAAAAAATTTGCGTGGTATCAAACGCTTGCGTGAGCTTGCCGAATTACAGCGGCACGCCCAGGCGTTTGGCGACTTCTTCGTAGGCTTCGATCACGTCGCCCAGACCCTGGCGGAAGCGGTCCTTGTCCATTTTTTTCTTGGTGTCCTTGTCCCACAGGCGGCAGCCGTCAGGGCTGAACTCGTCGCCCAGGACGATCTGGCCGTGGAACAGGCCGAATTCCAGCTTGAAGTCCACCAGCAGCAGGCCGGCGTCGTCGAAGAGCTTGTTCAGCACTTCGTTGACCTTCAGCGACAGCTCTTTCATCTTCGCCAGTTGCTCGGCGGTGCCCCAGCCGAACGCAACCACGTGGGACTCGTTGATGAACGGGTCGCCCTTGGCGTCGTCCTTCAGGAACAGCTCGAAGGTGTACGGGTTCAGCTTCAGGCCTTCTTCCACGCCCAGGCGCTTCACCAGGCTGCCGGCGGCGTAGTTGCGCACCACACACTCGACCGGAATCATGTCCAGCTTCTTCACCAGGCACTCGTTGTCGCCCAGCAGCTTGTCGAACTGGGTAGGGATACCCGCTTCTTCCAGCTTCTGCATGATGAAGGCGTTGAACTTGTTGTTCACCATGCCCTTGCGGTCCAGCTGTTCGATGCGCTTGCCGTCGAACGCCGAGGTGTCGTTGCGAAACAGCAGGATCAGGCGGTCGGCGTCGTCGGTCTTGTAAACCGATTTGGCTTTGCCACGGTAGAGTTCTTCACGTTTTTCCATGATGGGCTCCGCTTGCTAAGTAGATGGGCTAGGCGATTTCACGCCAGTCGAGCCCTGCATCTTGATCGGCCAGTTGCAGCCAGTCCGGGTCGCACCCCAGGGTGTCGACAAAACATTGCCGGGCCAGCTGCGGCAGGTTGTTCTTGCTGCTGAGGTGGGCCAGCACCAGGTGTTGCAGGTTTTGCCAGCCCAGCTCCGACACCAGGTTCGCGGCCTGGTGGTTGTTCAAATGTCCCAGGGAGCCGCCCACCCGCTGTTTCAGAAACATCGGGTAGTGGCCCCGGGCAAGCAGGTCGCGGCAATGGTTGGACTCGATCACCAGCGCATCGAGGCCCTGGTAACTGTCCATGACACGCCCGCAGTACGAGCCCAGGTCGGTCAGCACGCCGAGGCGCCGCTGGCCATCGCTGAACACGTACTGGGTGGGCTCCAGCGCATCGTGCGCCACGCCCACCACGTTGATCTTCAGTGCGTCGACTTCCAGCACGTCGCCACACGCCACGAAACCGGTAGGTTCCACGGGTTTGCGCAGGGCGCGGTGGGTGCCGCGGCTCAGGTACACCGGAATATTGTAGCGCCGCGACAGCAAACCCACGCCATGCACGTGGTCGGCATGTTCGTGGGTGACCAGGATGGCGCTCAATTGTTCGGGGCTGACGCCCAGGCGGGCCAGCCGACGTTCGGTTTCACGCAGGGAGAAACCGCAGTCGACCAGCACGTAGGTGCCTTGGTGAACCACCAGCGTGCCATTCCCTTGGCTGCCGCTACCGAGAATGGCGAAGCGCACTTAACCCAGGTTGTCCTGGATCACGCTCAACACGCGACGGGCCACATCGGCCGGTGCCACGGTATTGATGTTCTTCTCGACGGTAACCTGGATGTTGTCACCCACCTTGCTCAGGCGAACCTGGTAGCGCTCGGCGCGTGCCTCGATCTCTTCCTTGCTCGGCTCGCTGCCGAACAGGCGGCTGAAGAAGCCTGGCTTGTCATCCTTCTTGACGGGTTTTTCCGCCAGGTTGATGTAGTACAGGCCCAGGCTGCGGTTGATGTCTTCCACCTTCCACTGGCCGTGGTCCAGGGCGCGGCCAACGCTGGACCAGGCGCGGTCCAGGTCCGTGCCCACGTTCAGCACCGGGTTGCCGCTGCCGTCTTCGCTCAGGGCCACGCGGCTCGGGGCGTCAAAGTCACGCGCGGCCAGCAGCGACACCGAGCCGCCCTTCTGGGCGCTGCGGGTCATGCTGGCAAGCATTTCGTCCACCAGGGCCACGTCGGCACCGGCGTTGGTCGGCATTTTCGGGAAGTCGACCGACTGGCTGCTGCCCGAAGGGCGGCTGACGGTGGTCACGTAGACTTCACTGGTGTTGCGCTGCACGCCCGGCTCGATGCGCACGCGCACGCGGGTCTCGCCGTCGCCGCTGGCGGCAGAGGCTTGCAGGCGCTTGGCCATGGACGCCGACAGCTCGTCATAACGCTGCCAGGCGGTGGTGAACTCACCGGTCTGCGGGCGCTCGTCGGCGATGCGGAAGCCGTTGTCCTCGAAGAACTGGTGGGCCACCGGCCAGGTTTCAGCCGGCGGGTGCTCGGACAGGATCCAGTGGGCGTCGCCGTTCTTCTGCAAGGTGTAGTCGGTAGCTTCCTGGGACGCCTGCAGCGGCAGCGGGCGCGGCACCTGGTACTCGCCGGTGCGCTGGGCCTCATCGGCGACGTTGCGCGGAATCGGCAGCAGTGGGTCCAGGCGCTTGTCCAGCGCCAGGCCTTCAGGGGTCTGCATGGGAGCCGTCTGACGGGCCTCCAGGTAATCGCTGCCACGGTCACGGAAGTAACCATTCTCGCCCCACAACCAACTGCAGCCGCTGGTGCTCGAAATCACCAGGGCAAGGGCGGAAAGACCGGCCAATCGCTTCATGCGTTGTACTTCCTCAATTAGACCAGGACGCCGGTCTGGCGCAGGGCCTGACGCAGCGTTTCGTGATAAGGGGCGCTCAACCAGGTGAGCGGCAGGCGAATGCCTTCAGGCATCAGGCCCATTTCGTGCAGTGCCCATTTCACGGGAATCGGGTTGGCTTCCAGGAACAGGTTCTTGTGCAGCGGCATCAGCTGCTCGTTGATGGCGCGGGCCTGCTCGGCCTCGCCACGCAGGGCAGCGGCGCACATTTCGTGCATGGCGCGCGGCGCAACGTTGGCGGTGACCGAGATGTTGCCCTTGCCACCCAGCAGGATCAGCTCGACTGCGGTCGGATCATCGCCGGACAGCAGCAGGAAGTCGCTGGAGACGCCGGCCAGGATGTCCTTGGCGCGCTGCAGGTCGCCAGTGGCTTCCTTGATACCGATGATGTTCTTCACGGTGGACAGGCGGATCACGGTCTCGGCCTTCATGTCGCAGGCGGTGCGGCCTGGCACGTTGTAGAGGATCTGCGGGATGTCCACGGCCTCGGCGACGTGCTTGAAGTGCTGGTACAGGCCTTCCTGGGTCGGCTTGTTGTAGTACGGGGTCACCAGCAGGCAGGCGTCGGCGCCGGCTTCCTTGGCGTTGCGGGTCAGTTCCACCGCCTCGCGGGTGGAATTGGCACCGGTGCCGGCGATGACCGGGATACGACCGGCCACCTGCTCGACCACGCGGTGGATCACATCGATGTGTTCCTTGTAGTCCAGGGTCGCGGACTCGCCGGTGGTGCCCACGGCGACGATGGCATCAGTGCCTTCCTTGAGATGGAAGTCCACGAGTTTGCTGAGGCTGTCCCAGTCGAGACGACCTTCTGCGTCCATGGGTGTGACCAGTGCCACCATACTGCCCGCAATCATGCAACCGCTCCTGCCGGAAAAAGAGAGCGGTAATGGTACTGGGGCCATGTGCCTTGCACAAGCGAAGTACCACCTCGCGAGCATTCCCCTTGGCGCCGCTTTTCGCTACCCTTCAGACTTTGATCGGTACCGGTGGGCGTGTTTGTCCGGTTTGCAACGCGTTCCAAGCACTGCAAACCCCTGATCCTGAGCCGCCGATCCCCTGCCAACGGGCGTTTTGCGCGCCGTTGCCGGCATCGTGCCCGGCTACCATGGGGTCACGCGGGCCAGCCTTCATGTCCATTTGTGTACTGACCGCTCATCGCTTTAGGAATGCTGCATGTCCACCCCCACAGTTCGCGAACAATTCCTTGTCATCAGTGCCCTTGGCCCTAACCCCATGGAGCTGACCAACGTCCTGTGCCGGGCCAGCCACGACAGTCGCTGCTCGGTGGTGACCTCGCGCCTGACCCGCCACGGCGAGTGCAGTGCCCTGGTACTGCAGGTGTCGGGCAACTGGGACGCCCTGGCGCGCCTGGAAACCAGCCTCGGCTCGCTGGCCAAGAAGCACGGCTTCACCGTCAACCTGGTGCGCAGCGCCACCCTGGAAACCCGCCCGCTGTCGCTGCCCTACGTGGCCTACGTCAGCTCGGTGTACCGCTCGGACATCATCAACGAGCTGTGCCAGTTCTTCATCGACCACCACGTGGAACTGGAGAACCTGACCTGCGACACCTACCAGGCACCGCAGACCGGCGGCACCATGCTCAACGCCACCTTCACCGTGACCCTGCCGCCTGGCGTGCAGATCAGCTGGCTGCGCGACCAGTTCCTGGACTTCGCCGACGCCCTGAACCTGGACGCGCTGATCGAGCCCTGGCGCCCCACCAACCCCATCTGACAAGGACTTGCCCATGGCAGTTGAAATCGGCCAGCCGGTCGCGGACTTCGAAGCCCCGGCCACTGGCGGCCAGTCGGTCAGCCTGAGCGCCCTGAAGGGCCGCCAGGTGGTGATCTACTTCTACCCCAAGGACAGCACCCCGGGCTGCACCACCGAGGGCCAGGGTTTCCGTGACCAGCACGAAGCCTTCGCGGCGGCCAACACCCTGGTGTTCGGCGTGTCCCGCGACGGCATCAAGAGCCATGAGAACTTCAAGGCCAAGCAGGCGTTCACCTTCGAGCTGATCAGCGACAAGGACGAGGCCCTGTGCCAGCTGTTCGACGTGATCAAGCTGAAGAAGCTGTACGGCAAGGAATACCTGGGCGTGGACCGCAGCACCTTCCTGATCGACCAGAATGGCGTGCTGCGCCAGGAATGGCGCGGCGTGAAGGTACCCGGCCACGTCGACGCGGTGCTGGCCGCCGCCCAGGCCCTGCACAGCGCCTGACCTGTGGGAGCTGGCTTGCCAGCGAGCTGTTGGGGCCCGAAAAGCTCGCTGGCAAGCCAGCTCCCACAACACCGCCGTTCGTTACAGAATCGGCGACACCTGCGGCTCGTTGCGCGGCCACGCGTCCAGCACTGCCTTGAACAAGGTGGCCAGCGGGATGGCGAAGAAGATCCCCCAGAAGCCCCACAGCCCGCCAAACAGCAGCACCGCGCAGATGATCGCCACCGGGTGCAGGTTCACCGCACCGGCGAACAGCAGCGGCACCAGCACGTTGCCATCCAGGGTCTGGATGATGCCGTACACCGCCATCAGGTAGATGAACTGGTCACCCCAGCCCCACTGGAACAGCGCGATCAGGGTCACCGGCACGGTCACCACCACCGCGCCCACGTAGGGCACCACCACCGACAGCCCCACCAGCAGCGCCAGCAAGGCCGCGTAGTTCAGCCCCAGGGCGACGAAGGCTATATAAGTGGCGACACCGCAGATGATGATCTCGATCACCTTGCCACGGATGTAGTTGGCGATCTGCCGGTTCATTTCCTGGCCCACGCGGGTGATCAGCGCCCGCTCGCGCGGCAGGTAGCCCTTCACCCAGCGGGCGATCATGACCCGGTCCTTGAGGAAGAAGAACACCAGGATCGGCACCAGCACGAAGTAGATCATGATGTTCACCAGCAACGGCAGGCTCGACAGCGAGAACGTCAGCGCCCACTGGCCGAACTTGCCGATCTCGCCGCGCGCCGCCTCGATGGCCTGCAGCACCTGCTCGTCCGACACCAGGTGCGGGTAGCGCTCGGGCAGCAGCAGCAACAGCGACTGCCACTTCCCAAGCATGCCCGGCAGCTCGTTGAACAGGGTGATCAACTGGTGCCACAGCAGCGGCACCAGCACCAGCATGAACACCGCCAGAGCGCTCATGAACAGCGCAAACACCAGGGCCACCGCCACCCCCGAGGGCACGCGCAGGCGCTCAAGGCCGGTGACCAGCCCCTGCATCAGGAACGCCAGGACCATGCCCGCCAGCACCGGCGCGAGCATGCCGCCCAGGGTCAGCACGGCCGTGAACGCCAGCACCAGCAGCACCGTGAGCACCACCGCTTCTTCATCCGAGAAGTAACGCTGTATCCAGTCGCGAAGCACTTTGAACATCAGTTTTCCTTGTTATGAGAAGCGGGCACGCACGCTCAGGCTTTCTTCAGCCAATAGGTATAAACCCCGTCCCGAACAGTTTCGTGTAACAGGGCATGACCTGCCAACCGGGCAAAGCTGTGAAAATCGCGCTGGGAACCAGCGTCGGTGGCGATGACTTTCAGCACCGCCCCGGCCTGCAGCCGGTTGAGTTCCATCTTCGCCTTGAGCAATGGCAACGGGCAATTGAGACCGCTGGCGTCGAGCTCGGCGTCACACTGTACTGCGTCGGTCATGGCCTTTTTTTCTCCGGGGCACGGCAAGCTGGCGGGGTTGGCCGCCTAGAATACCTCATGCGCGGCCCCCTCTGGTCGTGGAAGGATGACCCGGCTACAGTAAGGTCTTTCTCGACTCAGAGCCCCGTGCATGTCTTTATTGCGCCCCACCCTGCTGACGCTTGCCTGCCTGCTGGCCCTGCCGGGCCATGCCGACGACTTGCCGTCACTTGGCGATGCCAGTTCGGCCATTGTCTCCCCGCAGCAGGAGCATGACCTGGGCCGTGCCTGGCTCGGGCTGCTACGCAGCCAGGTCGGCCAGCTGTCCGACCCCCAGCTCAAGGATTACGTCGAAACCACCGTGTACCGCCTGGCCGAAAGCAGCCAGCTGGAAGACCACCGCCTGGAATTCATCCTCATCGACAGCAAGGAGCTCAACGCCTTCGCTGCCCCCGGCGGCATTGTCGGGGTGAACGGCGGGCTGTTCCTCAACGCCGACACCGAAGGCCAGTACGCCGGCGTGATGGCCCACGAACTCTCCCACTTGGCGCAACGGCACTTCGCCCGCGGCGTGGAAGAACAGAAGCGCATGCAGATGCCGGTAATGGCCGCCTTGCTGACGGGCATCGTGCTGGCAGCCACCGGTGCCGGTGACGCCGGCATCGCCACCATCATGGGCAGCCAGGCGGCGGCGATCCAGTCGCAACGGGCGTTCTCGCGTGAAAACGAGAGCGAGGCCGACCGCGTCGGCCTGGTCACCCTGCAGAAGGCCGGCTACGACCCGCGCAGCATGCCCGACATGTTCGAGAAGCTGGCGCGCCAGTACCGCTTCGACGCCAAGCCGCCGGAATTCCTGCTCACCCACCCGGTCACCGAAGCGCGGATCGCCGACACCCGCAACCGCGCCGAGCAGTTCCCCAAGGGCGGCATCGAGGACAGCCTGCGCTTCCAGCTGATCAAGAAGCGCGTGGAGCTGATCTACGAAGACACCCCCGGCATGGCCGCCAAGCGCTTCCGCGCCCTGCTGGACGAGAACCCCAAGTCCGACCCGGCCCGCTACGGCCTGGCCATCGCCCAGATCAAGAGCAGCCAGTTGAACGACGCGCGCGAGAACCTCAAGCCGCTGCTGGCCAAGGCGCCCAATGACATTACCTACAACCTGGCGGCGGTGGACCTGGACGTGGCCGCCAACAAGCTAAGCGACGCCCAGGCACGGGTCGACCGCCTGCTGGGCCTGTACCCGGGCAACTTCCCGCTCAACCAGGTGCGGGTCGACCTGCTGATCAAGCAGAGCCGCACCGCCGATGCCGAGAAGGCCCTGGAAGACCTGCTGCGTTCGCGCCCCAACGACCCGGACGTGTGGAACCAGGTGGCCGACACCCGCGGCGCCAACGGCAACATCATCGGCCTGCACCAGGCCCGCGCCGAATACTTCGCCCTGGAAGGCGACTTCCGCCAGGCCCAGCAGCAGCTGGACTTCGCCAAGCGCCGGGCGGCCAACAATTTCCAGCTGGCCTCGCGCATCGACGCGCGCCAGAAGGACCTGGCCGAGCAGGAGCGCATGGTCAAGGAAATGATGCGCGGGTGATGTACCCGGACGCGGCCTGCGGCCGCTGCTACAGCGGGGTTTCCTGTAGCAGCGGCCGCCAGGCCGCGTCCCCCACCATCAGCTATACTTTTTCCCCGCCACGGAAGGAGTTAGCCGCGCCAACGGTTTTTTTCGCGGCCCATTCGACAAATTTTTCACCATTGACGGCCAGCGTCTAAGCTTCAGGCAGGTACGATGAAATTACCTGATTGGGCTGACGACTATGGGCGCTTTGTGGCAGACAGAACCCACCAAGACTGCGGTACCCACCGACAGTCCGGCTGAACCACCGACCCCGAAACCTGCGCGCCAGCGCCATTTGTGGCGCCGCCTGTTCTGGCTGCTGGTGCTGATCGGCCTGGTGGCACTGGCCTTCGCCATGCGCGCCGAAATGCGCACCTCCAAGCTGCAAGCCCGTGAATTCAGCCGCTACGCCAAGGATTTGACCTACACCCTGGCCCCCGGCCCCAGCGACTCCATCGCCTACCCCGGCGAAGGCCCGTTCGACAAGCGCCTGGGCTACAGCGACCTGGGCCAGTTCCTGCCCCGGCTGATCAAGCGCGACTACGCGATCGAGGCGCAGACGCGCTTCTCGCCTTCGTTGATGGCCTACTACGATCGCGGCCTGTTCATCCCCTATTCCGAGAAGATCCAGGCCGGCCTGACCATTACCGACTGCAAGGCCGACGTCCTCTACGAATTCCACTACCCGCAGCAGCTGTACGCGCAGTTCCAGGACATTCCGCCGGTGGTGGTCAACAGCCTGCTGTTCGTGGAAAACCGCAGCCTGCTCGACCCGCGCGAACCGCTGCTGAACCCGGCGGTGGACTGGCCGCGTTTCGGCAAGGCGGCCTACACCCAGGTGGCGAAGATCTTCGCCCTGCCCGGCCAGTCGGCGGGCGGCAGCACCCTGGCCACGCAGCTGGAAAAGTACCGGCACTCCCCGGACGGCCTTACCGTGTCGGGCGGCGAGAAGATCCGCCAGATGGTGTCCGCCAGCGTGCGCGCCTACCAGGATGGCCCCGACACCCTGGAAGCACGCCAGCGCATCGTGCGCGACTACCTCAACAGCGTGCCGCTGTCGGCCGTGCCCGGCCACGGTGAGGTGCACGGCATGGCCGAGGGCCTGCGGGTGTGGTACGGCGCCGATTTCGCCCGGGTCAATCAGGTGCTGTCGTCCACCGACAACAGCCCGAAAATCCTCGCCGAGCGCGGCCTGGCCCTGCGCGAAGTGCTGTCGCTGATGATCGCCCAGCGCCGCCCCTCGCACTTCCTGTCCAAGGGCCATGACGAGCTGGCACAGCTCACCGACAGCCACATCCGCCTGCTGGCCGCCAACAACGTCATCGACCAGCCCCTGGCCGACGCCGCCCTGGCCAGCAAGGTCAGCTACCGCGACTGGGTGCTGGAACCGACCATCCAGCCCATCGAGACCAACAAAGGCATCAGCGTGGCGCGCACCCGCCTGTCCACCCTGCTCAACCGCCCGCTGTACGACCTTGACCGTCTGGACCTGTCAGCCACCAGCACCCTGCAGAATGACCTGCAGCTGCAGGTCACCGACTACCTCAAGCACCTGGCCGACCCCGCCTATGCCCAGCAACTGGGGCTGATTGGCGAGCACCTGCTGACCCCCGCCAGCACCCCCGAGGTGAAATACAGCTTCACCCTGATGGAGCGCACCCCGGACGGCTCGCGCGTGCGGGTACAGACCGACAACACCGACCAGCCGTTCGACATCAACGAAGGCAGCAAGCTGGAGCTGGGCTCTACCGCCAAGATGCGCGTGCTCACCAGCTACCTGGAGATCATCAGCGAACTTCACGACAAGTACGGCGCCCAGGCACCTGCCGAGCTGAAGAAAGCCGACATCAACGAGCAGGACCGCCTCAGCCGCTGGGCCGTGGACTACCTGATGCAGAACAAGGACCACGCCCTCAAGCCCATGCTCGACGCCGCCCTGGAGCGCAAATACTCGGCCAGCCCCGGCGAAAGCTTCTTCACCGGCGGCGGCATGCACACCTTCAAGAACTTCCGCAACGAAGACAACGGGCGCATTCCCACGCTCAAGGAAGCCCTGCGCGAATCCATCAACCTGCCGTTCATACGGCTGATGCGCGACATCGTCCGCTACACCACCTACAACGGCCCCAACAACAGCGCCGAACTGCTCAAGGACGACGGCGACCCCCGCCGCCAGGAATACCTGGCGCGCTTCGCCGACAAGGAAGGCAGCGACTTCCTGCTGCGCTTCTATAAACGCTACCAGGGCAAGAGCGCCCAGGAACGCCTGGACACCTTCCTCGACGGCCTGCACCCCACCGCCTCGCACCTGGCCGCCGTGCACCGCTACCTGTACCCCACCGCCAGCCAGGCCACCTTCGAAAGCTTCGTGCGCTCGCACCTGGGCAAGGGCGAGACGGTCACTGAAAAACGCCTGGGCGAGTACTACGACAGCTATGGCCCCGGCCACTGGGACCTGCCCGACCAGGGCTACATCGCCCGCGTCCACCCGCTGGACCTGTGGCTGGTGGGCTACCTGATGCAGCACCCCGACGCCAAGTTCAGCGAGGCGGTGACCGCCAGCCACTTCGAACGCCAGGAAGTCTACGGCTGGCTGTTCAAAAGCCGTCACAAGAGCGCCCGCGACAGCCGCATCCGCACCATGCTGGAAATCGAGGCGTTCCTCGACATCCACCGGCGCTGGGCGCGCCTGGGCTACCCGTTCGACCACCTGGTACCGTCGCTGGCCACCGCCATCGGCAGCTCCGGCGACCGCCCCGCCGCCCTGGCCGAGCTGATCGGCATCATCCAGAACGACGGCGTGCGCCTGCCGGTGCTGCGCATCGACAGCCTGCACTTCGCCGCCGGCACCCCGTATGAAACCGAGGTAACCGCAGCGCCGGACAAGGCCCGCCAGGTGCTCAAGCCGGAAATTGCCCAGGCCATGCGCGAAGCGCTGTCGCAGGTGGTGGACGCCGGTACCGCGCGGCGCGTGTCGGGCAGCTTCAAGACCGCCGACGGCACCGCGCTGGTCATGGGCGGCAAGACCGGCACCGGCGACAACCGCATCGAGAGCTTCGGCGCGCGCGGCCGGGTGCTGGGCTCCAAGGCCATCAACCGCACCGCCACCTTCGTGTTCTACATTGGCCAGAACCACTTCGGCACCCTCACTGCCTTCGTCCCCGGCCGCGCCGCCGAAGGCTTCCGCTTCACCTCGGCGCTGCCGGTGCAGGTGCTCAAGGGCATGGCGCCAATGCTGACCCCCTATGTGCAGCCGGGCGCCGCCACCCAGTGCAAGGTGCCCAACCAAAGCACCGCCGCCAGGTAAACCCTACGCCAATCTGCGTAGCCGCTGCCGAAGGCTGCGCTGGCCCTTGAGTTCACTGGAGATCTTTGGTGAATGATGGGGCCAGCGCAGCCTGCGGCAGCGGCTACGGGGCCCAAGCGTCCCGTGCATTGCCCAGATGAGAACCATTCGTCTTTTATGCTTGCGCAATACTAAGATATATCTTACGGTATATCTTAAGTAACCAAGTGAAGAGAAAAAGACGATGAGAGACCACCATCACCCCCACCCCCGCCGCGAGTTCGGCGACGGCCACGACGGCCTGGAACGCCGCCCCGGCCGCGAGCGCGGCGGCCGCGGCCCCCGTGTGTTCGCCCCCGGCGACCTGAAATTGCTGCTGCTGGCCCTGGTGGCCGAGCAGCCCTGCCACGGCTACGACCTGATCCGCCAGATCGAAGGCATGTTCGACGGCGCCTACAGCCCAAGCCCCGGCGTCATCTACCCGACCCTGACGTTCCTGGAAGAAAGCGAGCTGGTCCAGGGCGACGCCCAGGGCGGCAAGAAACTCTACACCGCCACCGACGCCGGCCGCGCCTCGCTGGGCGACCAGGCCATTGCCCTGGAAGGCGTGCGCACCCGCATCGACGTGAGCAAGCGCGCCCTGCGCGGCCACGACCGCCCGGCCGAGATTCACGAAGCCGTGCATAACCTCCGCCATGCCCTGCAGCTGCACCACGGCCGCTGGAGCCCCGAAGAGATCGTACGGGTCCGCGACCTGCTCACCAGTACTGCCAAGGCCATCGTCGATGGCCCCGCCACTGCTTACCCCGCTCAGGAGAAGTCCGTATGAAGGTAGAGAACACTCACGGCGTGCACCGCGTCATGCACGAAATCAAGCGCCGCCGCCTGGACGTGTTGCGCGTTACCCAGCTGACCCCGCGCATGCGCCGCATCACCGTGGGCGGCCCGGAGCTGGAAGGTTTCCTGAGCCTGGGCGCCGACGACCACATCAAGCTGATGTTCCCGCGCAACGCCGAGGAACAGGCGGCCCTGCTGACCCTGAAACTGGGCGGCCCCAGCGAAGGCCCGAAACCGGCCATGCGCGACTACACCCCGCGGCGCATCGACCTGGCCGCCGGCGAACTGGACATCGACTTCGTGATTCACGGTGACGGCCCTGCCTCCACCTGGGCCGAGCAGGCCGCACCGGGCCAGCACCTGTACATCGGCGGCCCGCGCAGCTCCACCATCGTCCCGGATATCTTCGACAGCTACCTGCTGATCGGCGACGAAACCGCCATCCCGGCCATCGCCCGGCGCCTGGAAGAACTGCCGGCCAACCGCAAGGCGCTGGTGGTCATTGAAATCGAGAACGCCCAGGAGCAGCAGGTGCTGGGCAGCGCCGCGCAAGTGGAAGTGATTTGGGTGGAGCGCCACGCCAGCGAACACGCGCTGCTGGCCGCCGTCACCGACCTGACCATCCCCACGGGCGAGCTGTACGCCTGGGTGGCTACCGAAGCGGCGCTGTCGCGCCAGGTGCGCAAGGTGCTGCTGGACCACCACCACCTGGGCGAGTCTGCCGAGGTCAAGGCCGTGGGCTACTGGCGCCTGGACGAAAACGACTAAGGCTGACACCCCGTAGCAGCTGCCGAAGGCTGCGTCCGAGGCCATCCGCTAAACCGCGGCACCTGGGACGCGGCCTTTGGCCGCTGCTACGCGATTGTGCGGCGGGCTTGCCAGCGGTCAACGCCCACCAAGGCGAAGGAAATGGCCACGAAGCCGAGCAGAATCACCAGCGCATTCACCACCACCCGCCCATACCCCAGCGTGCCCACGTCGATGAACGGATAGGGGTACACGCCAATCTCGCTTCCGCGCAGCAGGCAATAGCCGAAATACACGATGGGATAGACCATCCACGCCACCACGTGCCGGGCCCGCAGGCTGCCCTTGGGCACGCACCACCACCAGAACGCCACGAACACCGGCGGCAGGATGTCATGCAGCAGCTCGTTCACCACCCACTGCACCCCTTGCGGGTGCCAGGTGTTGCGCAGCAGCAGGCTGTAGGCCACGCCCACCAGGATAATGCTCGCCGTTACCCCCGAACTCACCCAGGGCCGCAGCCAGAACGACGCCGCGTTGCCGCCCTGCGCCCGCGCCGTGGCCGTCAGCACGATGGCCACCAGGGTGTTGGTGAGAATGGTGAAGTAGCTGAAGAAGTGCAGCACCCCGCCCACCAGGCTCGCCTGGTCGGCCAGCCGCCCCTGCAGGATCAATAGCAGCTGCACCGTCAGGGCCAGCCAGGCGGCCCAGGCCGACAGGGTGACGAACAGGCGCAGCGGGCGCGATGGCAGGGGGTTATGCATACAGGTCAGTCCTCGACAGGCCGTTTGGTGCGGGCCAGCTTCACGTACAGGCGCTCCACCTTCTCCCGCGCCCAGGGCGTCTTGCGCAGGAAGGTCAGGCTCGACTTGATGCTGGGGTCGCTCTTGAAGCAGCGGATATCAATGCGCTCGGCCAGCCCTTCCCAGGTGTAGTGGGTGACCAGCGCAGTGAGAATCTGCTCCAGCGTGACACCGTGCAGCGGGTTGTTTGTGGTTTGGGTCATGCCTGGCTCCAGCCGTGTGAGGGGTGCGCACCATAGCCGAGCCGTACGGCAGCGGGAAGACCTTAGCGCCGCAGCCTGGGCTGGCTAATAGGCGCTTTCTGCGCACCTTGTAGGATATTTCCTAATTTACCACTGTGCGGCCGGGCTGGCGGCGGTTGGCAGATTTAACCGCGGCGGCGTGACGCGGCCCTGTGGCCGCTGCCACGGGGGCGGGCGACGCTTGTTCGCGGGCGCATGACTAAAGATTAAGCCACCGCGCACGTTCGCCAAGGGACACTGAAGAAATTTTCATGGCTGCGAAAGGTCGATATTCAGGCGGTTCGGCGGGGTCCGGCTATTGTTACGCCACTAGCAACTATGCATGTTGCATAAGCGTCTTTTAATAACAAAAAAACCTCTATATCCTCCGCCACCCGCAACTGAAACGATTTTTTTGCGTAATAAAACCTACATTCTTCATTGACATTAATGCCATCGAAGAATGTACCGTTTGGTTAATAATTAAAGATCCTTAATAAATGCCAAAATTCGAACTTCGCCGCGCCCGCGTCGCCGGCCGCATCAACGTATCGCCGACCCTCCGCCTGCTGGGCGGCATGACTGCCCTGGGCCTGGCTTCCTGTGTCCAGGCAGCACCGGCCTTCGACGCCGACTCGCCCTACATGCTGGGCGACTGGGGCGGCAAGCGCACCGAGCTGCACGACCTGGGCTACGACTTCAAGATGGAGTACGTGGGCGAATCGGGTTCGAACCTGCACGGCGGCTACAACCATGACCACGCCACCCGCTACAGCGACCAGTTCGCGCTGGGCATGCACATGGACCTGCAGAAGATCCTGGGCTGGCACGACGCCGAGTTCCAGCTGACCCTGACCGACCGCAACGGTGACAACATCACCAACGACCGCGTGGCCGATCCACGCACCGGCGGCATCAGCTCGTCCCAGGAAGTCTATGGCCGTGGCAGCATCGTGCGCATCACGCAGATGTACTACGAGCAGAAGTTCTTCGACCAGGCGCTGGACATCAAGGTCGGCCGCTTCGGTGAAGGCGAAGACTTCAACAGCTTCCAGTGCGACTTCCAGAACCTGGGCTTCTGCGGCTCGCAGGTGGGCAACTGGGCCACTGGCATCTGGTACAACTGGCCGGTCAGCCAATGGGCCGCGCGGGTGAAATACCACCTGAACAGCGAAGTGTACGCCCAGATCGGCGCCTACGCCCTGAACCCGTCCAACCTGGAAAATGGTAACGGTTTCAAATTGAACAACGCCGGTACTACCGGCGCCGTGCTGCCGGTCGAGCTGGTGTTCACGCCGAAGATCAACAACCTGCCGGGCGAATACCGCGTGGGTTACTACTACAGCACCGCCAACGCCAAGGATGTCTACAAGGACAGCAACGGCCAGCCGGCCGCCCTGAGCGGTGACGACTACCGCTCCAGCTCCAGCAAGCACGGCTACTGGCTGACCCTGAACCAGCAACTGACCGCCCAGGCCAGCGACAACTCGCGCGGCCTGAGCGTGTTCGGCAACGTCACCGTGCACGACAAGAAGACCAACATGGTCGACAACTATGTCCAGGCCGGCGTCGTCTACAAAGGCCTGTTCGATGCCCGTCCAAAGGATGACATCGGCTTCGCCCTGGCGCGCATTCACGTGAACCCGGCTTACCGCAAGAACGAAGAAGCGACCAACGCCGCCAATGGCGTGACCGACTACAACGATCCTGCCTACATGCCAATCCAGCGCACTGAAACCAGCGCCGAACTGAACTACGGCGTGCACGTGACCAACTGGCTGACCGTGCGCCCGAACCTGCAATACATCAAGCACCCAGGCGGCGTGGATCAGGTCGACAACGCCCTGGTCGCCGGCATCAAGGTGCAGAGCTCTTTCTAACAACAATTCAACTTTACGGAAGAAGTTAACCAGACCACGAGCGTAGGCCCTCCCGGGCTACGCTCGACTACTCAAACGTAACGGAGAAACCACACTATGAGCACTGACAGTGCTTTCAGTCGGGGTCGCCTCGCGCCGAGCTTGCTCGGCCTGGTGATGCTGCTAATGGGCCTCGCCCTGCTGGCCGGAGGTGTCAAGCTTGTCACCCTGGGCGGCTCCCTGTACTACGTGATCGCCGGCCTGTTCCTGGTCGTCACCGGTGTCCTGCTGCTGACGGGTCGTTCCGTGGCACTGGGCATCTACGCCGTGTTCCTGCTGGGCAGCACCGTCTGGTCGCTGGCCGAGACCGGCCTGGACTGGTGGCAATTGGTGCCACGCCTGTCGCTGTGGTTCGTGCTGGGCCTGCTGCTGTGGCTGCCATGGTTCCGCAAGCCACTGGTGCTGCGTGAAGCCGCGCCAAAAGGTACTTCGGTACTGGGCGTAGCCGTTGTGCTGGCCGGCGCCTGCGCCGTGGCTGCGCAATTCACCAGCTACGGTGACATCAGTGGCGACCTGGGTCGCGACGACACCGACATGACCAGCGCCGCCCCTGCCCAGCCCGATGGCGAGTGGCAGTCTTACGGCCGCACCGAGTTTGGCGAGCGCTACTCCCCGCTGAAGCAGATCACCCCGGCCAACGTGGGTAACCTGACCGAAGCCTGGCGCATCCGCACCGGTGACATGCCTACCGACAAGGATCCGGTCGAGCTGACCAACCAGAACACCCCGCTGAAGGTGAACGGCATGCTGTACGCCTGCACCGCCCACAGCAAGGTGCTGGCCCTGGACCCGGACACCGGCAAGGAAATCTGGCGCTACGACCCACAGATTCAAGGCCCGAACGGCAATGACTTCCGCGGCTGGGCGCACATGACCTGCCGTGGCGTGTCGTACTACGACGAAGCCGCCTACAGCAAGTCGGACGTGCCAAGCGCGCCGGCCGCCCTGTCCACCGCTGGCCAGGCCGTGGCCACCAGCTGCCCACGCCGCCTGTTCCTGCCGACCGCCGACGCTCGCCTGATCGCGCTGAACGCCGACACCGGCAAAGTCTGCGAAGACTTCGGCGACAAGGGTGTCGTGAACCTGCACTCCAACATCGGCAAGTTCACCCCTGGCGGCTACTACGCCACCTCGCCTGCCGCCATCACCCGTAACCTGGTGATCATCGGCGGCCACGTGACCGACAACGAATCCACCGACGAGCCTTCGGGCGTGATCCGTGCGTTCGACGTGCACGACGGCCACCTGGTCTGGAACTGGGACGCCGGCAACCCGGACGACACCGCGCCGATCGCCGAAGGCAAGTTCTACACCCGCAACTCGCCGAACATGTGGTCGCTGGCCAGCGTCGACGAGAAGCTGGGCATGATCTACCTGCCACTGGGCAACCAGATGCCTGACCAGTGGGGCGGCAACCGCACCCCAGAGTCGGAGAAATTCAGCGCCGGCACCGTGGCCCTGGACATCGACACCGGCAAGCTGAAGTGGAACTACCAGTTCACTCACCATGACCTGTGGGACATGGACGTACCAAGCCAGCCTACCCTGGTCGACATCAAGACTGCCGAAGGCGTGAAACACGCCCTGGTGCAGCCGACCAAGCAAGGCAGCCTGTACGTGCTGGACCGCACCACCGGCGCGCCAATCGTGCCGATCCAGGAAGTGGACGCGCCGAAGGGTGCCGTGGAAGGCGACCACACCGCGCCAACCCAGGCCCGCTCGGAGCTGAACCTGCTGCCGCCGGAGCTGAACGAAAAAGCCATGTGGGGCGTGACTCCATTTGACCAGCTGCTGTGCCGCATCCAGTTCAAGTCGCTGCGTTATGAAGGCCAGTACACCCCTCCGTCGACCCAGGGCAGCATCATCTACCCGGGCAACGTCGGTGTGTTCAACTGGGGCGCCGTGTCGGAGGACCCGGTTCGCCAGATGCTGTTTACCAGCCCCAACTACATGGCGTTCGTCTCCAAGCTGGTGCCTCGCGCCCAGGTGGAAGCGGGCAGCAAGCGTGAAAGCGAAACCAGCGGCGTGCAGCCAAACACCGGCGCCCCGTATGCCGTGATCATGCACCCACTGATGTCGCCGTTCGGCGTGCCATGCCAGGCTCCGGCCTGGGGCTACGTGGCCGGTGTCGACTTGACCACCGCCAAGGTGATCTGGAAGCACAAGAACGGCACCAGCCGCGACAGCTCGCCGATCCCGCTGAACCTGACCCTGGGCGTGCCTAGCATGGGCGGCTCGATGGTCACTGCCGGTGGCGTTGGCTTCCTGAGCGGCACCCTGGACCAGTACATCCGCGCTTATGACGTGAAAAACGGCAAGAAGCTGTGGGAAAGCCGCCTGCCAGCAGGTGGCCAGTCGACCCCGATGACCTACACCGGCAAGGATGGCGCACAGTACGTGCTGTCCGTGGTGGGTGGTCACGGTTCGCTGGGCACCAAGATGGGCGACTACATCATTGCCTACAAGCTGTCCAAGTAACGCTGTGATGTAACGAAAAACGGCTCCCTCGGGAGCCGTTTTTTTATGCCCAAAAGCCCGAACATCTCCGATCCGGCGACGGCTCTTGATCTGCTTTTGATGTTGATCTGGCTGTCGATTTAGCTGTTGATCTTGATCTGGCTTTTGATCTTGATCTGGCTTGTGATCTTGATTGTATGCCCCGTAAAGCGCCAGGGCCGACTGGAGGCGTCGATCAACGGGCTGCC
>NZ_JBSKHP010000024.1:0-108727 GCF_057128625.1 Pseudomonas imperatae | reverse complement strand
CGAGCGCCGCCCGCGCGGCGCGACGCAGCCTGGCGGCAGCATCTACATTTGTTGCAACGTGCCATGGCCTGATGGATTGGCGTCGCCAGCCTTGTTTGCCCGCTTTAGATAGATATTGTCCTTCCGTTCCGGGCAGCGGCTTACCTGGGGGAGATGGCACAGGCGATAGTGCATGATTTGAAGATTCAGGTGGCACACAACAGCGCAGCGTGATCGCGTTGTGGCGCTGGACTGGATTAGCGGCTGGTTCGGCGCTTTGGGTTGACTGGGGATTGGCTGAGTTCGGCGGTAGGGCCACGAAACACAGAGAAACAAGACCAGAGGGAAGCAGCGCGACCGAAGCCGGTAAGATTTTCCCCGCCCGGATACGAAAATGGCCCCGCAGAGCGGGGCCATAAATACTTACCTAGTGTCATCACCAGCATGAACCAGAAGGACTTCTGGGAGAGGACGGGCTAGGGCTGCAGCACCAATATAATCGGTCATGCGAGGATGCGCAAATTTGAGCAATGCGATAGCAGAATCAGTCCTTGAAAGCCTTCTTTCCAAACCGAGAATCTCCCGCTATGCGCTTAATCCCCATGGCAACGCCTATCCATCGGACCATGGCACGTTGCAACAAATGTAGATGCTGCCGTCAGGCTGCGTCGCGTCGCGCGGGCGGCGCTCGATCTCAAGAGCGCCAGAGAAAACAAGGCATGCGCCTTCGCGCCCTGATGCGGTTGCACGTCAGGCACATCGGGCGTTCTTCGCAGGTTACGGCCTCGGATTGCGTCAAGGCCACCAAGCGCTAGCCGATGTTGTTTTGCCGCTGTTGAGATCGAGCGCCGCCCGCGCGGCGCGACGCAGCCTGGCGGCAGCATCTACATTTGTTGCAACGTGCCATGGCCTGATGGATAGGCGTCGACAGCCTTGTGTGCCCGCTTCAGATAGATATTGTCCCCCCGCTCCCTACACGATACCCTTCCGCCGTCGCCAACCAGCGACACGGACTTGGCGGTCCGTTCAGAACGCGCAACACCCCCAATCCTCACCCAGGCGGCTAACCCCTGCCCGGATGCAGATCTATGGCGGGTTGCGCAGGGACTTGTTCGCAAGTGCCGGTTCGTTCTGTCCGGTCCGCCAACCTTGTGCAATCCGTCACCCAAACCTGCTTGGCGGCAGGCGGTGCCGGTCTAACCTACAGAACGGATACTACCCAATGACCGATCCAACCCCGCACCAAACCCAAGGCCAAACCACCTTTGCCCCTTGCGGCCCCACCGCCACCCCACTGTTCACCGTCAACCCCGACGTCCCGCTCCTGGATGCCCTGGCCCACAGCGCCAACCTGCAACTCATCGCCAACCAACTGATGACAGACGCCGCCATGGGCGACGACGGTCCTCACCTGGCGTGGGCAGCAGCTTATTTGGGGGAGATGGCACAGGCGATCGTGCATGACCTGACGATACCGGTGGCATACAGCAACGCACGCTGATTGCGTTGTGACGCTGGGCTGGATTAGCAGCTGGTTCGGCGTTTTTTAATATCGGGTGGCTTAGAGCGCTTACGCGCCTCCAACAGGGCCCTCACATTACCTGCAGATGTATGAGCATTCGAAAGCCCCCACAACCTTGTGTCGAACGCACAAGGCTGGCAACGCCGATCCCACAGGCCATGGTACGTTGCAACAAATGTAGATGCTGCCGCCAGGCTGCGTCGCGCCGCGCGGGCGGCGCTCGTTCTTGAGAGCGACAGAAAAACCAAGGCATGCGCCTTCGCGCCCTGATGCGGTTGCACGTCTGGCACATCGAGCGTTCTTCGCAGGTTACGGCCTCGGATTGCGTCACGGCCACCAAGTGCTAGCCGGTATTGTTTTGCCGCTCTTGAAATCGAGCGCCGCCCGCGCGGCGCGACGCAGCCTGGCGGCAGCATCTACATTTGTTGCAACGTGCCATGGCCTGATGGATAGGTGTTGTCAGCCTTTCTTGTCCGCTCGGAAATGATGGATAGGTGGAGCAGACGCCCACTCCGTCGCATCTTTGACAAAACCTATTGACGACGCATTTAGTAACACCTTAAATGTCTCCATCAGGCATCAATCGTTCCCCCGGTTCTGCACAGTCTTGCAGGCCTGAAGCGAAGCCAATCTGGCTTCCACATCCCCTTCAAACATGTGCACACCTGCGCCTACGTCGCCCTTGGCGGTAGCGTGCCCCACCGTTTTCAACGCCAACCTGCCCATCACGGGGGCCCCATGCCCCTGCGCAGCGTTTGCGACTTGCCCCACCCTCGTCAACCCGGGCCAGGCTTACGGGTTAAACGCCCACTGACATGCCTCCCCCTTCCCGGGGCGCGTGTGGTTGCTTCTATAAAGGAACTTCCCATGACAGTCATCGACGCGCCAGTCCTGGCCCAGGAAAAAAGCGTGAATCGGCTTGCCTACCTCGATTCCCTCCGGGGCATTGCTGCAGTCCTGGTCGTCATCACCCACCTGTGGCTGCCTTCCCTAGGGGCGTGGTCGCTGCCTGATCACTTCCTGCTCGACATCGGCAAGATGGGGGTCATCTGGTTCTTCCTGCTCAGCGGGGTGGTCATCCCGTTCAGCCTGCACCCCGGCCCTGGCGGGGCCCGGCGCTTTATCGTGTCGCGTGGGCTGCGGCTGTACCCCACCTACTGGCTATCGATGGCGGTGTTCGTCGCCATGCTGGCGCTGACCGGCGCGGAGCTGCCGAGTGGCCGCGCCATCATGGCCAACCTGACCATGCTGCAGTCAGCTTTCGGCTACGACGACGTGGTGGGGCTGTACTGGACACTGTTCATCGAGTGGGTGTTCTACGCCCTGTGCCTGGGCCTGATGCTGATGAGCAGGCTGCACGATACGGCGTTCCGCGCCCTCTGCGCGCTGGGACTACTGCTGGTTGCGCTGGCCATGGGCATGGCGCGCATGCTGCTGCACCGCAAGCTGCCGGTCGCCCTGCCCCTGGGGCTTTCATTAATGCTGTTCGGCTCGATCTGGCGCGACTGGATACTGGGCCAGGCCACCGCCACCACCAAACGCTGCGCTGTTGCGCTGCTGGGCGCCTACTGCGTGCTGCTGCCGCCGACATTCTACGCGGCCTACGGCTTCGACACCGGCCTGGGCGAGTACTGGCTGCGTTACCTGTTCACCTACGCCCTGGCCATCAGCAGCTTCCTGGTGCTGACCCAGCGCGTGCGCCTGCAGCAGCCACTGCTGCTGTGGCTGGGCACCCGCAGTTATTCACTGTACCTGCTGCACCCCAGCATGGCGTTGCTGGCGGGCTACTGGCTGGGCAGTGCCAAGCCGTCGATTTTGCTGGCACTCGTGGCTACCGGCCTTGCGTTCCTGGCAGCCCATGTGAGTTACCACTACGTTGAGTGGCCCTTCATGCAGCTGGGCAAACGCCTCAACGGCAAAGCGCGGGCGCCCATGCCGTTCATTCCTGAGTTGCAGGTGCCTCAGGAAACCAGCAATCGATCATGATTTCAGTGGGATTTGCAGCAGAGAAACCGGCCCTGAGTCGGTTTTTTTGTGCCTGGGGTTTGGCCGGAGCGCTCTACCGTCCGCTTAGCAACTGGGTCGGCGCCTTGAAGGGCTCCGCGCCACTCCAGCCTCCCGACACAATCACATACGTACTATAGCCGTACGTCGTTTGACGCCGCCCCCGACCTGCCACTACCATACAACCTGTACGTCAGTTGTACGTACCGGACGCACTTGCAGTCAAACGCCTCCGATCGTAGATGCCACCCCCCAAGGAAGGAATCACCAGGAACCCCCACCCGGGGTGTTGTTCCCGAGAAGTCAGATGTAAGCACCACAGGACATGCATCAACTTACAATCAATACCCCCGAGGAACAGCACGATGTCTTTTTCAGCAGAGACACTTAAAGGTGCAAAAACCGCCAGGCTCGATCTGAAAACCACAGAGTTTGCGAAGGAATTCATCCGCAAGGCTGCTGCGATTTCCGGTTTGGACATGACGTCTTTCATCCTGGCATCCGCTTTCGAAAAAGCCGAAGCCGTCATGGAGACCTACCAACGCATTGAGCTTTCGGAAAAAGCCTTCGCCCGCGCCCATGAGTTAAATCAACAAAGCGCAGAAGCCCCAAAGCCCCACGAGAATCTGGTAAAACTTTTCAGGAGCAGAAATGAGCGATCCGGACCTGACCTACGCCCAGGTAAATCTGAATGAGGGTTTGGACACTGTAACTCTGCCGAAAACGTTTAACTGTGGAGACTCCGTCCTCGACAAATACGTGACTTCGGGAAACCTGAAGAGGGCTATCAAGGCAGAGAACCTGCATGCCACCGGCCTATTTGACGAGTCCCAGACGCTCATCGGCTTCATGACGCTGGGTTTCGCCTTACTCGACAAAGCGCGGGTAAAAACGTTCTTAAGGTCCAATCAACCTCCACAGCTTCCCGTCGCGAAAATAATCATGATTGCCGTGGACTCACGCTATCAAGGCCGTGGGCTTGGCACCGACTTGATGCTCGAGGCATTTACCAAGGCTGTCTCAGTGCACCGGACGATTCCCTTGAAGGGTGTCTATCTGGATGCCGCGCCCGGTAAAGCAACCTTCTATTCCGAGATGTTCGGGTTCACCGCCCTGGAGGAGCCTTCCACTGCCACCAGTACCCCGATGTATATCCCTATCCAAGACATCATAGCTGCGCTATGCGAGGGCTGATTCTGATTGCCAATACCTCGACCGCTGCGCCGCCTCGTCCAACACAGGCTACGGCATGAGCGTACTGCACATTATTGAGCCCCCATCACCCCGTTCGCCTCCCGAAACCCAAGCGCCTCATCAGCAAACTCAAACGTCCCGCCATCCCTCACCTCCCGCGCCGCCCGCAACAACGCCCCCAGCGCCGCCCGGGCAAACGAGCTGCCCAGGCTGACCCTGCGCACCCCTGCCCCTTCCAGCTCGCGGGCAGTGAGTTTCGACCCCGCCAGCCCCATCACCACGTTCACCGGCTTGCCCAGCGCCGCGCACACCTGGCGAATGGCCTCGAGGCTGGGCAACGACGGCGCGAACAGCACGTCGGCGCCAGCCCGTTCAAAGGCCACCAGGCGGTGGATGGTGTCGTCCAGGTCCGGGCGGCCCTGGCTGAAGTTTTCCGCGCGGGCCACGAAGGTGAACGGGAACGGCAGGCTGCGTGCAGCTTCGACGCCGGCGATTACCCGTTCCAGGGCGTGGTTGAAGTCGTAGATGGGCGCCGCGGCGTTGCCGCTGGCATCTTCGATGGAGCCGCCCACCAGGCCGATGTCGCCGGCCATGCGGATGGTGGCGGCAACAGCTTCAGGGCTGTCGCCGAAGCCGTTTTCCAGGTCGGCGCTAACCGGCAGACCGGTGGCCTGGACGATGGCCTGGGCGTTGGCCAAGGTTTCGGCGCGCGACACGGCCCCTTCGCCATCGCGGCGGCCGAGGCTGAAGGCCAGGCCGGCGCTGGTGGTGGCCAAGGCCTGGTAACCCAGTGATTCGAGGATTTTCGCGCTGCCGGCGTCCCAGGCGTTGGGCAGGATGAAGAGCTTGGGCTGGGTGTGCAGGGCCTGGAAGGCCAGGGCTTTGTCGAGGGTTTGCATGAGAGGCCTCGCCAATAGTGGAGAGGTTTAAGTTGTAGCAGATCGCGAAGAGTACGACGTTCCCTGGTGTTGCCGATGGCCAGCGCAGCCTGCCGGCAGCGGCTACACCGAGAGGCCACTCACTGCGCGCGCACCGGCTCCCCACCCGCGCAGGTCCAGTCCACCAGGCGAATGCTGTCGCGGCCGCCGCGCTTGGATTCGTACAGCGCCGCGTCGCCCAGTTCGATCAAGGCCGTCAGGCTGGCCGGCGGCTGGTCGAACAGGTTGGCGCCAATGCTCAGCGTCACGGCTTCTGGGGTGGCGAAGGCCTCTGCGGCGGCGCTGTGGAAGCGGTCGCGCAGGGCACTGCCCAGTTCGACGATGGCGTCGCGCGAGGCGTTGCTCACCAGGATCACGAACTCGTCGCCGCCCAGCCGCGCGGCCAGGGCGTGCTCGGGCAGCACCGCGCGGATCATCTCGCTCAGGGCAATCAACAGGCGGTCCCCGGCGGTGTGGCCGTGCAGGTCGTTGACCAGCTTGAAGTTGTCGATGTCGATCAGCAGCAAGGCGCCAGGCCGCACGCTGGACACATCCTGCAGCAGGCGCGGCGCCCGCTGTTCCAGGGCGCGACGGTTGTACAGGGCGGTGAGCGGGTCGCGGGCGGCCAGGCGGGCGATGTGCTGCTCGCGGCGGTAGCGCTCGGTGCCGGTCATGGACAGGGCGATCAGCATGATCGCCATGGCGCCTTCCACCAGGGAGATCTGGATGATTTCGCCGCGGAAGGCCGCCAGGTCGATCAGGGTGCCGGGGATGACCACCGACAGCGCCTTGGCAAAGTAGAACAGGCCGTGCAGCAACAGCACGTAGCGCAACTGCACGGCGCCCACGCTGAGGGACTTGCCGTGGGGGCGCAGCAGGAAGCTGGCGCGCAGGGTGACCAGGCCGATCATGCTAGATTGCGTGGCCATCATCGCCTTGGACCACCAGGGCCCGTCGGGCAGGAACAGCATGCCCAGCCAGATGGCGATGATCAGGTACCAGGCCTTGGACAGCCGCGCCTCGGTGAAACGCGCCACGCCCAGCAGGAACAACCAGTGGGCGGTCACCAGCAGGCCGTTGGCGAACCAGATGCCCACCACCAGCAGGCCGCTGCCGCGCAGCAGGGCCAGGGTAGAGCCAACGGTGATGATGGCGAAACCGGCGCTCCACTGCAGCAGCGATGGCGAGCGCACGCTGGCCCACTCCACCGCCAGGTACAGCGCGGCAGCGGCAGCCAGGGCGATGGTGATCGTCAACATTGTGGGTGGGTCGAGCGCCATGTTCTGACAAGGCCTGTGCGGGTCATTTGCGATGAGCGGATTGTAAGCGTTCGGGCCGGATTTTCGGAGAGCCTGGTCAAGTTTTCGGATGACGGCCTTCTGCGACACGCTGTCGCCTGTGCCATCGGCGGCGCGGGCGGAATCTTTATTGATCGGGCGGGTAATTTTCGGCGGTTGCGGGCAGGCGGTGAGCGCTGGTGGCTGGTGGCACTACCCAGGCTCGGTTAGTCAATCCAGCGCAGATAACTCGCGCAAAACCTCGGGGTGCAGGCTGGCAACGCGAAGCAACGTCTGCGCCGCCCCGGTTGGCTGACGGCGACCTTGCTCCCAATCCTGCAAGGTACGCAGGCTCACACCGAGCAGCTTGGCAAAAACGCTTTGGGAAACGCCAACCCGCGAACGGGCCTCAGCCGCACGGGACAACGCCACTGGGGTGATTCGTGCTGCATGGCCTGCCTTCATCTGGCGAACCGAGGTCAGCAAATCACGCTGGAACTGTTCCATCTCAGCGTCCATTGGGTACCTCGTGTTTGAGTCGCTTGAGCAACGAGGCAGGCACCCTACGCAAAGCCGTACAACCCAACAACACCCAGACTATTTCCGTATATGAACAGAAGCGCAAATCGCGCCCAACAAAAAACCCGCCGAAGCGGGTTTTGTGTTTTGGCCCATTCAACTCCCTGTCGAAGTGAATCCTTTCGTGGCCTGTCATCCTGACGCCGGGCAACTCCTTTGCCTCAGCTGTTGGACGTAGATTAAGGCCACGGGCGGGTTTCCCATAGAGGCGATTGGAAGCACGGCGTGTAATACATTGGCTATTACACTATAGGCTCCGTCGCACCCGCATGGCTGTAGTACGCTTGGGAAAACGCCAAGGACCGCTGCCCATGACCCAGAACATCTACGACAACCCGGATTTCTTCGCCAATTACGCCCAGCTGGGGCGCTCGGTGCACGGCCTGGACGGCGCCGCCGAGTGGCCGGCGCTGCAGGCCATGCTGCCGAACATGCACGGGGTGCGGGTGGTGGACCTGGGCTGCGGCTATGGCTGGTTCTGCCGCTGGGCCGCCGAACAGGGCGCGCGCAGCGTGCTGGGGCTGGACGTGTCGCAGAAGATGCTGGAGCGCGCCCGCGCCACCACCGGCGACGCACGCATCCAGTACGCCCAGGCCGACCTGGAACAGTTGGTGTTGCCCGAGTGCAGCGTGGACCTGGTCTACAGCTCGCTGACCCTGCATTACCTCAAGGACCTGCCCGGCCTGCTGGCCGCGGCGCACAAAGCGCTGGTGCCCGGCGGGCACCTGGTGTTCTCCATCGAGCACCCGATTTTCATGGCCGCGCGCCAGCCGGACTGGCTGACCACCGCGGACGGGCGCAAGACCTGGCCAGTGGACAGCTACCAGCGCGAGGGTGAGCGAGTGACCAACTGGCTGGCCGACGGCGTGGTCAAACAACACCGTACCCTGGGCACGCTGCTGAACGCGGTGATCGACGCCGGCTTCACCCTGGCGCATATCGAGGACTGGGGCCCCACCGCGCAAGAGCTGGCGGCGGTGCCAGCACTGGCCGATGAGGTGGAGCGGCCGATGCTGTTGCTGGTGGGGGCGCACCGATGAGAACATTTGTACTCCTGCTGCTCGGCACCCTGGCCACCGGCGCGTTCGCCGCCAGCGAACCCAAGCCCGACTGCGCCAATGCGTTGACCACGGTGCAGATGACCCAGTGCGCAGCGCTGGATGCGGACGCCGCCGAGGCGCAATTGAACACGGCGTACCAGCAGCTGTTGAAACGGCTGGGCCAGCCCGACACCGCCACGGACAAGTTCAGCCTGATGCGCCAGAAGCTGCAGGTGGCCCAGCGCGCGTGGATCAAGTTCCGCGACGCCGACTGCGACGCGGTGTACCAGGTGAACGCCTCGGGCACCATCCGCGGGCTGGCGGCGCTGGGCTGCAAGCGGGCCCACGCCGAGCAGCGCACCAAGGAGCTGCAGGCCTACCTGGGGCCATGACCCCCTGCGGCAGCGGCTACAGGTTTGACGCACCCGCGTATCAAACCCGTTAAGATAAGCCTCTCCCCCGCCACCGCAGGCCCCACCGTGTCATCACTCATCGTCGCCCTCGGCGCTTCCGCCGGTGGCCTGGGGCCACTGGAAGGTTTCCTGCGCCTGATGCCGGGAGATTCGGGCGCCTGCTTCCTGGTGATTCAGCACCTGGACCCCGACCACCCCAGCCTGCTGGCCGAGATTCTTGGCCGCGCCACCACCCTGGCCGTGCTGGAAGCCACTGACGGCGCGCGCCTGCTGGCCAACACGGTGTACGTGATTCCGCCCAACCACGACCTGCGCCTGGCCGGCAAGCGCCTGGTGCTGGGGCCGCGCCAGCAGCCCGCGGGCCAGCACCGGCCGATCGATACCTGCTTCGCCTCCCTGGCCGAGCAACACGGTGCGCGCGCGGTGGGCATCGTGCTGTCCGGCACCGGCAGTGACGGCACCCGTGGCTGCCGGGCCATTCTCGACCACGGCGGCAGGACGCTGGTGCAATCCCCCGAGGAAGCCGCCTACAGTGGCATGCCCGACAGCGTGATCCAGGCCGGCAATGCCACCCAGGTGCTGACCGTGGTGCAGATGGCCGGGGCGCTGTTCAGCGAGCCGCTGCCGGTGGCCAATACCGCCCTGCAACACATTCTGCTGCACCTGCGGCAGAGCACGGGCCACGACTTTACCCAGTACAAGAAAAGCACCATCGCCCGGCGCATCGAACGGCGCATGCAGGTGCAGCAGGTGGCCAGCGAGGCCGACTACGTGCAACTGCTGGAAACCAGCGCCAGCGAGGCGCAATTGCTGTTCAACGAGCTGCTGATCAACGTCACCCAGTTCTTCCGCGACCCGCTGGCGTTCCAGGTGATGCAGGCGCAGGTGCTGCAGCCCATGTTGGCGGCCAAGGGCCGCGACGAGATGCTGCGCATCTGGGTGGCCGGCTGCGCCAGCGGCGAGGAGGCCTATTCGCTGGCCATTTTGCTGCACGAGCTGCTGCAGGGCCGCGACCAGCCGTTGACCGTGCAGTTCTTCGCCACCGACCTCGACGCCGACGCCATCGCCACCGCACGGGCCGGGCTGTACCCGCCCAGCATCGCCGAGGACGTGGGCGCGCACCGGCTGCAGCGCTATTTCACCCAGGAGGAAGCTGGCTACCGGGTGCGCAAGGAAATTCGCGAGATGATCGTGTTCGCGGTGCAGAACGTGATCAAGGACCCGCCCTTCACCCGGCTCGACCTGCTGTGCTGCCGCAACCTGATGATCTACCTGGGCCACGCGCTGCAGAACCGCCTGGTGCCCAGCTTCCATTACGCGCTGAAGCCGGGCGGCGTGCTGTTCCTGTCCCCCAGCGAGAGCATCGGCGGCCACGCCACGCTGTTTTCGCCGCTGCATCGCAAGTGGAAACTGTACCGGGCCATCAAGGGTACGATGCCCGCCTCCATGCCGTTGAACCGCAGCCTGTCCTGGGTGCCCGAACGGATCGCCAAACTACCGGAACACCCCGCGAAAATGACCCGTGAAAGCAACATCGCCGAACTCACCCGCCGCGCCCTGTTGCAGGACTTCGGCCCCGCGTCGGTGGTCACCGACCTGACCGGCACCATCCTCTACATCCACGGCGACACGGGCAACTACCTGCGCCCGGCGCCCGGCCAACCCAGCCTGAGCGTCATCGACATGGCCCGCGAAGGCCTGCAACTGGCCGTGCGCAACGCCGTGCAGCAAGCGGCCGACGGCAGCCTGACGCAGCCGCTCACCGTCACCACCGATGGCATCAACCGCCAGGTGCAGGTCAGCGCCCGGCGCCTGGCCGACAGCGCCCAGGGCGAACGCCTGTTGCTGATTACCTTCCAGGACCTGCCCGGTGCGCCTGCCACCAGCAGTGAGTCGCTGAGCCAGCCTAGCCCCGAGAACGTCACGCGCCTGGAGCGCGACCTGGCCTACACCCGCGCCAACCTGCAGGCCACCATCGACGAGTTGCAGGACGCCAACGAAGAGCTGAGCTCGGCGAACGAGGAAATGCAGTCCACCAACGAAGAGTTGCAGTCCTCCAACGAGGAACTGGAGACCTCGCGCGAGGAGCTGCAATCGGTGAACGAGGAGCTGGTGACCGTCAACGCCGAGCTGCAGGCCAAGATCGAGCAGCTGGGCGACATGCAGAACGACATGAAGAACCTGCTGGACAGCATCAACATCGGCACCATTTTCCTCGACACCCACCTGACCATCCGCCGCTTTACCCGCGACGCGGTGAAAATCTACCGGCTGATCCCCAAGGACGTCGGGCGGCCGCTGGCTGACATCACGTCGTACCTGGACAACCTCGACCTGCTGGTGCCCGCGCAACAGGTGCTCGACACCCTGATACCCCGCGAGATAGAGCTGTGCACCACCACCGGCGACTGGTTCATGGCGCGCCTGCTGCCCTACCGCACCCTGGACAACGTGATCGACGGCGTGGTCATGACCTTCCACGACATCAATGCCCGTGTGGCCAACGAACAGGCGATCCAGGCCGCCCGCGAGCTGGCCGAAGCCATGGTGGACACGGTGATCGAACCGCTTTTGCTGCTCGATCACGACCTGCGGGTGGTGACGGCCAGCCGCTCGTACTATCGTGAATTCCACACCGGGCCGGCGCAGACTGCTGGCCGTCGGCTATATGAGTTGGGCAACGGCCAATGGGATATCGTGGCACTGCGCAATCAGTTAGGCACCATTCTGCAGGACAACACCAGTTTCGATGGGTTTGTGGTGGAGCAGGTGCTGGCCGGCGGCGGCCCGCACACCATCACCCTGAACGCCCGTCGTGTCGCCGGCAGCGGCGCGCGGCCACACCTGATCCTGTTGGCCATGCAACTCCAACCGTCGAAAACCTAGAGGGTCTGCTCCATGAAGTTGCCGACACCTGCACAGGCGTTACCCCAGGATGTGCAGGCCGGCAACACGCAGCTGCTGTACGACCTGCAGATGCACCAGGTCGAGCTGCAGATGCAGAACGAGGAGCTGCGCAACGCCCACCTGGCCCTGGAGACCTCCCGCGACCTGTACCTGGACCTGTACGAGCACGCGCCGGTGGGCTACCTGACCCTGTCTACCCAAGGGGTGATCGAAGCGGTGAACCGCACAGGCGAGAGCCTGCTGGGCTGCGCGCGCGAGCGGCTGCTGCAACGCCGCTTCGCCAGCCGCGTGGCCAGCCATGACCGCGACCGCTGGCAGCAGGTGTTCGTGCGCATGTGCCGTGGCGCCCAGCCCGAGGAATGCGAGCTGACCCTGCGCCGCGCCGATGGCAGCCTGTGGCAGGCGCGGCTGAACTGCGTGCAGCACCCCAGCCAGCCGCCCAGCGTGCGCGTGAGCATCACCGACCTCACCGCCCGCCAGCAGCTGGAAAGCCGCCTGAGCCTGGCGGCCAGCGTGTTTACCCATGCCCGCGAAGGCATCATGATCACCGACGCGGGCGGCACGATCGTCGAGGTCAACGACGCCTTCAGCACCATCACCGGCTACGCCCGGGCCGAAGCGCTCGGCCAGAACCCGCGCTTCCTGGCCTCGGGCCTGACCGAGCCGGGCCTGTATGCCGACCTGTGGCGCAGCCTCTGCGAAACGCACCACTGGCAAGGCGACCTGTGGAACCGCCGGCGCAACGGCGAGAATTTCGCCACCCGCCAGACCATCACCGCCATCCTCGACCCACAGGGCAGGGTACAGCACTACGTGTCGCTGTTCACCGACGTCACCGAACTGCACGAACACCAGCGCCAGCTGGAATACATCGCCCACTACGACCCGCTGACCCACCTGCCCAACCGCGTGTTGCTGGCCAGCCGCCTGCAGCAGGCCATGACCCGTGCCTTGCAGGCGGGCAGCAAACTGGCCCTGGCTTATCTCGACCTGGACGGTTTCAAGGCCATCAACGACCTGCACGGCCACGAGGCCGGCGACCGCGTGCTGACCACCGTGGCCCGGCGCATGAAACACACCCTGCGTGATGCCTGCACGCTGTCGCGCCTGGGCGGCGACGAGTTCGTGGCGTTGATCGTCGACCTCGACCATGTGTGCGACAGCGCGCTGATGCTTGAACGCCTGCTGGCCGCCGCCAGCGAAGTGGTACACATCGGTGCGCTGCCCATCGAGCTGTCCGCCAGCATCGGCGTCAGCTATTACCCGCAGGAGGGCGAAGTCAGCGCCGACCAGCTGCTGCGCCAGGCCGACCAGGCCATGTACCAGGCCAAGCTGGCCGGCAAGAACCGTTTCCACGTCTTCGATGCCCAGCACGACCTCGACCTGCGCGGCCACAACGCGCGCCTCGACCGTATCGACCGCGCCATTCGCGAACAGGAGCTGCGGCTGTACTACCAACCCAAGGTCAACCTGCGCACCGGCCTGGTGGTGGGCACCGAGGCGCTGCTGCGCTGGGAGCACCCGGAAAAAGGCCTGTTGCTGCCTGACAGTTTCCTGCCCTTGGTGGAAAGCAACGCGCTGTCGGAAGTGATCGGCGACTGGGTGCTGGACGGCGCCCTGAAGCAGATTCAGGCATGGCAGCGGCAAGGGGTGCAGGTGCCGGTCAGCGTCAACGTCGGTGCCCGCCAGCTGCAGCACCCCGACTTCGTCGCCAACCTGACCGAGCGCCTGGCCGCGCACACGGACGTCGACCCGCGCATGCTGATGATCGAGATCCTGGAAACCAGTGCGCTGGAGGATATCGAAGGCGTGTCGCAGACGTTGCGCACCTGCGCGGCCATGGGCGTGCGCTTCGCCCTGGACGACTTCGGCACCGGCTATTCGTCGCTCAGCTACCTCAAGCGCCTGCCGGTGGCGCAGCTGAAAATCGACCAGTCATTCATCCAGGGCATGCTCGATGCCCCCCAGGATATCTCCATCCTGCAGGCCATCCTGGGCCTGGCCAGCGCCTTCGACCGCGAGATCATCGCCGAAGGCGTGGACAACGCCGCCCAGGCCAGGCGCCTGCTACAGATGGGCTGCGAGCTGGCCCAGGGCTTTGGCATCGCCCAGCCCATGGCCGCCGAAGCGGTGCTGGGCTGGATCAACGACTGGCAAGCCAGGTCGCACTGGTAGGCCGGCTCAATACACCTGCGGCACAATCAACTCTTCGGGCACCGGGCTGCGGGTGTAGTCCAGCTGGCGCTCGCGCTGGGGCAGCTCGATGGCCGGGTGTTCCACTTCCTCGTACGGCATCTGCGACAGCAGGTGGTTGATGCAGTTGAGCCGCGCCTTCTTCTTGTCGTCGGCCTGCACGATCCACCACGGCGCCTCGCTGATGTGGGTGCGCTGCAGCATCACTTCCTTGGCCTTGGTATAGGCCTCCCAGCGGCGCCGCGACTCCAGGTCCATGGGGCTGAGCTTCCACTGCTTGAGCGGGTCGTGGATGCGGCTGAGGAAACGCAGGTGCTGCTCCTGGTCGGAGATGGAGAACCAGTACTTGATCAGCTGGATGCCGGAGCGTGCCAGCATGCGCTCGAACTCCGGCACGCTGCGGAAGAACTCCTCGTACTGCTCGTCGTTGCAGAAGCCCATCACCTTCTCGACGCCCGCGCGGTTGTACCAGCTGCGGTCGAACAGCACGATCTCGCCGGCGGCCGGCAGGTGCGACACGTAGCGCTGGAAATACCACTGGGTGCGTTCGCGGTCGTTGGGCGCCGGCAGCGCCGCCACGCGGCACACCCGCGGGTTGAGGCGCTGGGTGATGCGCTTGATGACCCCGCCCTTGCCCGCCGCGTCACGGCCTTCGAACAGGATCACCACCTTGTGGCCGGTCTTCACCACCCAACTCTGCAACTTCACCAGCTCGCCCTGCAGGCGGAACAGCTCGGCAAAATACTGCCGGCGCGCGTGCTTCTCGGGGCTTTCGGGGATGTTGTTGTCGAACAGCTCATCGAAGTCGAAGCCATCGTCCAGCAACTCGAGTTCAAGCTCTTCGTCACCGTGGTCGACCAGCTCGCGGTGAATGCGGTGCATCAGGGTATCGGCGCTGGCGTGCATGATGGATTCTCCCGTGGATGTCGGACGTTTCCGAGATGGTAGGGAGAATTTGTGACCGGGTGGTTAAGCCTGGCGGCAGCTGCTACAGAAGGTTTATAAGCGCCTAAAACGCCATCATGAAAATTGTGACCGCCTCGTCATTTTAAGCACAACGCCATCAAAAGCACTCACGACGCTACATTTTTGACACCAAAAACCGTCAATATAATGTTACTAATAATAAGGTTATTGAGAAGCCAATCCCATTCTCATTGTTCATCTGGCTGCCGCGCTTTAGGTCGGCATGCCCAAGACACGGAGGTCTTATGCGCCTATTTCGCATTCCAGGCAGCGTCGCGCTGCTCGCTGTTTCCCTCATGCCCCTGGCCCATGCCGAAGAGGCCACCCAGGAACGCCTGTGTGGCTGGTACGAGAACCCTACCCCGCGAGTCATCAACCTCATCGACCACGAAGGCAGCTGGAAAGTCGCCACCGCCGACGGCTACAGCGCGCCAGGGCAGAAGCCGATTTTTCGCGCCAGCCAGTGGATACGCACCAACGGTGACTACGGCTATGGTTGCGCCTGCCTGTCCGGCGACATCGATGAACAGACCCACACGGTCAATGCCATTGCCACCGCCACCGCGCGCACGCTGGCAGCGTGCCGCTCTGACGCCAGCCTGCGTGAACCGTCGGCGTTGAAGGGCAAGAACGTGGTGGGCGCCATTGTGATGTAGCACGCAGGATTGGCAGAATTTGTGTGATTGTTGTCATTTCCGCCAATCGTCGGTCGAGCGATGATGGTTCCACCTCTCTGCGTGGAAGCCATCATGCTCAACGACCTGATTCGCCAACGCCCGCTGGACATCAACCTGCTGCTGTACCCCGAAGTCGAGATTCTCGACTTCGCCGGCCCCTACGAGGTGTTCAGCGTCGCCAGCCGCGTGGCCCTGCGCGACGGCGTGCTGGCTCACCCGGCGTTTCGCGTGCACACCGTAGCCACCCAGGCAGGCATGGTGCGCGCCCGTTACAACCTGCGCGTGGAGGCTGACGCCAGCCTGGAAAGCGCCCTGCCCTGCGACATCCTGATAGTGCCTGGGGGCGTGGTCGACCAGCCGCTGGGGGATCCGCACACCCTCGACTGGATAGCCACGACTGCCGCCCGCACCGCGCTGGTGACGTCGGTGTGCACCGGTGCGTTCGTGCTGGCCAAGGCCGGCGTGCTGACGAACCAGCGGGTGACCACGCATTGGGATGACATTGAGCTGCTGCAGCGTGACTTCCCTGCGCTGACGGTGGTTGCAGACGTGCCCTTCGTGGACCTGGGAAGCCTGATCACCTCTGCCGGGATTTCTGCTGGCATCGACATGAGCCTGCATGTAGTCGCTCGCCTGCTGGGTGCCGATACCGCGGCGAGCACGGCCCGGCAAATGCAATACCCCTGGCAAGACCAGCCCTGAAGGAGAAATTTCCTAGATCGTTTCGGGAAGCGTCCGAGGCAATACTGGAAGCATCCGGTTACGGTGTGGTGCGAGCGTCCGGATAATGCAGCCGCTTCCATCTCAGTAACGGATAGTGACAATGCCCCGACACGCCCTGAACACGCTGCCCTTCCTGCTGCTGGCCTTGACGCCGTTCGGCGCCCTGGCCACGGAAGGCATGATCCACTTCAGCGGCGCGGTGACCACGCCCCTGTGCCCGTTGCTCCTGGCCCCAGAGCAGCCTGTGCCGGCCCGCTTCGCGGCTGAAGGCCCGGGCTGCGAGGACAGTGGCCGGGTCGCGGAACTGCGGGTTGAGACGGTTGGCGAGCCGCAGGAAGGGCTCGCCGTGGTCACGGTGCAGGTGTTCTAGGCCTTGGCGGCCTTGCCGAAGCCATCGGCGCGGAACATCTGGCGAATACCGCGCAGCGCCTGGCGGATACGGTCCTGGTTCTCGATCAGGGCGAAGCGCACGTGGTCGTCGCCGTACTCACCAAAGCCGATGCCCGGCGACACGCACACCTTGGCCTCGGCCAGCAGCTTCTTGGCGAATTCCAGGGAGCCCAAGTGGGCGTACTGCTCGGGGATCTTCGCCCACACGTACATCGAGGCCTTGGGGTTCTCGACCATCCAGCCCAGCTCGTGCAGCCCCTTGACCAGCACGTTGCGGCGCTGGCGATACTGCTCGGCGATGTCCAGCACGCACTGCTGGTCGCCTTCCAGGGCCGCGATGGCCGCGACCTGCAGCGGCGTGAAGGTGCCATAGTCGTGGTAGCTCTTGATGCGCGCCAGGGCGTTGACCAGCTCCGGGTTGCCGACCATGAAGCCGATGCGCCAGCCGGCCATGTTGTAGCTCTTGGACAGGGTGAAGAACTCCACCGCGATGTCCTTGGCGCCGGGCACCTGCATGATCGAGGGGGCTTTCCAGCCGTCGTAGACGATGTCGGCGTAGGCCAGGTCGTGCACCACCAGCACGTCGTACTGCTTGGCCAGGGCCACCACGCGCTCGAAGAAGTCCAGCTCCACGCACTGGGCGGTGGGGTTGGACGGGAAGCCGAGGATCATCATCTTCGGCTTGGGGATGGAGCCACGGATCGCCCGCTCCAGTTCCTCGAAGAAGTCCACGCCGGGCACCAGCGGTACCGAACGCACCTGGGCGCCGGCAATCACGGCACCGTAGATGTGGATCGGGTAGCTGGGGTTGGGCACCAGCACGGTGTCGCCCTGGTCCAGGGTGGCCAGCATCAGGTGCGCCAGGCCTTCCTTGGAACCGATGGTGACGATGGCTTCGTTTTCAGGGTCGATTTCAACCTGATAGCGGTCGGCGTACCAGCGCGAAATGGCGCGACGCAGACGGGGAATGCCACGCGAAGTCGAGTAGCCGTGGGTGTCTTCACGCTGGGCAACGCTGACCAGCTTTTCCACGATATGCGGCGGGGTGGCGCCGTCGGGGTTGCCCATGCTCAGGTCGATGATGTCCTCGCCACGGCGGCGGGCGGCCATCTTGAGCTCGGCGGTGATGTTGAAGACGTAAGGGGGAAGACGATCGATACGCGAAAAGCGGCGCGGCGAAGAACCGTTGTCAGCCATGTTGAAACCTCGAGACGTAAGCGCCCGGAACCGTCCGAGCGACGCGGCCAGTGCGCTGGCCAGAGGCATAACAATAAGCCTGGGGAGGAAAAGCTGTCCAGCCCCTTTTCAGGGATATTTGAATTATTTACGGTGAAACCAGAAATTTCACCTTAAAACAAAACACAATTCAGTGGATTATCTTGAATAAGTGAAAAATCCATGACGCGGCCTACCGGCCGCTGCTACGGGAGCTCTTAAACGCGAAAACGCCCAGGACCTTTCGGTACGGGGCGTTTTCGGTGTAGCAGGACAGCGATCGAGTCGCGTACCTACACTCAGTGAGCGTAGGTCAGCAGCAGCTCCGTCGGCGCCTTGAAGTCCAGGGACATCATCACGCTCAGGGCCGTGATGGTGAAGATGGAGAACACGAACAGCTTGCGTGCCCACACCTTGTCATCAACTGCCTTGTAACCGGTCCAGGCCATGTACAGCCAGTACATGCCCATCGCTGCCGCCACTGCCAGGTAGCTCATGCCTGCGTAACCACCAAGGGTCAGCATGAGGGTCGCCAGCAGGAACGCCAGGATGTAGAGCAGGATGTGTTTCTTGGCTACAACGATGCCACGCTTGACCGGCAGCACCGGAATCGATGCGGCCAGGTAGTCGTTGAAGCGGAAGATCGCGATGGCATAGGAATGCGGCATCTGCCAGAGGCTGAACATCACCAGCAGGGTCAATGCAGCCATGTCGAAGTGACCGCTCACGGCCACGTACCCGATGACGGGCGGCATGGCTCCGGAGAGGCTGCCGACCAGGGTACCGTGTACCGATTTGCGCTTCAGGTACAGGCTGTAGAAACCCACGTAGATGATGAAGCCGATCAGGCCGCCCAAGGCCGCCAGCGGGTTGGCCATCTTGTACAGCATGGCCAGGCCCGCCACACCCAGCAGGGTGGCGTAGGCCAGGGCGACCTTCAACGAGATCAGGCCCTGGACCAGTACGCGGTTCTTGGTGCGTTCCATCTTCACGTCGATGTCGCGGTCAATGCAGTTGTTGAATGCACAACCCGACGCCACCACCAGTGAAGTGCCAATCACCGTGGCCAGGAAAAGGGCGAAATCTACATGCCCTTGCGAGGCCAGGAAAAAGCCGCCTGCCACAGAAAGCACGTTACCGAAAATGATCCCCGGTTTGGTGATTTGGATAAAGTGCTTAACGGACATGCAGTTTTCCTCAGTGCGCCATCATGACGGTATGGATGCTGACCATGATCCACAGCGCCAGGCCAACCAACAGCACGATGACGATGCCTGCGAACACGAAGGCGATGACGTTGTTGCGTTGCGCCTCACTACGGTCCAGGTGCAGGAAGTACACCAGGTGAACCAGAACCTGGATCACGGCAAATGCCAGGATCAGGAACAGCGTCGCCGACTTGGAGAACACTGGGTGCATGACCAGGGCGAACGGGATCGCAGTCAGGATGATCGACAGTACGAAACCGATCATGTACGACTTGAAGCTGCCGTGGCTGCCCGAATCGTGGGCGTGAGCGTGAGCGTTAGCCATTACAGGGTCCCCATCAGGTAAACAACGGTGAACACGCAGATCCACACCACGTCCAGGAAGTGCCAGAACAGGCTCAGGCAGCTCAGACGGGTGTTATTGGTCGGAGTCAGGCCGTGTTTCGAGACCTGGTACATCATCACCGCCATCCAGATCAGACCGCTGGTCACGTGCAGGCCGTGGGTACCGACCAGCGTGAAGAAGCCCGACAGGAAGCCGCTGCGCGACGGGCCGAAGCCTTCCGAGATCAGCTTGTGGAACTCGTTGAGCTCCATGCCGATGAAGCCCAGGCCGAACAGGAAGGTGATGAACAACCAACCCAGCACGCCACCCTTGTTACCCTTGTGCAGCGCCAGCATGGCGAAGCCGTAGGTGATGGAGCTCAGCAGCAGGCAGGCAGTCTCGCCCAATACGTACGGCAGTTCGAAGATGTCATGACCCGACGGACCACCTGCAACGTTGCCCGACAGTACGGCGTAGGCAGCGAACAGCGATGCGAACAGGATGCAGTCCGTCATCAGGTAGATCCAGAAACCAAATACGGTCATTGGACCCGCATCATGGTGTTCGTGGTCGTCGTGCCCATGGTCGTGACCATGGGCAGTTCCAGCGTTCAATACTATGTTCGACATTGTTTAAGCCTGTTCAAGCGCGTTGACGGGGGTCTTGGAGACACCAGCCACGTTTGCTTTCGCCAAGATTTGTTGACGTTCGCCTTCGATGCGAGCCACTTCTGCTGCAGGGACCATGTAGCCTTGATCATCACGCGCAGCGTGGATGATGAAGTAGCCAACACAGCCGATCAGGCCAACAGCGGCCAGCCAGAAGATGTGCCAGATCATCGCGAAACCGAACACAGTCAGGAAGGCGCTCATCACCAGGCCTGTGGCAGTGTTGTTAGGCATGTGGATATCCGTGTACTTCGTCGGGAACGTGTACGCGGTACCGTTGCGCTTGGCTTCGGTGAAGGCATCGATGTCGTTTGCGGTTGGCAGCACGGCAAAGTTGTAGAACGGCGGTGGCGAGGAAGTCATCCACTCCAGGGTGTGGCCGTTGTACGGGTCACCGGTCACGTCGCGGTTCTGATCACGGTCGCGGATCGACACGTACAGCTGGATGAACTGGCAAGCGATACCGGCCAGGATCAGCAGTGCACCACCCATGGCCACGTACAGGTACGGGGTCCAGTCCGGGTTGTCAGTGTGGTTCAGACGACGGGTCATGCCCATGAAGCCCAGTGCGTACAGCGGCATGAATGCCACGTAGAAGCCCGAGATCCAGAACCAGAACGCTGCCTTGCCCCACTTCTCGTTCAGGGTGAAACCGAACGCTTTAGGGAACCAGTAGGCGAAGCCTGCGATGTAGCCGAATACAGCACCACCGATGATCACGTTGTGGAAGTGAGCCACCACGAACAGGCTGTTGTGCAGCACGAAGTCAGCACCTGGAATGGCCAGCAGTACGCCAGTCATGCCGCCGATCGCGAAGGTGATCAGGAAGCCCAGGGTCCACATGACCGGCGCGGTGAAGCGCAGGCGACCTTGGTAGATAGTGAACAGCCAGTTGAACAGCTTCACACCCGTCGGGATGGCAATCAACATCGTTGCCAGGCCAAAGAAGGAGTTGACGCTGGCGCCCGAACCCATGGTGAAGAAGTGGTGCAGCCAAACCATGAAGCCCAGTACCGCGATGCAGCCAGAAGCCAGAATCATCGACACGTGGCCGAACAGACGCTTGCCGGAGAAGGTCGAGACCACTTCGGAGAACACGCCGAACGCTGGCAGGATCAGGATGTACACCTCAGGGTGACCCCATGCCCAGAACAGGTTGACGTACATCATCGGGTTGCCGCCCAGCTCGTTCGTGAAGATATGGAAGTCCATATAACGATCGAGGGTCAGCAGGGCCAGGGTGGCGGTCAGGATCGGGAACGAAGCCGCGATCAGGACGTTTGCCCAGGTGCAGGTCCAGGTGAAGATAGGCATGTCCATCAGTTTCATGCCTGGGGTACGCATTTTCAGCACGGTGACCAGGAAGTTCACGCCGGTCAGCGTCGTACCGATACCCGACAGCTGCAGTGCCCAGATGTAGTAGTCCACACCCACGCCCGGGCTATAGCCCAGTTCCGACAGCGGTGGATAGGCAACCCAACCGGTACGTGCGAATTCACCGACGCCCAGCGACAGGTTGATCAGTACCACACCGGATACCAGCAGCCAGAAGCTCAGGGAGTTCAGGAACGGGAACGCAACGTCACGGGCGCCGATCTGCAGTGGAACTGCAAGGTTCATCAGGCCGGTGAAGAATGGCATCGCCATGAAGATGATCATGATCACACCGTGGGCGGTGAAGATCTGGTCATAGTGTTCAGGCGGCAGGTAGCCCTCGCCGCCGTTGGCGGACAAGGCAAGCTGCGAACGCATCATCAGGGCGTCGGCAAAGCCACGCACCAACATCACCATGGCGACGACGATGTACATCACGCCAATTTTCTTGTGGTCGACCGAGGTCAGCCATTCGGTCCACAGGTAGGACCATTTCTTGAAGTAAGTGATCGCCCCGACCAGCGCCAGCCCACCCAGGATGATCATACTGATCGTGACCATCACTATCGGGACATGGAAGGGGATCGCTTCCAAAGTTAATTTACCAAACATCGTTTACTCCTCTGCCCCAGCAGCTGAATGCGAACCCATGTCCATACCTTCCATACCGGCGACTTCTTTGCCTTCGTGCGCCATGTGGCCTGGATTCATACCCTCATACTTGTCGATGATGGTCTGGAACAGGTTTGGCGTGAACGAGGAATAAAGCGCGACAGGTGCTTTCTCGCTTGGTTTGGCCAGAGCAGCGTATTCAGCCGAATCAAGCTGTTTAGGTGAATTCTTCACTTCCGCGACCCATGCATCGAAGTCCGCCTGGGTGGTGGCGACTGCCTTGAACTTCATGCCGGTGAAACCTTCGCCGCTGTAGTTGGCGGAGATACCATCGAATTCATGTGGCTGACTGGCCAGCAGGTGCAGCTGGGTCGTCATGCCGGCCATCGAGTAGATCTGGCCGCCCAGGCCCGGAATGAAGAACGAGTTCATCACCGAGTCAGATGTAATGCGGAAATTGATCGGGGTGTTGGCCGGGAACTCGATCTTGTTGACGGTGGCGATACCCAGGTCCGGGTAGATGAACAGCCACTTCCAGTCCAGCGAAACGACCTGGATGGTGATCGGCTTCACGTCGGACTCGATCGGGCGATACGGGTCAAGGGCGTGAGTGGACTTGTAGGTGATCACGCCCAGCACGATCAGCAGGCACAGGGGAATACCCCAGATGGCGGCTTCGATCTTGTTGGAGTGGCTCCAGTCCGGCGTGTATTTGGCCGAGGTGTTGGTAGCGCGGTATTTCCACGCGAACACGATGGTCATCACAATGACGGGTACCACCACCAGCAGCATCAGCAGGGTAGCGGTAATGATCAGGTTTCTCTCGTCGAGACCGATCGGCCCTTTCGGGTCAAGCAGGGTCCACTTGCATCCACCGAGAAAAAGCATGCCGAAAAAGGGCAATATGCCAAACAGTCTGGGGTAACGCTTTTTGCTCATCTCACGACCTCTAAGCAGCTTGCATCAGTGCAATTGTGTTTTGATCGCCAACACTTCGTCCTGCCAAGCGTCAGCATTTATCGAGTTGGATACGGGCATGCCTAGAGATCAGCTGCTGCTGTTTGGCAGACCTGTGTGGTACGGTAATTTCTTATTGTGCCTTTGCAGGCTAAGTGTCGGTTAGTCGGCAATAGCCTGTCTGCAGACCAAATCCATTTGGGTGCGGAAACACAAGGTGGGCTCTCAACCCCGCGCCTGACGTGGCCTGGAGCACTGGCGGGGGGCATTTCTGCCACCTGTCGAGCGTCTCGCAAAGCCTGGCCCAGCGGATTTTGCGGGGATTGTAGATACCTCAGGTTTCATTGACTATGGCTTATTTAGCAACAATAAGTTTCCGCTAGTGTAACAATGAAGCCCACTTTCAAGGGATTGCGACACGATGTCGCACCCCCTGTCACACCCCTAAAAGCCTGGTTTTGCTAGGGATAAAGCCCTTACAAAAGGTCTGTGCTTATCGGTCACGCCTTGGCAAGGCGGTGGAATCGGCACGATTAATGATTTGTAACTTGACCTCGAAGGGCGCCGTTTCAGCCCTTGCGGCGGTTGCGATAGATGCCCAGCGGCACCAGGACGATCGTCAGCACGAAGGCTACCAGAGCCCATTGTGCCAAGGACAGCCCCAACACGGGTGGATAGGGCGTGGTGCAGAAACCGCTGACCTGGAACACCATGGGCCAGGCGTCGGCCAGGGGCAGGCCGTCGACGAAGGGCTGCAGCACGTCGACGCCGCAGCTGGAGGAAGGGTTGGCCAGCACGTAGACGTGATTGCCGGCCGCCACCGCGCCGCCGACGGCGCTGAGCACCACCAGCGCCTCGAACACCGTGAGGCTGCGCTTGCCGGGCATGGCGGCACCGATGAAGGCGAACAGGGCAATGAACAGCAGCGCGTAGCGTTGCAGGATGCACAGCGGGCATGGCGCCTCTTGCAGCACCACCTGCATGTACAGCGCACCGCCGATCAACGCCAGGCAGATGATGCCCAGCAAGACCAGGAAACGCTTCTCGCGGTTCAGCTGCGATTTCACATCACTCATTGCTTGTCCCTTCATTGGTGTGGGTAGGCTGTCGTGCCGTTGCGCCCGCCAGTCTACACGCTCACCAAGACCTTGAAAAAACAGGAAGGTTCCGGGACTTGCGCGGGACTGTGGAGTAAACCGCAGCGAAATTAACCCTGCGTTAACCCGCCGTTAACCCACTGACCGCGTAGCAGCTGCCGAAGGCGGCGTCCGGGACAATTGCATCGCCCCTGACGCGGCCTGGCGTCCGCTGCTACGTGATTCAGATTTCGGCAGCCGGGCCGAAGAACTCATAGTGCGCCTGCCCTTCCGGCACGCCCAGCGCCTTGAGGTTGCCCTTCACCGCCTTCATGAAGCCCTTGGGCCCCAGGAAGTAGGCGTCCAGGTCACGCTCGGCCGGCAACCAGCGGTTCAACAGCGCGTTATCCAACAAGCCCACCGCATCCGCAGCCCCGCCTGCCTCGGCGTAGCAGTAGAAGCGCTTGAGCTGCGGGTGGCGCGCCGCCAGGTTGTCCACCCAGTCGCGGAAGCCGTGCACCGCGGCATTGCGCGCGCAGTGGATGAAATAGATCGGCCGCTGGCTGGGCAACGCCGCTTCCAGCATCGCCAGGGTCGGGGTGATGCCCACGCCACCGCTGATCAGCACCAGCGGCTTGCTGCCGGCGTGCAGCACGAACTCGCCGGCAGGCGGGAACAGCTGCACCTGGTCGCCTACCTGCAGGCGCTCGTGGAGGAAGTTGGAGACCTTGCCCCCGGCCTCGCGCTTGACGCTGATACGGTACTGCCCGGCCTTGGCCAGGGCCGACAGGGAGTAATTGCGGCGGTGCTCCTCGCCGTCGATCAGCAGCTTGATGCCGATGTACTGGCCGGCGCTGAAATCGAGGATGGCCTGGCCGTCCACAGGCTCGAAGTAAAAGGACACAATTTCGCTGCTCTCCTGCACCCGCGCTGCCAGCTTGAAGTCCCGGCCGCCGCGCCAGCCGCCTGGGGCGTCAGCCTTCTGCTGATACACCTCGGCCTCGGCGGCAATCAGGATGTCCGCCAATTGCTGGTAGGCGTTGCCCCAGGCCGCCAGCACCTGCGGGGTGGCGATCTCGCTGCCCAGCACTTCCTCGATGGCACGCAGCAGGCAGGCGCCGACAATGGGGTAATGCTCAGCCTGGATCTGCAAGGCCACGTGCTTGTTGATGATGCGCGCCAGCAGGCCGCCCAGCTGGTCGAGCTGGTCAATATGGCGGGCATACATCAGCACGCCATTGGCCAGGGCCCGCGGTTGGTCGCCGCTGGCCTGGTTGGCCTGGTTGAACAGCGGGCGCACACTGGGGTTCTCCTCCAGCAGGGTGCGGTAGAAATGGGTGATGAGCGCTTCGCCGCCACTTTCCAGCAGTGGGACGGTGGATTTGACGATGGCGCGATCCTGGGCACTGAGCATGGCGTAACTCCTTGAAGCGTAAGTTGAAAAGGTTGCCCAAGGTATTTCACGCTTCATGCCAACTATTTTATCTATACAAATCAATAACTTAACAAAATACATGGTCAAAATGACCACAACCAACTACAGTCATTATGACTACACGAGGTCATTATGACTGCAAAACCGCTGCTCACTGCCCTGCTGCCACTGGTCTCCGACCTGTCCCGCGACCTGCCCGAACGCGAGCGCTACCGCCGCCTGCTGCAAAGCCTGCGCACCCTCCTGCCCTGCGATGCCACCGCGCTGTTGCGCCTGGACGGCGATTGCCTGGTGCCACTGGCCGTGGACGGCTTGAGCACCGACACCCTGGGCCGGCGCTTCAAGGTCAGCGAACACCCGCGCTTCGAGATCCTGCTGAACAACCCCGGCCCGACCCGCTTCGACAGCGACACCACCCTGCCCGACCCCTACGACGGGCTGGTGGACGGCCTGCATGAAGACCTGCACGTGCACGACTGCCTGGGCTGCCCGCTGTTCGTGGAGGAGCGCCCCTGGGGCCTGCTGACCCTGGACGCGCTGGACCCGCAGCGCTTCGACAGCCTCGACCTGGACGCCCTGGAGGCGTTCGCCAGCATGGCCGCCGCCACCGTCACCGTGGCCGAACGCATGGACCAACTGGCCATGCGCGCCGAGGACGAGCACCAGCGTGCCGAGGTCTACCGCCAGGCCAGCGGCCAGCAACCCCATGAAATGATCGGCCAGAGCCCGGCGCTGCAACGCCTGGGTGACGAAATCCGCCTGGTGGGCGGCAGCGACCTCACCGTGCTGATCACCGGCGAAACCGGGGTAGGCAAGGAACTGGTGGCCCAGGCCATCCACCAGGCCTCGCCGCGCGCCCGGCAGCCCCTGATCAGCCTCAACTGCGCGGCGCTGCCCGACACCCTGGTGGAAAGCGAACTGTTCGGCCACGTGCGCGGCGCCTTCACCGGCGCCACCAGCGACCGGCGCGGCAAGTTCGAGCTGGCCAACGGCGGCACCCTGTTCCTCGACGAGGTGGGCGAACTGTCCCTGAGCGTGCAGGCCAAGCTGCTGCGGGTATTGCAGAGTGGCCAGCTGCAACGCCTGGGCTCGGACCGCGAGCACCAGGTGGACGTGCGCCTGATCGCCGCCACCAACCGGGACCTGGCCGAGGAAGTCCGCGAGGGCCGCTACCGGGCAGACTTCTACCACCGCCTCAGCGTGTACCCGCTGCAGGTGCCGGCGCTGCGCGAGCGCGGCCATGACGTGTTGCTGCTCAGCGGTTATTTCCTGGAACAGAACCGCTCGCGCCTGGGCCTGGGCAGCCTGCGCCTGAGCGCCGACGCCCAGGCCGCGCTGCTGGCCTACCCGTGGCCGGGCAACGTGCGCGAGTTGGAACACCTGATCGGCCGCGCCGCGCTCAAGGCCCTGGGGCAACAGGGCAAGCGGCCGGACATCCTCACGCTAACCGCCGCCGACCTGGACCTGCGTGCCGCACCCGGCAGCGCACCGCTGATCACCGACGACGCCGTGGCAGCGGGCATCGACCTGCGCCAGGCCACCGACCTGTTCCAGCGCCAGCAGATCCAGGCCTGCCTGGCCCGTCACCAGCACAATTGGGCCGCCGCCGCCCGCGAGCTGGGCCTGGACCGCGCCAACCTGGCGCGCCTCGCCCGTCGCCTGGGCTTGAAGTAGCCCTGCGGGGCGCCCGGACGCGGCCTGCCGGCCGCTGCTACGCCCTCAGGGCCGCGTCCCGGCCACCACGCAGCCCCAGGATGACAAACAACCGCCCACCGGCCTAAAGCCTGCCCGCGCCGGGTCGATAAACCTGGCATCGAATTGAAACCGGTCTGACAGAGAAGGTCCCCATGTCGTCCAAGAATGCCCGCGCAGATTCACTCTCGCTCCTGCTGTTTACCTTGCGCAGCGGCAAGTTGATGGCGATCAACCTGTTGAAGGTCAGTGAAATCATCCCCTGCCCGCCCCTGACCCGCCTGCCGGAGTCGCACCCCCACGTGAAGGGCGTGGCCACCCTGCGCGGCACCTCGCTGTCGGTGATCGACCTCAGCCGTGCCATCGGCGAAATGCCGTTGCTGGACCCCAGCGGCGGCTGCCTGATCGTCACCGACATCAGCCGCTCCAAGCAGGGCCTGCACGTACAGGGCGTGAGCAAGATCGTCCACTGCCTGACCACCGACATCCGCCCGCCGCCCTACGGCGCCGGGGTCAAGTCGTTCATCACCGGCGTCACCCAGGTGGACGGCGCGCTGGTGCAGGTGCTGGATATCGAAAAAGTCATCCACGGCATCGCCCCTGCGCCCATCGAGGCCGGCCACGAGCAACTCAGCGAAGAAGACGCGCAACTGCTGGCCCAGGCCAACATCCTGGTGGTGGACGACAGCCAGGTGGCCCTGCAGCAGTCGCTGCTGACGTTGCGCAACCTGGGCATCGACTGCCACACCGCGCGCAGCGCCCGCGAGGCCATCGACCGCCTGCTGGAGCTGCAAGGCACCGCCGAGCAGATCAACGTGCTGGTGTCGGACATCGAAATGTCGGAAATGGACGGCTACGCTTTGACCCGTACCCTGCGTGAAACCCCCGACTTCAAGGACCTCTACGTGCTGTTGCACACCTCGCTGGACAGCAAGATGAACAGCGACAAGGCCCAGGCCGCCGGCGCCAACGCCGTGCTGACCAAATTCTCGTCGCCCGAGCTGACCCAATGCCTGATCCGCGCCGCCCGCGCGGTAGCCGGCGTGCCCCACTGACACCGCCATGGCCGAGTGCATCCTGATGCGCAAGGCCCTGGGCATTGCCGAGGCCGCCGTGCGGTGGCCGCTCGGCGTGCAACTGCGGCCCTGGGAGCCTGCTGCTGCCGCAGCCGCCCACGCCTTGCTGCTGAGCGTGCAGCAACTGGAACCCACCAGCACGCCCCAGGCCTGGCTGGAACAACTGGCCAGCGACCCCGAGTTCGACCCGCGCCTGTGCCGGCTGGCCTACGGCCCCGACGGCCTGGCGGGGTTCGCCATGGGCTGGACCAGCAGTTTCATCCGCCACCTGGCCGTGCAACCCGACGCCCGCCGCCAGGGCCTGGGCCTGGCCCTGCTCAACGACCTGTTCAACGCCTACCGGCGCCGCGACGAGGGCTTCGTCGACCTGACCCTGCTGGCAGACAATGCCAACGCGCTGAGGCTTTATGCCCGCGCCGGCATGGCCGAGGTGCGCCGCTATAGTCAGTAGCTATATTCAGTAACAATGCTGGCCGCAAACCGGCCTTGGCCCTGGGTCATACTTCGCGCTTTCGCCAACGAGGCTACCGATGACTACCACCCGCTTTTCCGCGCTTCTGCTGCTGTGCCTGTGCGCCACCGCCCAGGCCTCCAGCGATGAAGCCTGGGCTGCCCACGACCAGCAGGTGATCGACGCCTGCGTGGCGGCCAGCCAACTCAAGGACAGCCAGCCCGTGGGCCGCCCCGCAGAATTCGACGACAGCGTCGGCTACAGCGCCCTGCTGTTGCAGGGCCGCTACCCCCAGGCGCACATGAAGAACCGCCAGGGCCGCGAACTATGCTTGTTCGACAAGAAACAGCAGCGCGCCCAGGTCAGCGAGTGGGACTCGATCATCAGCGTGCGCAAGCCCTGAGCTTCACAGCCAGACAAACCGGTACACCAGGTCCAGCCAGGGCTGCAGCCTGTCGCTGCTGCCCAGCAACGCCAGGCACAGCACGTTGGCCAACAGGCTGGCGAACAACGAGGCCTTGAACCAGGGGTTATCCTGCAGCAGGGCCACCAGGCACACCGCCAGGCCGCCCAGGCTGGCCAGCCAGGCCTTGCTGCCTGGCGCCACCGGCAGGTAGTGCAGCACCACCAACAGCAGCGGCATCAGCACGAGCGCAACGGGGTTCAACCATTTACCCAGGTGGGGGCGATTCAAGGGCAACCTCTGCAGGTGGACAAAACGTAACCAAGTGTCTCGGTATCAAAAAGTTACCGCTATTGGGCGTTTCCCTTTTGCTTGTAGGAAAAAGCCGAGATTACGTTCAACGCCTGACCGGGCCAGCGCCGCTTTCCTGACAAAACTGACAGCGACCCGTCATGCTCGCGACCCGATTGCCGCTATATAAAGAGAAGCAATCCCCCTTCCCTGCCCACGACCCCGGCGTCTCACCCGCATGCGCACACCGATAACAAGAAAACTGCTGTTGGCCCTGATCATCATTGCCCTGCTGGGCGCCGCCCTCTGGTACTGGAAAAAGCCGGCGCACAAGGTCGCGGCCGCCGCGCCCATCCCTGTGCGCGTGGTGCAGGTCAGCCGCCAGGACGTGCCCAAGTACCTCACCGGCATTGGCACCGTGCAGTCCCTGCAAAGCGTGACCGTGCGCCCGCAGATCGACGGCATCCTCGCCAAACTGGCGGTCAAGGAAGGGCAGTGGGTCAAGCAGGGCGACCTGCTGGCCAGCATTGACGACCGCGCCATTCGCGCCAGCCTTGACCAGGCCCGGGCGCAGCTGGGCCAGAGCCAGGCACAGTTGCAGGTGGCAGGGGTCAACCTCAAGCGCTACAAGGACCTGAGCGTCGACAACGGCGTGTCGCGCCAGACCCTGGACCAGCAACAGGCGCTGGTCGACCAGCTCAAGGCCACCATCGAGGGCGACCAGGCCAGCATCGCCGCCGCCCAGGTGCAGCTGTCCTACACCCAGATCCGCTCGCCGGTGACCGGCCGCGTGGGCATTCGCAGCGTCGACGAAGGCAATTTCCTGCGCGTGACCGACACCCAGGGCCTGTTCACCGTGACCCAGATCGACCCCATCGCCGTGGAATTCGCCCTGCCCCAGCAAAGCCTGCCCACCCTGCAGGCCCTGGTGCACGGCAGCGAGCCGGCCCAGGTGAAGGCCTTCGTCGATGGCGACAGCGACAACGGCACCTTGCTGGGCACCGGCCACCTGAGCCTGATCGACAACCAGGTGTCGGCCACCACCGGCACCATCCGCGCCAAGGCGCAGTTCGACAACAAGGGCCAGGCCCTGTGGCCCGGCCAGTTGGTGAACGTCAGCCTGCAAAGCGAGCTGCTGCACAACGCTTTGGTGGTACCGCCCCAGGTGGTGCAGCGCGGCGTCGACAACCACTTCGTCTACCGGGTGAAGGCCAATAGCGTCGAGTCGGTGCCGGTCAAGGTGGTCTACCAGGACAGCAGCCTGACCGTGATCGACGGCGTGGCCGCCGGCGACACCCTGGTCAGCGACGGCCAGTCGCGGCTCAAGCCCGGCAGCACCGTCGAAGTGGTCAGGCAGCAACCCCCAGCGGTTGCCGACACCACCGTGGAGCCACAGCCATGAGCGTGCGCGGCGGCGTTTCAGGCTGGTGCATCGACCACCCGGTGGCCACCCTGCTGCTGACCTTCGCCCTGGTGCTGCTGGGTTGCATCGCCTTCCCGCGCCTGGCCGTGGCCCCCCTGCCCGAGGCCGAGTTCCCCACCATCCAGGTCAGCGCCGCGCTGCCCGGGGCCAGCCCGCAGACCATGGCCTCGTCGGTGGCCACGCCGCTGGAGGTGCAGTTCAGCGCCATCCCCGGCATGACCCAGATGACCTCCACCAGCGCCCTGGGCACCAGCAACCTGATCCTGCAGTTCACCCTGGGCAAGAGCATCGACACCGCGGCCCAGGAAGTGCAAGCGGCCATCAACACCGCCGCCGGCCTGCTGCCCAAGGACATGCCCACCCTGCCCACCTGGAAGAAGGTCAACCCGGCGGACAGCCCGGTGCTGATCTACAGCATCAGCTCGTCGCAGATGCCCGGCACCGAACTGAGCGACTACGCCGAGTCGCTGCTGGCCCGGCAGATCAGCCAGATCGAAGGCGTGGGCCTGGTGAACATCACCGGCCAGCAGCGCCCGGCGATCCGTGTGCAGGCCTCGGCCGACAAGCTGGCCGCCATCGGCCTGACCCTGGCCGACGTGCGCGTGGCCCTGCAGAACACCAGCCTGAACCTGGCCAAGGGCGCGCTGTACAGCGACTCCAGCGTCTCCACCTTTGCCGCCAACGACCAGCTGTTCGAGCCGGCTGACTACTCCCAGGTGATCATTTCCTACAAGGACGGCGCACCCGTGCACCTGACCGACGTGGCGAAAGTCATCAACGGTTCGGAAAACGCCTACGTGCAGGCCTGGTCCGGCGACCAGCCGGGCCTGAACCTGGTGATCACCCGGCAGCCCGGCGCCAACATCGTCGACACCGTGGAACGGGTGCAGGCCGCCATGCCCGGGTTGCAAGCCATGATGCCGGCGTCGGTGCAGGTCACCACGCTGATCGACCGCACCCGCACCATCCGCGCCTCGCTGCACGAGGTGGAAACCACCCTGCTGATCGCGGTGCTGCTGGTGGTGGCGGTGATGGCGCTGTTCCTGCGCCAATGGTCGGCGACGCTGATCGTTTCCAGCGTGCTGGGCGTGTCACTGGTGGCCAGCTTCGCGCTGATGTACGCGCTGGGCTTCAGCCTCAACAACCTTACCCTGGTGGCCATCGTCGTGGCCGTGGGCTTCGTGGTGGACGACGCCATCGTCGTGGTGGAAAACATCCACCGGCACCTGGAAGCGGGCGAGGGCATGCGCGAGGCGGCGGTGAAAGGCGCCGGCGAAATCGGCTTCACCGTGGTCTCCATCAGCTTCTCGCTGGTAGCGGCGTTCATTCCGCTGCTGTTCATGGGTGGCGTGGTGGGCCGGCTGTTCAAGGAATTCGCCCTGACCGCCACCTCCACCATCCTCATCTCGGTGGTGGTGTCGCTGACCCTGGCCCCCACGCTTGCGGCCATGTTCATGCGCGCCCCGGTGCACCACGCCGACGCCCGGCCCGGCTTCGGCGAGCGGCTGCTGGCCGGCTACGAGCACTACCTGCGCAAGGCCCTGGCGCACCAGCGGCTGATGCTGGGCATCTTCGGCCTGTCGGTGGGCCTGGCCATCTGCGGCTACATCTTCATTCCCAAGGGCTTCTTCCCCATCCAGGACACCGGCTTTGTGCTCGGCACCACCGAGGCGGCGGCGGACGTGTCCTACCCGGACATGATCAAGAAGCACCTGGAACTGGCGAAGATCGTCGGTGCCGACCCGGCCGTGCAGGCCTACTCCCACTCGGTGGGGGTGACCGGCAGCAACCAGACCATCGCCAACGGCCGCTTCTGGATTGCCCTGAAAGACCGCGGCGACCGCGATGTCTCGGCCAGCGAGTTCATCGACCGCCTGCGCCCGCAGTTGGCCAAGGTGCCGGGCATCGTCCTGTACCTGCGCGCAGGCCAGGACATCAACCTCAGTTCCGGCCCCAGCCGTGCCCAGTACCAGTACGTGCTCAAGAGCAACGATGGCCCTACCCTCAACCTGTGGGCCCAGCGACTGACCGAAAAACTGCGCTCGCTGCCGGCTTTCCGCGACCTGTCCAACGACCTGCAATTGGGCGGCAGCATCACCCACATCAGCATCGACCGCAGCGCCGCCGCGCGCTTCGGCATCAGCGCCGCCGACATCGACCAGGCACTGTACGACGCCTTCGGCCAACGGCAGATCAACGAGTTCCAGACCGAGACCAACCAGTACAAGGTGGTGCTCGAACTGGACGCGGCCCAGCGCGGCAAGGCCGAGAGCCTGAACTTCTTCTACCTGCGTTCGCCGCTGACCAATGAGATGGTGCCGCTGTCGGCGCTGGCGCGGGTCGACGCGCCCAGCATCGGCCCGCTGTCCATTGCCCACGATGGCATGTTCCCGGCCGCCAACCTGTCGTTCAACCTGGCCCCTGGGGTGGCGCTGGGCGATGCGGTGCAGATCCTCAACCGCGCCCAGAGCGAGATCGGCATGCCGGCCTCCATCACCGGCAACTTCCAGGGCGCCGCCCAGGCGTTCCAGAGTTCGCTGGCCAGCCAGCCGTGGCTGATCCTGGCGGCGCTGGTGGCGGTGTACATCATCCTCGGCGTGCTGTACGAAAGCTTCGTGCACCCGCTGACCATCATCTCCACCCTGCCTTCGGCCGGCCTTGGCGCGCTGATCATGCTGTGGCTGTGCGGCCAGGACTTCTCGATCATGGCGCTGATCGGCCTGGTGCTGCTGATCGGCATCGTCAAGAAGAACGGCATTCTGATGGTCGACTTCGCCCTGGAGGCCCAGCGCCATGAAGGCCTGTCGCCCCACGACGCGATCTTCAAGGCCTGCCTCACGCGCTTCCGGCCCATCATCATGACCACCCTGGCGGCCCTGCTGGGCGCCCTGCCGCTGATGTTCGGCTTCGGCGCCGGCGCCGAGCTGCGCCAGCCCCTGGGCATGGCCGTGGTTGGCGGCCTGCTGGTGAGCCAGGCACTGACACTGTTCACCACGCCAGTCATATACTTGCAGCTGGAGCGGCTGTTCCATCGGCGCCAGGCGGCCCCTGCCGCGGCGCTGCCAGCCGGCCATTGAGAGCGGACCATGCGTATCCTGATTATCGAAGACGAAGAAAAGACCGCGGACTACCTGTACCGCGGCCTCACCGAACAAGGCTTTACCGTCGACCTGGCCCCCGATGGCATCGAAGGGCTGCACCTGGCACTGGAAAGCGACTACGCGGTGATCGTCCTTGACGTGATGCTGCCCGGGCTCGACGGCTACGGCGTGCTGCGCGCCCTGCGCGCGCGCAAGCAGACCCCGGTGATCATGCTCACCGCCCGCGAGCGCGTGGAGGACCGTATCCGCGGCCTGCGCGAAGGCGCCGACGACTACCTGGGCAAGCCCTTCTCGTTCCTCGAACTGGTGGCGCGCCTGCAGGCCCTGACCCGCCGCAGTGGCGGCCATGAACCGGTGCAGATCAGCGTCGCCGACCTGTGGATCGACCTGATCAGCCGCAAGGCCAGCCGCGCCGGCCAGCGCCTGGACTTGACCGCCAAGGAGTTCTCGCTGCTCAGCGTGCTGGCCCGGCGCCAGGGCGAGATCCTGTCGAAGACCGCCATCGCCGAGCTGGTGTGGGACATCAACTTCGACAGCGATGCCAACGTCGTCGAAGTGGCGATCAAGCGCCTGCGCGCCAAGCTCGACGGGCCGTTCGAGGAAAAACTGTTGCACACCATCCGCGGCATGGGCTACGTGCTGGAGAGCCGGCGTGAGTACTAACTCCATCGCCGTGCGCCTGAGCGCACTGTTCACCCTGGTGGCGATGGTCATCTTCCTGTTGATCGGCTGGGCCCTGTACCGCCAGGTCGACAAAAGCCTGGGGCTGCTGCCCGAGGCCGAGTTGGACGCACGCTACAGCGTGCTGGAATCGGTGCTGACCCGCGACGGCTCGCCCGAGCGCTGGGCGAAAATCGTCGCCAAGCTGCACTTGCTGGAAGAAGAAGACCGCCGCCTGCATTTCTGGGTGGTCAGCGGCAACCCGGCGTTTGAATACGGCCACCCCGACCCGCAGGTGCGCGACTTCGCCCTGGGCAGGCCGGGCAAGCGCGACCTGGTGCTGGCCGAGCACGCCTACCCATTGAAAGTGCTGGTGAACGCCCTGCCGGCGGTGGACCAGCGGCCACCGCTGCGCTTCCTGGCCGGCATCGAGACCGACACCTTTTCGCAAACCCAGCACACGCTGTTGATTGCCCTGATCAGCTTCGCCGCCCTGGGCGTGCTGCTGGCCTCGGCCTTGGGCTACTGGGTGGCGCGGGTGGGGTTGCGGCCGCTGGTGAGCCTGTCCCGCGAGGCGCAGAAGCTTGCGCCACCGCGCCTGTCCGGGCGCCTGCAACTGTCGCCGCTGCCGCCGGAGCTCAACGAGTTCGTCATGGCCTTCAACTCGTCACTGGAACGGGTGGACCAGGCCTACGGGCGCCTGGAGGCGTTCAACGCCGACGTCGCCCACGAACTGCGCTCGCCGCTCACCAACCTGATTGGCCAGACCCAGGTGGCGCTCACCCGTGGCCGCTCGGCCGAGCATTACTTCGAGGTGCTGCAGTCCAACCTCGAAGAGCTGGAGCGCCTGCGCAGCATCATCAACGACATGCTGTTCCTGGCCAGCGCCGACCAGGGCAGCAAGGCCACGCAACTGACTGCCAGCTCCCTGGCAGAGGAAGTGGCTACCACCGTCGACTACCTGGAGTTCATCCTCGAGGACGCGCAGATCAGCGTGCGCGTGAGCGGCGACGCCCAGGTGCACATCGAACGCGCGCACTTGCGCCGCGCCCTGATCAACCTGCTCAACAACGCTGTGCAGCACACCGCCGCCGGCCAGCAGATCGACGTGCGCATCACGCCCCACGGCGACCAGGTGCACATTGAAGTCAGCAACCCCGGCCCCGGCATTGCCCAGGAACACCTGCCCAAGCTGTTCGAGCGTTTCTACCGGGTGGACGCCTCGCGCAGCAACAGCGGCGCCAACCACGGCCTGGGCCTGGCCATCGTCAAGGCCATCGCGCTGATGCACGGTGGCAGCGTTTTCGTGCGCAGCGAACAGGGCGCCAACACCTTTGGCATCAGCCTTCCCGCCTGATTGCGCGCCACTGTTACAAGTTTCGTAAAGGCTCTTATCTTTATTTTCACTTGTTCCGTGGCGCCTCGCTTTATATATTTGTTGCACACCAACGAACTTGCAGACGCAAGAAGGTTTTCCAAAATGTCCAAATCATTGGGTATTGCCGGCGCTATTATCCTGTCTTCCCTGATGTTGTCCCCGCTGGCCATGGCAGAAGAATCGCCAGCCTTCGCGGCGCGGAACGCGGCTATTCAAGCCAACTTCGAACAGCATCAAGAGGCCGTGGCGCTCAAGGCCCAGCAACATCAGAATATTCAGCAGGCGCAGGCTGTAAAGCCTCAGAGCGACGCCAAGGACAGCTGAAATTGGAATTGAACCCCTTTTCCCTCGACGTTGCTTAGATGATGGTTGTCCAAGCGATTGATCTTAAAGCCGCTGCTTTCAGCGGCTTTTTTTTCGTCTTTTGAAAACACAGAGTTACGCGTGATTTTACCAACAACAAAAAACTGAGCTGATGAAAATAACAACTGCCAAAGTTAAAAAACATTTACCAAGGAGTTTAGAAACAGTGAAATCCACTTTCCGCTTCAGCCCTTTGTTCGTTGCATTGGCTGCAACGATGTCCGGTACCGCGTTCGCTGACGACGCCCCCGCGGCCAACAACCAGGACGGCTTCATCGCCGGCTCCAGCCTGACCCTGGACTTGAAGAACTACTACTTCAACCATGATCGGCACAACGGCCAGAATGACAGCAAGGAGTGGGGCCAGGGCTTCATCGGCATCTTCCAGTCGGGCTTCACCGAAGGCACCGTGGGCTTCGGTATCGACGCCAACGCCATGCTCGGCCTGAAACTGGACGGCGGTGGCGGCACCAGCGGCTCGAGTATCCTGCCGACGTCGCCGACCACCAAGGAAGGCAACCTGTACAGCGACGCCCCAGGCTCGTTCTCCTCGGCCGGTGGCGCGGTGAAAATGCGCGCGTTCAACACCATCGTCCGTGCCGGTGACCTGTTCCTCAACAACCCGGTGATCGCCGGCGGCTCCACCCGGATGCTGCCCATGACCTTCCGCGGCTTCGAGGCGACCAACACCAGCATCGACCACCTGACCCTGGACGCGGGCCAGGTCAGCTTCGACAAGCTGTTCAACCAGAGCGGCAACGGCCGCATCGGCACCTACTACGGCACCTTGCCCGACGGCAAGGAAAGCAAGCACATGGACTGGGCCGGCGGCACCTACACCGGCCTGCCGGGCGTGACCACCAGCCTGTACGCTTCGCAACTCAAGGACATCTGGAACCAGTACTACTACGATCTGGACTACACCTGGGCGCTCAATGACCTGGTCAGCCTGAACCCCGGCTTCCACTACTACCACACCGAAGACAGCGGCCAGGCCCTGCTGGGCCCGATCGACAACAACACCTTCAGCCTGCACCTGGGCGTGACCGTGGGCCACCAGACGGTGACCGCGTCGATGCAGAAGGTCAACGGCAACACGCCGTTCGACTATATCCAGGACGGCGACAGCATCTTCCTCGACAACTCGCAGCAGTACTCGGACTTCAACGCCCCGGGCGAGAAATCCTGGAAGCTGCAATACGCCTATGACTTCGTCGGCTGGGGCCTGCCAGGCCTGACCTCGGCAGTGTCCTACACCCGCGGCACCATGGACCTGACCAAGGCTACCCAGGACGCGGACTCGGGCTACAACTACTACAACGCCGACGGCAAGGACGCCAAGCACTGGGAACGCGACGTCGATCTCAAGTACGTGGTGCAGGAAGGCCCGGCCAAGAACCTGGGCGTGCGCCTGCGCTGGGCCACCAACCGTGGCGGCGACGGCTACAAGACCGTGGACCACAACGCCGACGAATACCGCGTAATCGTCGACTACCCGATCAACATCTTCTAATCAAACGTTTGTTCATAAAAAAGCCGGCACTTGATGCCGGCTTTTTGTTTCCTGCCTAAACCTCGGAAAGGCTTGAGAAATCAGGAAAATTGTCTGACTGTTCAGTCAAACCGTTCATCTGGCAAATTGCCATCATCCTGCCGGACGGGTTGTCCGCTCTGATACACACCCCTAGAATACCGCCGCTTTGCGCGCCCCACGCCCGTGTTCGTGGCGACAAACCCGATCAGAGTTCGCCATCTTGCGCCATTCCCACCCACCCTCGCGGCCGCAACTCCGCGCCCCGCTGCGGTACCTGAACATCGGCTGCGGGCTGACGATCCTGGCCATCATTGCCATCGTCACGTTCCTGCTGGCCCGTGAACATACCAACGCCGAACGGGATGCCGCGCGGGCGGCGAACAACATCGTGCAGCTGATCAACATCGACGTGCAGCGCAACGTCGAACTCTACGACCTGTCACTCAAGGGCCTGATCGAGGCCTCGCAGCATCCCGACTACCAACGCATTCCGCAGAGCCTGCGGCACCGGGTGCTGTTCGACGCCGCCATTACCGGCCCCTACCGCGGTGATATCCTGTGGCTGGGGCCACAGGGCGATATCGTCGCCGACTCGCGCGCCTACCCGCCACGCAAGGCCAACTTCAGCGACCGCCCCAACTTCCAGTACCTGCGCGACCACCCCGACGCCGGCCTGCAGATCAGCGACCCCTTCCATGATCGCATCGGCAACCTGGGCTGGTGCATCAGCTTCGCCCGGCGTATCTCCTCGCCCAGCGGCGAGTTCCTCGGGGTGGCCTCCGGCGCCCTGCGCCTGGACTACTTCGCCGAGCTGTTCAAGCGCCTGACCATCGGCCGTGACAGCAGCGTCAACCTGATCAGCGAGCAAGGGCTGTTCCTGGCCCGCGAGCCGGAAGTGCCTGGCCAGGACCTGATCGGCCAGGACTTCAGCCAGCGCCCCAACTTCAAGCGCGTGGTGCGCGAGCGCAACGGCAGCTTCGTCTCCATCTCCAGCTTCGACCACAAGGAGCGCCTGTACATCTTCGCCAAGGTGGGGCAACTGCCCATGGTGGTGATCGTCGCCCTGTCCACCGAAGAGGTCTACGCCTCGTGGCGGCGCACGGCTCTGTTCGTCGGCACCGCCACCGCAGCCCTGTGCCTGGCGCTGCTGTGGCTGTGCCTGATGATGGGCCGCGAACTGCGCCGGCGGCTCAGCGCCGAGCGCGAACTGGCCACCCTGGCCTCCACCGACAGCCTCACGGGCCTGGCCAACCGCCGCAGCCTGGACCGCGCGCTGCGCACCGAGTGGGCACGCTCACAACGCAGCGGCAAGCCCATGTCGGTGTTGATGATTGATGTCGACCACTTCAAGGCCTTCAATGAACGCCACGGCCACCCCGGTGGCGACGAGGCCCTGCGACGGGTAGCCAAGGTGATTCATGGCTGCGTGCGCCGCCCCGCGGATCTGGCGGCGCGCTACGGCGGCGAGGAGTTCATGGTGGTGCTGGCGGAAACCGACCTCAATGGCGCGCTGATCATCGCCGAGACCATCCGCAACGCCATCGAGGGCCAGGCGCCGTTCGCCGACGACGACCAGCCGGTGACCGTCAGTATTGGCGTGGGCACCCGGCGCACGGGGGCGGGCATGAAGCTGGAGGACCTGCTGGCGGCGGCAGACCTGGCGCTGTACCAGGCCAAGGCCAATGGCCGCAACCAGGTGGGCTTCTGCGAGAAAGCGGTCGCCTGAGGGGACGCGGCCTGCGGCCGCTGCTACAGGTGCAAAAAAACGCCGGCACGGGGCCGGCGTTCGGGGCTGCTCAGGTATCAGCTGGCGCGTGCGATATTGCGCAGCGCCTTGACCTGGTCATGGTTGCGCTGCACACCGTGGAACTGACGTTCGACGATGGCATACACATTGGCCGGCAGCGGCTTGGCCAGGGCTTCCTTGTAGGCCTTGATGGCGTGGTCTTCACCACGCTCGGCTTCATTGAGCACCGCTTCTTCGTCCTTGCCGGTGAACACCGACTTCACGTCCACCCAGCGGCGGTGCAGGTCGCCGGCCACGCTGGTGGAGTCTTCGGGATCACCACCCAGCGCACGAACTTCCTGTTGCAGTTCGCCTGCGGCCTGGGCGCATTCCTGGGAACGCTTGACGAACAATGCCTTCAGCTCAGGATTCTTGATATCTTCCGCACAGGTCTTGAAACCTTCCTGGCCATCCTTGCTGGTCTGAATCAGGTCGTTGAGTACCGAGATAACTTCTTTGGTTGGATTAGACATTTTCGATTCCCTCTGGGTTGAAAGGTTACAGAGGTATATCGCAGACTTCGTGCCATCTTTTTTATTTAATTAAATCGTTTAAATTCAATAGCTTATGATTTTTACGAATTGACACCACACCGCGTTCTGCATGAAACAGCCGTTGGCCCTCATGCAGAATGCAACTCTGTTCACCGTTGTTTTGCGCCCCGGTATTTACCATCCATGAACCCGGAAAAACTTGAATTATTGATTACCCGTGAAATGCCCTTCGGCAAATACAAGGGGCGCATCATCGCCGACTTGCCCGGCCCCTACTTGAACTGGTTCGCCCGCGAAGGCTTCCCCAAAGGGGAATTGGGCGGCCTGCTGGCGCTGATGCAGGAAATTGACCACAACGGCCTGAGCGACCTGCTGGAGCCCTTGCGCAAGAAACACAACCGCCCAGCGCCGAAGTACTGATAAAACGCAGGCAAAAAAAAGGGGGCGCCGACCAAGCGCCCCCAAAAGCCGTAAAACAATCAACAGCAAGCAACAAATTCAGTCGAACAGGGCCAGCGCCTCGGCAGTGCACTCCTGGATGCGCGCCCAGTCACGGTTCTTGATCCAGGCGCTTTCCAGCATCCACGAACCACCCACGCACATCACGTTGGGCTGGGCCATGTAGTTCTTCAGGTTCGCCGGGCCTACGCCGCCGGTGGGGCAGAAGCGCACCGACGGGAATGGGCCGCCGAAGGCCTTGATGGCGGCCACGCCGCCGCTGACTTCCGCCGGGAACAGCTTGAAGCGGCGGTAGCCCAGGGCGTAGCCCATCATCAGTTCCGACGGGCTGCTGATACCCGGCAGCAGCGGCAGCGGGCTTTCAACGCCGGCTTCGAGCATGTCCTGGGTCACGCCCGGGGTCACGGTGAACTGCGAGCCCGCCGCCTCGGTGGCGGCCAGCATGTGGCGGTCCAGCACGGTGCCCGCGCCGACGATCAACTCGGGGCGTTCCTGGCGCAGGATCTGGATGGCCTTCAGGCCCAGTTCCGAGCGCAGGGTCACTTCCAGTGCAGTCAGGCCACCGGCCGCCAAGGCGTCCGCGAGGGGCAGAATGTCTTCTTCACGGGCGATGGTAATCACCGGAAGAATCTTCGCCTTGGCGGCCAGCTTGTCGATCAGGGCGACTTTATCCGCCATGCGGTTTTGCACCAGTTGTTGTTTTTCGAGTGTCGTCATAGCGGCTGATCCTTGGCTCAGGGGCACCAGTAGATATCCAGTGGGGAGTGTAGGAACGCGCGCACCGGCATCTGGGCAACGTCGTCGCCCGCCAGCGCGTCGCGCAACGTGTTCAATTTGCCCGCCCCTTGCAGCGACAGCGCGGTGTAGCGGGCGCTGGCCAGCAGGGCACGGCTCATGGTCAGGCGCTGGTGCGGCACGGTCGGCGCCAGCATCGGCAGGCAGCGACGGCTGCCGGCAGGCTCCAGCGCCTCGGCCAGGTTCGGGCTGTTGGGGAACAGCGAGGCGGTGTGGCCGTCGTCGCCCATGCCCAGCACCAGCACGTCGATCGCCGGCAGCTCGGCCAACAGCGCGTCGGTTTCCTGCGCCGCCAGCTCCAGGTTCTGGGCCGGGTTGTACAGGCTGACGAAACGCGCCTTGGCCACCGCGCCTACCAGCAGGTAGCGCTTGAGCAGGCCGGCGTTGCTGTCGGCGTGCTCCACCGGCACCCAGCGCTCGTCAGCCAGGCTGATGACCACTTTCGACCAGTCCAGTGCCTGGCGCGCCAGGCACTGGAAGAACATCACCGGGCTGCGGCCGCCGGAGACCACCAGGGTAGCGACACCCTGGCGCTCGATGGCGCCGCGCAGTTGTTCGGCCACATGGGCTGCCAGGCCTTCGGCCAGCAGCGCTGCACTGGCGAAGTCACGTGGGACCACTTCGCTTGGCAGTTTGAGTTCAGATATCGCCATACCAGGACCTCCCATCGCGGGTAATCAGTGCGATGGAGCTCATCGGCCCCCAGGAGCCCGCCGCGTAAGGCTTGGGCGCATCACCGGACTTTTTCCAGCCGGCGATCAACTGGTCGCACCATTTCCACGCATATTCGATTTCATCTTTACGGACAAACAGGTTCTGATTGCCCTGCATCACCTCCAGCAACAACCGCTCGTAGGCATCGGGGATGCGCGCGCTGCGGTAGGTGTCGGAGAAGTTCAGTTGCAACGGCCCGCTGCGCAGTTGCATGCCTTTGTCCAGGCCCTGCTCCTTGGTCATCACGCGCAAGGAAATGCCTTCGTCCGGCTGCAGGCGGATGATCAGCTTGTTGCTGATCTGCAGGCGCTGCTCGGGGGCGAAGATGTAGTGCTGCGGTTCCTTGAAGTGGATGACGATCTGCGACAGCTTCTGTGGCATGCGCTTGCCGGTACGCAGGTAGAACGGCACGCCGGCCCAGCGCCAGTTGCGGATGTCGGCACGCAGGGCGACGAACGTCTCGGTGTCGCTCTGGGTGTTGGAATTCTCTTCTTCCAGGTAGCCCGGCACGGGCTTGCCCTGGCTGTAGCCAGCGATGTACTGCCCACGCACCACCTGGGTGGTCAGGCCTTCGGCGCTGATCGGCGCCAGGGCCTTGAGCACTTTTACCTTTTCGTCGCGGATGCTGTCGGCCGACAGGTCGGCAGGCGGGTCCATGGCGATCAGGCACAGCAGCTGCAGCAGGTGGTTCTGGATCATGTCGCGCAGCTGGCCGGCCTTGTCGAAGTAGCCCCAACGGCCTTCGATGCCGACTTCCTCAGCCACGGTGATTTCCACGTGGGAAATGTAGTTCTGGTTCCACTGGGTTTCGAACAGGCTGTTGGCGAACCGCAGGGCAATCAGGTTCTGCACCGTTTCCTTGCCCAGGTAGTGGTCGATGCGGTAGATGCGGTTCTCGGGGAAGAACTGCGCCACGGCGTCGTTCACCCGGCGCGACGACACCAGGTCGTGGCCAATGGGCTTTTCCAGCACCGCGCGGGCACGGTCGGCCAGGCCGACCTTGTGCAGGTTCTCGCAGATGGCGCCGTACACGGCCGCGGGGGTGGCGAAGTAGGCGATCAGCTGCTCGCTGGGCCCTACCTGTTCGGCGAGGTTGACGTAGTCAGCCTCGTTCATGAAATCGACATGCACGTAGGTGACCCGGGCCAGGAAGCGGTCCAGGGTTTCTGGCTCGATCTGTGCCTTGGCAACGAACAGGCGCAGGTGTTCCTCGATATTGGCCAGGTGCTGCTGCGGCGTACCCGGCTCACGGGCAAGCGCCAGGATGCGGGTGTCAGCGTGCAGCAGTTCGGCTCGATCAAGCTGGTAGAGCGCCGGGAACAGCTTGCGCAGTGCCAGGTCGCCCAGGGCGCCGAACAAGGCAAAAGTGCAGGGTTCTACGGAAGTCGAAGGCATGATGTTTGTTCTTTTATCAAGTTAGACTAGAAATACCTTTTTTCAAGGCACCATTCAAGGGAAAATGTAGTAATAAACACAACATTTTCCCGGTAGATCAGATTCGAGTGGTGATCGCACCTAGCCCTCAGTACGATAGGCCACCCGTGAATACAGCCGCGCCAGACAGCTGTACTGGCTGCATCCTCGACCCAAGGACATAACATGGACCGCGTGCGCAATCTCCTGGAGCAGATCCAGAGCCGCCTCGAAGAGCTGAACAAGGCTGAACGCAAGGTCGCCGAAGTCATCCTGCTCAACCCCCAGCAAGCCACCCGCTTCAGCATTGCCGCGCTGGCCCAGGCCGCCTCGGTCAGCGAACCGACGGTCAACCGGTTCTGCCGTTCGTTCGGCGTCAGCGGCTACCCCGAGCTGAAACTGCAATTGGCCCAGAGCCTGGCCAGCGGCGCTGCCTATGTCAGCCGCGCCGTGGAAGCCGACGACGATCCGGCCGCGTACACCCAGAAGATTTTTGGCAGCGCCATTGCATCATTGGACAGTGCCTGCCAGCAACTGGATCCGCAGCTGATCAGCCGCGCCGTGGACATGTTGATCCAGGCCCGGCAGATCCACTTCTTTGGCCTGGGCGCCTCGGCGCCGGTGGCGCTGGACGCCCAGCACAAGTTTTTCCGTTTCAACCTGGCCGTGTCGGCCCATGCCGATGTGCTGATGCAACGGATGCTGGCGTCGGTGGCGCACACCGGTGAACTGTTCGTGATCATTTCCTACACCGGCCGCACCCGCGAGCTGGTGGAGGTGGCCCGCGTGGCGCGGGAGAACGGCGCCTCGGTGCTGGGCCTGACCGCCAAGGACTCGCCGCTGGCCAAGGCCTGCAGCATGAGCGTGCACATTCCGCTGCCCGAAGACACCGACATCTATATGCCGATGACTTCGCGGATCATTCAGTTAACCGTACTCGATGTACTGGCCACCGGCATGACCCTTCGTCGCGGCGCGGACTTCCAGCCGCATTTGCGCAAGATCAAGGAAAGCCTGAACGCCAGCCGCTATCCCATGGATGAGTAACCGGGTGTGGGAGCTGGCTTGCCAGCGAGCTGTTGAGGCCCTAAAAGCTCGCTGGCAAGCCAGCTCCCACAAGACAGCTGCTACGTTAGTTGAGCAGGCGGGCCTGCAGGCTGATGTGGGCTTTCTCGCCGGGCGCCAGGCTGAGGTTGTCCTGGCTGCCGCTGGTGGCTTCCACGCACAGGAAACCCTGGCTTTCATTGCCCGCCACGCCCATCAGTGGCCGTGAACCGGGGTGCCACACCACGGTGTCGTCGCTGTCGGCGGTATGAATCGCCAGCTTGCGTGCCCAGGCGCGGTCCTGCAGTTGCACCTGGTTGGCGCCGCTGAACACTCGCTGGCAGGCGCCGGTCACTTCCAGTTCGCCCTTGTGGGTGGTGGTCTTGCGGCTGAGCTTGTCGTAGCTCTGCACGCCTTCCAGCCCCGCCAGGCTCACCTCGTTCACATCACCGATGCGCCAGTAGGCCAGCAACGCGTGGCTCAGCTGGCAGGGCTCGCTGTCCTGGTGTTCGGTGCTCAGGCGCAGCTCCATCTGGTCGCCCAGGCGGGCGTGCAGGTCCACCTGCCAGTCGCACAGCAGCAGGCGCCAGTGCAGGGTCACGCCCTCCTCGTCCTCGCTGCTGGCGTGCAGTTTCCAATCCACCAGGCGCCCCCAGCCATGGGCCGGCCACATGCCTTCGCTGGGATGGCGGCCATACCATGGCCAGCACACCGGCACGCCGCCACGAATGGCGCCGGCCTGGGGCCAGTGGGCCGAGCACCACAGCCACGGCTTCTGCCCCTGGGGGCGGAAATGCAGGAGTTGCGCACCCTGGCGGCTGAACACCGCCTGGCACTTGGGATGGTCGATGACCAGCACGTCACGTTGCTGAAAACGCTCCCATTCGAAGGTAGGCCGGGGCCGCTGCGATTTGAAGAAGCGCTGGAGCGGGTGGTCGTGCATGACAGTAGAAATCCTGGACACGGCGTGAAAGCTCACCTGGGTACGGCTGATATTGTTAGAGGTAGCGCTATCTTACCGATATAAACCGAATTTTCGCCGAGCTTTTTGCCGCATGGTCTCACACGATACTCGTAGCAGCGGCCGCCGGCCGCGTCCTGGGGCAACGCGGTGGTCGTGACGCGGCCTGGTGGTCGCTGCTACGGGTGGAGCAGCGGCCACCGTTACGCGGTTAGAACTTGGTTTGCAGTTTCAGGCCAGCCACTACCGCGTTCTGCACTTCATCCACACCGCCTGGGTGCTTGATGTACTGCAGGTTCGGGCGCACGGTCAGCCAGTTGGTGACGTGGAAGCCGTAGTAGATCTCGGCGTCGTACTCGGTGCTCTGCACCGGCAGGTAGCCCGGGTTGTCGTAGTCTTCGATGCCGCTCAGCTGGTTGACCAGGCGCGCGCGGTCCTGGGCGTCGTCGTTGACGTGAATGCGGCCGATGCCCACGCCGATGTCATCCTTGGGACGTGCATCGAACGGGCCCTTGTACACCAGGCCTACCTGCTGGTAGTTGTCGATGTAGTTGGTGGCCTTGTCGTGCACGGTGAAGTTGGCGAACACGTTCAGGCCGCGGCTGGCATCACCGTTGTGGGTGGTGAGTTGCTGCTGCGCCACGATCCACCAGCCGTGCTTGCCGTTGTGCTCCTTGTAGGTGCCCGAGACAGGTTGTGGCTGGCCGTCGGCGCCTTCGTAGACGTCGTCGGCGTTGGCGCTGCTGTAGTAGTAACCCAGGCGGTATTCGCCTGGCAGGCCGTTGACCTGCGGGGTCCACACCAACTCCACCGGCAACAGGGTGCCCTTGGTGCCGCTGCCGTTGAGCTTGAAGCCGTTGTTGCGGTCCAGGTTCGACGGGTTCTGGTTGAACGCACCCACCTGCGCGTACCACTCGGGGGTGATGTTGTACTTGATGCGGCCGGCCCACTGGCTGACCGGCCAGTTGTACCAGATGCCACCCACCCAGTTACCCACCTGCGAGCCGCAGAAGGTCAGGTTCTGGAAGTCGCACGGGAAGCTGTTGAAGTCCTCGCCCGGGCCGAAGCGGCCGACCTTAACGTCCAACGCACCGTCGAAGAACTTCTGCTTGTACCACATCTGGGTCAGGCGCCAGGTCTGGCCCCGGCCCCACACTTCCTGGGACGAGCTGAGGGTGCCGGCGCGCGGGTCGCCGATACGGTCGTTGGAAATGTTGCGGCCGCTACGCTCGGTGACGGTCAGCTTGAACTCGGCGTCCTGCCAGCCGAGGATCTTGTTCAGGTCCATGTCCACGCCCAGCGCGAACTGGTCGCTGTAGCGCGCGGTGACGTGCTTGTCGTAGCCGCCCCCCAGGTTGCTGCCGGCTTCGCCCACGTACTCCAGGGTGAAGTCATAGCCCTTTTTCATCAGCTCCGTACGTTCGCCACCCCAGTCGCCGAGCATCCATGGCGATTCAGGGTCGAAGGCGTCGTACGCATGGGCGCTGGTGGCCAGACCCAGTGCGCTGAGCACTGAAATCTGCAACAAACGATTGCGTGCCAACTTGGTATTCATGCGCTTTTTCATCCCTTGCTTCCTCGTCTTATTGTTATTGGCTGTTGATTAAACGCGGTGTAAATCGGTGTTACCGGGCGACAGGCCGCCCGGCACGAATTCAGCGGCCCTTGAACTGGGCGACGTTGTCGCCCGCCACGGGTGCCTGTGCACGCCCCACCGCCCCCAGGCGCTCGCCGGTCTTGGCGTCGAACAACAACACCTTGGCCGGATCGAATTGCAGATTCAGTGTTTCCCCCACCTGTGGCGCCACGTCCGGGGCCAGGCGGCAGCAGACCTTGGTGCCGTTGAGCGTGACGAACACCAGGGTGTCGGGGCCGGTCGGCTCGGTGATCTGCACCTCGGCACGAATGGTCGGCAGGCCGTTGGCCTCGGTGCCGGCCAGCACGATCTGCTCGGGGCGCATGCCCAGGATCACTTCGCGGTCCTCAAGGCCCGCATCGTTCATCGCCAGCGGCAGCTCGCAGCGCGCCTGGCCGCTGTCCAGCAGCGCCTGCAGGCGGCCGTCCTTGCGCTGCAGGCGCAGGGGAATGAAGTTCATCGGCGGCGAGCCGATGAAGCTGGCCACGAACAGGTTGGCCGGGTCGTTGTAGATCTCTTTCGGCGTGCCGAACTGCTGGATGATGCCGTCCTTCATCACCGCCACCTTGTCACCCAGGGTCATGGCCTCGATCTGGTCGTGGGTCACGTACACCGTGGTGGTCTTCAGGCGCTGGTGCATCAGTTTGATTTCGGTGCGCATCTCCACCCGCAGCTTGGCGTCGAGGTTGGACAGCGGCTCGTCGAACAGGTAGATCTTGGGCCGCCGCGCCAGCGCCCGGCCCATGGCCACGCGCTGCTGCTGGCCGCCGGACAGCTGGCCCGGCTTGCGGTTGAGCAGGTGCTCGATCTGCAGCAGCTTGGACACCCGCGCCACTTCCTCGTCGATGGCCTCGGCCGACATCTTGCGAATTTTCAGGCCAAAGGCGATGTTCTCGCGCACGGTCATGGTCGGGTACAGCGCGTACGACTGGAACACCATGGCGATGTCGCGGTCTTTGGGGCTCATGCCGCTGATGTCGGCGTTGTCCACCAGGATCGCGCCACCGCTGATGCTTTCAAGGCCCGCGATGCAGTTCATCAGCGTGGACTTGCCGCAACCCGACGGCCCCACCAGGATCAGGAACTCGCCGGAATCGATCTTCAGCTGGATATCTTTCAAGGTGTCCGGCAGGCCGGCGCCATACGTCTTGATTACATTGCGCAGTTCTAGCGTTGCCATGTTTCTACCCCTTGACCGCGCCGGCGGTGAGCCCACGCAGGAAATACTTGCCGGCCATGATGTACACCAGCAGTGTTGGAAGGCCGGCGATCATTGCCGCGGCCATGTCTACGTTGTATTCCTTGGCACCGGTGCTGGTGTTCACCAGGTTGTTCAGCGCCACGGTGATCGGCTGCGAGTCGCCACTGGCGAACACCACGCCGAACAGGAAGTCGTTCCAGATCTGGGTGAACTGCCAGATCAGGCAGACCATGATGATCGGGATCGACATGGGCAGCAGGATCTTGTTGAAGATGGTGAAGAACCCCGCGCCGTCCAGTCGCGCCGCCTTGACCAGCGCATCCGGCACGCTGACGTAGTAGTTACGGAAGAACAGCGTAGTAAAAGCCAGCCCATATACAACGTGGACGATCACAAGACCGGTGGTTGTGTTGGCCAGGCCGAATTTGCCCAGGGTGAACGAAGCCGGCAACAGCACGGTCTGGAACGGCAGGAAGCAGCCGAACAGCAGCAGGCCGAAGAACAGCTGCGAGCCGCGGAAACGCCACATGGACAGCACGTAGCCGTTCATGGCACCGATGAAGGTGGAGATCAGCACGGCCGGCACGGTGATCTTCACCGAGTTCCAGAAGAACCCGCCGACGATGTCCCAGGCCTTCAGCCAGCCGATGCCGGTGAACACCTCGGGCAGGCTCAGCAGGTTGCCGGTGCGGATGTCGTCAGGGGTCTTGAAGCTGGTCAGCAGCATCACCACCAGCGGCACCAGGTACACGGCGGCCGCCAGGATCAGCGTGGCGTAGATGGCCACGCGGCTGAAACTGAGCGAGGATTTGCCATAGGCATTAGTCATGGCGCTTGGTCCTCAATTCCGAATACAGGTACGGCACCAGGATCGCCAGGATCGCGCCCAGCATCAGCATGGCGCTGGCCGAGCCGATGCCCATCTGGCCACGGCTGAAGGTGAACGAATACATGAACATGGCCGGCAGGTCCGAGCTGTAGCCCGGGCCGCCCGCGGTCATGGCCGCTACCAGGTCGAAGCTCTTGATGGCGATGTGCGCCAGGATCATGAAGGCGCTGAAGAACACCGGCCGCAGGCTGGGCAACACGATCTTCAGGTAGATGGTGGGCAGGCTCGCGCCGTCCACCTGGGCAGCACGGATGATCGACTGGTCGACCCCGCGCAGACCCGCCAGGAACAGCGCCATGACAAAGCCCGAGGCCTGCCATACCGCGGCAATCACCAGGCAGTACACCACGCGGTCCTGGTCAATCAGCCAGTCCAGGCGGAAGCCTTCCCAGCCCCAGTCGCGCAGCATCTTGTCCAGGCCCAGGCCGGGGTTGAGCAGCCATTTCCAGGCGGTGCCGGTGACGATCATCGACAGCGCCATGGGGTACAGGTAGATGGTGCGCAGGAAGCCTTCGCGGCGGATGCGCTGGTCCAGCAGCACCGCCAGGAACACCCCCAGCACCAGGCTGATGGCGATGAACAGGCCACCGAACACCGCCAGGTTCTTGCTCGCCACCCACCAACGGTCGTTGTCGAGCAGGCGCGCGTATTGCTGCAGGCCGACGAAGCTGTACGTCGGCATGAAGGTGGAATTGGTGAAGGACAGCAAAAAGGTCCAGAAGATATAGCCATAGAAACCGACCAGCACGAGCAGCATGCTAGGCGCCAGCACCACTTTGGGTAACCAGCGTTGCAGCGCGTCGAACGGCGAGGCCTTGCTGAACACAGCCACAGAGCTCATCGGGAACATCCAGGGTAAAGGTCAATCGGCACCGAATCCCTGCGCCGGGGGATGGGGAAGGGGAACCCCGGCGCAGGTATCGGACGCGTTATCCGTCGGTGTTACTTGGCCGACGAGATGCCCGCATACAGTTGCTTGGCGGCCTTGGCCGGATCGGCGTTCTTGTCACTCATGAAGTTGGTGACAACGTCGAAGATCGCGCCTTGTACTGCCAGCGAGGTAGCCATGTTGTGCGCCATGCTCGGTTCCAGCTTGCCGGCCTTGTCGGCTTCGGCGAAGTCCTTGGCCGAGGCCTGGCCACAGCTGTCGAACTTGCTCATGTCCAGGTCATTGCGCACCGGGATCGAGCCTTTGTTCTGGTTGAACACGTACTGGAATTCGGGCTCCAGGGCGACCTTGGCCAGGTCGTCACGCGCAGCGTTGTTGCCGGGGGTGTCGTTCTTCTTGGCCAGCTTGAACATGGCCAGGGAGTCGATGTTGTAGGTGTAGCTGCCCTGGGTACCCGGGAACGGCACGCACTCGTAGTCGCTGCCGGCTTTCTTGCCTGCCGCGCTCCACTCGCTCTTGGCCCAGTCGCCCATGATCTGCATCCCGGCCTTGCCGCTGATGACCTTGGCCGCTTCCAGGTTCCAGTCCTGGCCAGCGCCGTCAGGGTCCATGTAGCCCTTGAGTTTCTTCAGCTCGGTGAACACCTTGGTCATCTGCGCGCCAGTGAGGGTGGCCTCGTCCTGGTCGATGAAGGCTTTCTTGAAGCCGTCGGCGCCCATGATGCTCAGCACCATGTCTTCGAACACGGTGCTGTCCTGCCACGGCTGGCCACCGTGGGCGATCGGGATGATGCCTGCGGCCTTGAGCTTGTCGCCGGCGGCGTAGAGTTCTTCCAGGGTGGTGGGGGCCTTGGCGATGCCGGCCTTCTTGAAGGCTTCCGGGTTCACCCACAGCCAGTTGACGCGGTGGATGTTCACCGGCACGGCCACGTAGTGGCCTTCGTATTTCATGGTGTCGGAGACGGTCTTGGACAGCAGCTTGTCCCAGTTGTTGGCCTTGGCCACGTCGTCGACGTTGGTCAGCAGGCCCAGGGAAGCCCATTCCTGAATGTCCGGGCCCTTGATCTGCGCGGCAGACGGCGGGTTGCCCGACACGGCACGGGTTTTCAGCACGGTCATGGCGGCGGCGCCACCACCACCGGCGACAGCGCTGTCTTGCCAGGTGTAGCCGTCTTTCTCGACCAGTTGTTTCAAGACACCCACAGCCTTGGCTTCACCCCCGGAGGTCCACCAGTGCACTACTTCCACGGTGCCTTTGGAATCGGCGGCGTGGGCGGCGAAAGGAAACAGGGTGGCAAGCGAAATGACAGCGGCGAGGCGATTGATCGCGTTCATCGGATTCCCTTTTTTTGTTGTTATGCATTGCAAGTCTGATGCTTGCGCTGCGATGGAGTGTAAACAGGGTAGTTAGTACGCCAGGTAACGAAGCGATGCACAATTGTCACCAGCCGGTGACAATGTGCTGCCCGCCCACTTTGGCCAGGCTGCAGGCCAGGCTGGGCGCCAGCGGCAGGCGCGGCAACAGCACGGCCTGCAACGCATGGTACAGGTCGGGCTTGCCGGCCCAGACCTTGGCGCCAGGGCGGTTGTGTTCGTCCAGTTCGTGGTGCCAGCTGCCGTGCACGCGGTCCAGCAGGTGCTCGGCGGCGAACTCCCAGAAATCCCGGTACCACTGCTCGTAGCCGTGCTCGCCGGTGCGCCGCAGCAGCGCAGCGGAGGCGGCGATGGCCTCGCAGGTGACCCAATGCATGCGCTGGCGCACTACGGGCTGGTCCTGCCAGTCCAGGGTGTACACCAGCCCCGGCGCGCCATCGACGTGCCAGGCGGTGCGGCAGGCCTGCGCGAACAGCCCGCGGGCGTCGGTCAGCAGCCAGGTGGGCGCCGGGCGCACGGCATCCAGTAGCGCGGCTTCCAGGTGCAGCAACAGCCGCGCCCATTCGAAGGCATGCCCCGGGGTGCTGCCGTACGGGCGGAAGGGGTCGTCGGGGCGGGCGTGGTTGTATTCCAGGTCGGCTTCCCAGCCGGGGTGGAAATGCTCGATCACCCGGTACTGGTTGTGCGCCGCGTGCTGGTGGATCACCCGCTCGGCAATCCGCAGGGCGCGTTCCAGCCAGCGCGGGTCGTGGGTGGCGTCGGCCAGGGCCAGGAACGCCTCGACGCTGTGCATGTTGCTGTTGGCGCCGCGGTAGGCCTCCTCGCGGCTCCAGATGCGGTCGAAGGACTCGCGCATGGCGCCCTCCTCCTCGTGCCAGAACCGCGTGTGGATCACCTCCACGGCCTCGTCCAGCAGCGCCTGGGCGCCGGGCCTGCCTGCCGCCACCGCGCTGCTGGCGGCCAGGGCCACGAACGCGTGCAGGTAGGCGGCCTTGCCCAGGTCGCCGTCAGCGGCGTGGGCCACGGCGTACCAGCCGCCCTGGTCGGCGTCGCGCAGGCAACCGTTCAGCGCGGCCAGGCCGTGGTCCACCAGCGGCGCGTAGCCGGGCAGGCCTTGCAGGGCGCCCAGGGCGAAGCTGTGGGTCATGCGGGCGGTGATCAGCGTCTGCGCCGGCGCATCGGGCAGCCAGCCGCGTTCATCCAGGTGGCCGAAGCCTTCGGGCAGCCGCGAAGCGCGGGCAAAGTCCAGCAAACGCAGGCCTTCGGCGGCCAGCCAGTGGTGATGGGCGGGGGTGTTGAGCCAGCTGTTGAAGTCCAGGTGCAGCCTGTCCATGGGAGTGCCTTGGTTTTTTTATTGTGGTGGAGTGAGTCTAAACAACGGATGGCGGGGGGCGGGTAACCAAATGTCACAGGGTTATGCGGCGGCCCCACGACCCGGCCTAACGGCCGGTGCTACAGGTTTGGCGCCGGTACCTGTAGCACCGGCCGTGAGGCCGGGTCGCGCCGTGCAAACGGCGCTCGCAGCAGGCGCACCGCAGCCGCTGACGACAGGCTGCGCTGGCCGGCGTGAACCCTGGAGATTTCCCTTGGGGCATAGGGCCAGCGCAGCCTGCGGCAGCGGCTACGGGTTAGGTGCGGGGCAGGTAGAGGGTTACGCGCAACCCCCGCTCTGGCAAATTCTGCAGGCTCACTTCGCCGCCGTGGCTGTGCGCGATGTTGCGCGCAATGCCCAACCCCAGCCCATAGCCATGCTGGTTGCCGGACAGGCGGAAGTGCGGTTCGAACACTTTCTCCAACCGCTGCGCCGGCACGCCCGGGCCTTCGTCGTCGACGTGGAGGATGAACGCCCGGGCGTTGTCTTCCACGTGCAGGTGCGCCCGTTCGCCGTATTTGAGGGCGTTGTCGATCAGGTTGCCCATGCAGCGCTTCAGCGCCAGCGGCTTGCCCGGGTAGGCCTTCCACGCGCCGCCGTGCAGGGTCACGCGACCGTTGCCTTCGGGGGCCACGAAGGGCTCGATCAGGCAGTCAAGCACATGGTTGAGGTCCACCGGTTCGATGTTCTCGTGGATGTCGGTGTCTTTCACGCACTGCAGGGCGCCTTTGACCAGCAGCTCCAGCTCGTCCAGGTCACGGGTGAACTTGGCGGCCAGGGGGTCGTCCTCCAGCAGTTCCACGCGCAGGCGCAGGCGCGTGATGGGCGTGCGCAGGTCGTGGGAGATGGCGCTGAACAGCTGGCTGCGCTCGGTCAGGTAGCGGCTGATGCGCCCGCGCATGGCGGTGAAGGCGCGGCTCACTTCGATGACTTCGCTGCCGCCGCCCTCCACTTCCGGCTCCTCGGGCTCGGCGCCCAGGGACAGCTCCCGGGCGGCGCGGGCCAGGCGCTTGAGCGGGCGGCTCTGCCAGTGCACCAGCAGGCCGATGAACAGCAGCAGGAACGAGCTGGTGAGCAGGATGAACCACCACTGCTGGGCCGGCAGGCCTTCTTCCTCAAGGCTGGTGTAGGGCTCGGGCAGCAGCGAGGCGATGTACAGCCACTCACCTTCGCCCAGGCGGATCTGCGTCACCAGCACCGGCGGGTTCACCGGTTCCAGGGTCAGGGAATAGTGCGCCCACGAGCGCGGCAGCTCGTCCAGGGCCAGGCCGCTGTTGAAGATGCGCAGGTCCTGGGGGCTGACGAACTGTACGGAGATGTCCATCTGCGAACCCAGGCTTTCGTGCAGCACCTCGTCGACGGCGTCGATGACCGCAGTCTTGCGTTGGGTGGCCGGCAGCACGCGCATGTCCAGCGGGCGGTCGTTGAGCGACACCACGAAGCGCGTACCGCCCATGCTGCGCAGCTGGTCCAGCACCATGGGCCGGTAGGCCAGTGGCAGCGAGCGGAAGTAGCTGACGCTGGCCGACATCGAATGGGCCAGGCTGCGCGCGCTGGTGACCAGGCCTTCGAGCTGGGTGGCGCGCAGCTGCGAGACCCAGATCAGGCTCGACAGCCCCTGCGCCAGCAGCACCACCAGCAGGGTCAGCAGCAGCATGCGCCCCAGCAGCGAGCGCGGCACCAGGCGCTTAAGCCGTGACAACGTTGGCCGCCAGCAGGTAGCCACTGCCGCGCACGGTGCGAATCAGCCGGGGCGGTTTGTCGGTGTCGCGCAGGCGCTGGCGCAGGCGGCTCACGGCCATGTCGACGATGCGGTCCAGGGGCATCAGGTCGCGGCCACGGGTGGCGTTGCCAATGGTGTCGCGGTCGAGGATCTGCTGGGGGTTGTCGAGGAACAGCTTGAGCAGGGCGAAATCGGCGCCCGAGAGGAACACTTCCTCGCCGTCGGTGTGGAACAGCCGGTGGCTGATCATGTCCAGGCGCCAGTCGTCGAACGCCACCACCTCGCCGCCGCGCTCCTGGCCAAACTGCGCGCGGCGCAGCAGGGCCTTGATGCGCGCCTGCAGTTCGCGCGGGCTGAACGGCTTGCCCAGGTAGTCGTCGGCGCCCAGTTCCAGGCCGATGACCCGGTCGGCCTCGTCGGAGCTGGCGGTGAGCATGATGATCGGCATCTGCGCCTGGCGCGGGTGCTGGCGCACCCAGCGGCACAGGCTGAAGCCGTCTTCGTCGGGGAGCATGACATCGAGGATAGCCAGGTCCGCCGGGGCCTCGTTCAAGGCCTGGCGAAATTGCTGGCCGTCACCCGTGGTGCGCACGGTGAAGCCGGCACGGGTGAGGTAGGTGTCCAACAGTTCGCGGATTTCCTGGTCGTCGTCGACCAGGAGGATCGTTTTGCCGGCAGTGGTCACGTGCTGCGTCCTTGTGTCCAGCGTCGGGTCGAGACGCCCGATCAATAAACGCAGATTAAACGCCTACCCCCGTGCTTGCTGCAAGGCCACACCGGCGCCAATCAGCCCCGAGAACTCGGCGGTCACAACCCAGACGGGAATGCCCTGGAAGTATTCGCTCATGCAACCCTTGTCGGCGAAGCTGTCGGCGAAGCCACTGGCCAGGAACAGCTCGATGAACCGCGGGATCACGCCGCCGACGATGTACACGCCACCGCGACCACCGACGGTGAGCACGTTGTTGCCGGCCACGCGGCCCAGGAAGCGGCAGAACTGCTCGATTACTGCCAGCGCCACCGGCTCGCCGGCCAGCGCCGCCGAGGTGATGGCCGCAGGGGTGGCCAGGGTCGCTTCATGGCCGTCGACCGCGCACACCGCCTGGTACAAGCGCAGCAGGCCGCCACCACTGAGGATGGTCTCGGCGCTGACATGGCCGATCTCGTCCTGGATGTGCTGACGCAGCTGTGCTTCGCGGGCGTTGCCCACCGGCAGGTCGACATGGCCGCCCTCGCCAGGCAGGGCCATGTAGCGCTGCTCGCCCAGGTTCAGCAGGGTGCCCACGCCCAGCCCGGTGCCCGGGCCGATGACTACGGCGGCGCGCTCAGGGTCCGGGGTGCCGGGGCACACGGTCTTGAACTCGCCGTCTTCCAGGCGGGTCATGCCCAGGGCCATGGCGGTGAAGTCGTTGATCAGCAGCAGGTGCTCAACCGCAAGCGTCTCGCAGAAGGCCTTGCGGCTCAGGCGCCAGTGGCTGTTGGTGAAGCGGAATTCGTCACCGCTGACCGGCCCGGCCACGGCCAGGCACACGGCGCCAATGGCCCCGCGCTCATGGCCCAGGTCCTTGAGGTACACGCCGATGGCCTGCTCGGGGCTGGTGTAGTCCGCGGTAGGGAACACCCGCACCGAGTGCAGGTTGTTGTCTTCCCACAACGCAAAGCGCGCGTTGGTACCGCCAATATCGCCAACAAGGGCGAGCTTCATTTGAGAATCTCCAGGCCGGACGTGAAGGCGCTGGCGCCCTGCTCCGCCGAGCTGAAGGCCAGTCGCATGAAACCGAACAGCTCGCGACCACAGCCCACCGCGTTGGCCAGTTGGCCCACGGCGGGGGTGCGCGCGGCAAATTCGCTGGCATCCATCAGCACCTCCAGGGTGCCCTTGACGCCATCCACGCGGATGATATCACCGTCGCGCACCTTGGCCAGCGCGCCGCCGTCGAAGGCTTCCGGGCACACGTGGATGGCGGCCGGGATTTTGCCCGAGGCACCGGACATGCGCCCGTCGGTGACCAGGGCCACTTTGAAGCCGCGATCCTGCAGAACGCCGAGGAACGGGGTCATTTTGTGCAATTCGGGCATGCCGTTGGAACGCGGGCCCTGGAAGCGCATCACTGCGACAAAATCACGCTCCAGCTCGCCGGCCTTGAAGGCGTCGGCCAGGTCCTGCTGGTCTTCGAACACCCGCGCCGGGGCTTCGACGATCTGGTGCTCGGGGGCCACGGCGGAGACTTTCATCACGCCACGGCCCAGGTTGCCTTCCATCACCCGCAGGCCGCCTTCGGGCGAGAACGCACGGGCCACCGGGCGCAGGATGTTCTCGTCGAGGCTGTTGGCCGGGCCTTCGCGCCATACCAGCTTGCCGTTGTCCAGGAACGGTTCCTGGGTGTAGCGGCTCAGGCCATGGCCGGCCACGGTGTTGACGTCTTCGTGCAACAGGCCGGCGGCCAGCAGCTCACGCACCAGGAACGACATGCCGCCGGCGGCCTGGAAGTGGTTGATGTCGGCCTTGCCGTTCGGGTACACGTGGGACAGGGTCGGCACCACCTCGGAGAGGTCGGCCATGTCCTGCCAGGTCAGAATGATGCCCGCCGCCATGGCGATCGCCGGCATGTGCAGGGTGTGGTTGGTGGAGCCGCCGGTAGCGTGCAGGGCAACGATGGAGTTGACCAGCGACTTCTCGTCGACGATCTCGCCAATGGGCATGAAGCTGGCGCCGCTGGCCTTGGTCATGCGCGTGACCTGGTGCGCCGCTTCCACGGTCAGCGCGTCACGCAACGGCGTGTTGGGGTTGACGAAGGAGGCGCCCGGCAGGTGCAGGCCCATCACTTCCATCAGCAGCTGGTTGGTGTTGGCGGTGCCGTAGAAGGTGCAGGTGCCAGGGCTGTGGTAGGACTTCATCTCCGACTCCAGCAGCTCTTCGCGGCTGGCCTTGCCCTCGGCGTAACGCTGACGCACGTCGGCTTTTTCCTTGTTGGAAATGCCCGACGGCATCGGCCCGCCTGGCACGAAGATCATCGGCAGGTGGCCAAAGCGCAGCGCGCCCATCATCAGGCCCGGCACGATCTTGTCGCAGATGCCCAGCATCAACGCGGCGTCGAACATGTTGTGCGACAGCGCCACGGCGGTGGACATGGCGATCACTTCGCGGCTGGCAATGCCCAGCTCCATGCCCGGCTCACCCTGGGTGACGCCGTCGCACATGGCCGGCACGCCGCCGGCGAACTGGCCCACCGAGCCGATCTCGCGCAGGGCCTGCTTGAGCTGCTCGGGGTAGGTCTCGTAGGGCTGGTGCGCCGAGAGCATGTCGTTATACGACGACACGATGGCCACGTTGGCGGAGTTCATCATCCGCAGCGCGTTCTTGTCCTCGGTGCCGCACCCCGCCACGCCGTGGGCAAAGTTGGCACATTGCAGCTTGGCACGCATCGGGCCATCGCTGGCAGCCCCGCGGATCAGTTGCAGGTAACGCTCGCGCGTCGCGCGGCTGCGATCAATCAGCCGTTGGGTAACCTCTAGAACACGGGGATGCATGTGAAGAACTCCAGGCTATGGGGGCAACCGCTGCACTCCTTCCCATTATCCCATTCGCCGCCCAGGCTCGTCGCACAGGCTTGCTTTTGATCAACAGGAACAGCCGCGCCGGTCACTCGTTGTAGATAAGACAAAATATTGCCATCAAAAAGGCTTGTTTTCTATTTTTTTGCGAATAATCTTGTAATTCCAATAACAAAACAGATTCTGTGAACGTTCTGCGGCTCCTTGGCTTCACATCTATAGGGCGCCCCACACAATCTGAACGCAGGTACCGACATGACTCTTCGCATTGCCATCAACGGTTTTGGCCGCATCGGCCGCAACGTGCTTCGCGCACTGTATACCCAAGGCTACCGCCAGGACCTGCAGGTCGTCGCCATCAACGACCTGGGTGACAGCGCCATGAACGCCCACCTGCTGAAGTTCGACAGCGTGCACGGCGCCTTCGATGCCACGGTGGAATCGGACCAGGAAAGCATCACCGTCAATGGTGACCGTATTGCCGTCAGCGCCATTCGCAACCCGGCCGACCTGCCGTGGAAAGCCGAGCGCATCGACGTGGTATTCGAATGCACCGGCCTGTTCACCGACCGCGCCAAGGCTGCCGCGCACATCAGCGCCGGCGCCCGCAAGGTGATCATCTCGGCCCCCGCCAAAGGCGTGGACGCCACCGTGGTGTACGGCGTGAACCATGACGTGCTGCGCGCCTCGCACCAGATCATCTCCAACGCCTCGTGCACCACCAACTGCCTGGCCCCGGTGGCCCAGGTGCTGCACCGCGAGCTGGGCATCGAGCAAGGCCTGATGACCACCATCCACGCCTACACCAACGACCAGGTGCTGACCGACATGTACCACAGCGACCCGTTCCGGGCGCGTTCGGCCACCCAGTCGATGATCCCCAGCAAGACCGGCGCCGCCGAAGCCGTGGGCCTGGTGCTGCCAGAACTGGCCGGCAAGCTGACCGGCATGGCCGTGCGCGTGCCGGTGATCAACGTGTCGTTGGTGGACCTGACCCTGAACCTGTCCCGCGAGACTAGCGCGGACGAGGTCAATGCGTTGATGAAAGAAGCGGCCCAGCATTCGAAGATCCTGGGCTACAACACCCTGCCGCTGGTGTCCTGCGACTTCAACCACAACCCGCTTTCGTCGATCTTCGACGCCAATCACACCAAGGTTGCCGGCAAGATGCTGAAAGTCATGGCTTGGTACGATAACGAGTGGGGCTTCAGCAACCGCATGCTGGATAACTGCCTGGCGCTGTGGAACGCGCAATAACCTGCGACCTGTAGCCGCTGCCGCCAGGCTGCGCTGGCCCGTGAGCCCCTTGAAGATTTTCAGCGAGGCATAGGCCCAGCGCAGCCTGCGGCAGCGGCTACGCAAGCTTGTTACACGGAAACACTTGACCAACGGCATAGATGATAAGCATTATCATTAACACCTTCCTGGTCCGGTACCGCCGTGAGTCAGTCACACTTCAATTCCGTCTTCCTGGCCCAGCGCCTCAGCCTGCTGCGCACCCTGCAGCGCATGGTCGACAACCCCAGCACCGCCGAAGACCTGCTGCAGGAAACCTACCTGCGGGTGACGCGCGCCCTGGGCGAGCGCGCCATCGAGCACCTTGAACCCTTTGTCTTCCAGACCGCGCGCAACCTGGCGCTGGACCACCTGCGCGCGCGCCGCGTGCAGGAACGCACGATGCTCGAGGACGTGCCCAGCGACGTGGTGCACAACGTGGCCGCCTGCCAGAGCACTCCGGAGGAAGCCGCCCATGCCGAGCAACTGCTGATGCGCCTCAATACCAGCCTGAGCCAGCTGACGGCCCGCCAACAACGCATATTCATCCTCAGCCGCCTGCACGGCTGCAGCTACCTGGAGATCGCCGGCGAACTGGACGTCTCCGCCAGCACGGTGCAGAAGGAACTGAAACTGATCATGGCCATCTGCGTCGGCGTGGCGCAACGCATGGACGTCTGACAGACGTGCCGTAGGACGCCTCTGAAGTGACACGACGTTCACCGCACAGGCTCCGACTCTTTGGTAAGCTTTGCCCCTTACCGCCGCCATGAACTCGCCGCCCGAGGAACCCGAGTGACCGAACCCGACGACAGCGCCATGGACCAGGCACTGGACTGGCTGATACGCCTGGACTGCGCCAGCGCCGACGAGCGCCTGGCCTTCGAGCAATGGCTGGCCGCCACGCCCGCCAACGCCCAGGCGTTCGCCCGTGCCAGCGCCGTGTGGAACGGCACGGCGGTGAACCAGGCCGCCCAACAGTTGCAGACGGTCACTGCGCGCTCGTGGCGCACGCGCCTGCGCCCATTCTTCAAGCCCATGGCTGCGGCAGCGGTCATCCTGGTGGGGGTGTTCAGCTTCACCAACCTGCCGCTGCGCCTGGAGGCTGACCACCTGACCGTGGTGGGCGAACGCCAGCGCCTGCAACTCGACGACGGCTCCAAGGTGCTGCTCAACACCAACACGGCGTTCTCCTCGGACATCGACCAGCACCGCCGCGAGGCGCGCCTGTACCAGGGCGAGGCCTTCTTCCAGGTCGCCGGCAACCGCCAGCAACCCCTGCAACTGCAGGCCGGCCCGGTGCGCGCGAGCATGCGCGACACCGATTTCGCCGTGCGCCTGCTGGACGGCGTGGCCCAGGTGCAGGTGCAGCGCGGCAACGTCGACCTGCTCAGCGAAGATGATGCCCACGTGCGCCTGAGCGCCGGCGACAGCATCCGCGTGGGGCCCAAGGGCTTTGGCCAGCGCCAGCACCTGGACGCGCAGAAAGACCTGGCCTGGGTGCAGGGCCGCCTGGTGTTCGAGAACTGCCCGTTGAGCCAGGTGCTGGACGAACTGCGCCGGTATTACCCGGGGTGGATCGTCAACACCAACGAGCGCCTGGCCAAGGTGGAAGTCACCGGCAACTACCGCCTGGAAAACCCGCTGGACGTGGTGCGCTCGCTGGCGCACATCACCTCGGCGTCGGTGAGCGAGTACCCGGCGTTGGTGATTCTGAACTGACCCCCCTTGTGGGAGCTGGCTTGCCAGCGAGTTGTTGAGGCCCAAAAGCTCGCTGGCAAGCCAGCTCCCACGCGCGATCCAATTTATTTTTACGCGATCACGCACCCTGCTTCGTCTCGTTATAGCCAATGCAACTGATTCGCATTTTGACTCAGTTCATAACTATAACGCCGCGCGACAGGGAGCGCCCTTCGATGTCCTCAGGTTTCAATCGTTTCAGCACCGCCAAACCCGGCCCACGCACGCTGTCCGTGCTGACCATGGCCATCATGCTGGCCGCCACCCAGGTGGCCCCGGCCATGGCCGCGGCACCGGCCGGCGGCAGCCAGGCCATGGGCAACTACAGCTTCGCCATCGGCCAGCAGTCGCTGGTGTCGGCCATCAACGCCTTCACCCAGGTGACCGGCTGGCAGGTGGGGCTGTCGGCAGACCTGGCCAAGGACGTGCAATCGCCGGGCGTGCGCGGCTCGCTCAAGCCTGAACAGGCTCTGGAGCGCCTGCTGGTGGGCACCAACCTGAGCGTGCACAAGCTGGGCCCCAACAACGTCGTGCTGGAAGCGCGCAACAACGGCGCCATCGCCCTGCAGCAGGTCACCGTCAGCGCCACGCGCAACGCCCAGGACGTCAACAGCGTGCCCGCCACCGTGACCGTGCAGGACCGCCAGACCCTGGACCGCAACAACGTCAACACCATCAAGGAACTGGTGCGCTACGAGCCCGGCGTGTCGGTAGGCGGCGCCGGCCAGCGCGCAGGCATCACCGGCTACAACATCCGCGGCATCGACGGCGACCGCGTGCTCACCCAGGTCGACGGCGTGGAAGTGCCGGCCAGCTTCTTCAATGGCCCCTACGCACAGACCAACCGCAACTATGTTGACCCGGAAATCGTCAAGCGCGTGGAGATCCTGCGCGGGCCGGCCTCGTCGCTGTACGGCAGCAGCGCCATCGGCGGCGCCGTCAGCTACTACACCCTCGACCCGGACGACATCATCAAGCCCGGCCAGGACTTCGGCGCCCGCCTGAAGACCGGCTACAGCTCGGCCGACCGCAGCTGGCTGAAGTCCGGCACCATCGCCGGCCGCGAAGGCGACTTCGACGGCCTGCTGCACCTGAGCCAGCGCGACGGCCACGAGACCCAGTCCTACGGCGACCACGGCGGCACCGGCCTGAGCCGCACCGCGGCCAACCCCGAAGACGCCAAGACCACCAACGTGCTGGCCAAGCTGGGCTGGAACTACGGCGACGATGCACGCCTGGGCCTGACCTACGAAAAGTACAAGGATGACCGCGACACCAACCAGAAAAGCGCGGTGGGCGGCCCCTTCGTCAACGGCGCCGGCTTTGGCATGTACAAGGCCCGCAGCGGCAACACCACCACCTCACGCGAGCGCTTCGGCATCGAGAACAGCTTCGGCCTGGACAGCTACCTGGCCGACCACGTGAAGATGAGCCTCAACTACCAGATCGCCAAGACCGACGAGAGCACCAAGGAAATCTACGCGCCGTCGCGCGTGGTGTACCGCACCCGCGACACCCAGTACAAGGAACGCACCTGGATCTTCGATGCCCAGCTGGACAAGTCCTTCGCCATCGCCGACACCGACCACCACCTGACCTACGGCACCACCCTCAAGCAGCAGAAGGTCACCGGCCTGCGCACCGGCGAGGGCATCTGCATGTCGGTAGCCACCTACTGCAGCGCCATCGGCGCGGTGAGCACCAACACCTCCGACACCCTGACGCCAGCCAGCGACTTCCCGGACCCGACCGTCAACACCTACAGCCTGTTCGCCCAGGACGAGATCAAGTGGGACCAGTGGACCTTCCTGCCGGGTATTCGCTACGACTACACGCAGATGAAGCCGCACATCACCCAGGAATTCCTCAACACCGCTGCCCAGAGTGGCGACGACGTCAGCGCCGAAGAAAAAACCTGGCACAAGGCTACCCCGCGCCTGGGCGTGACCTATGCCTTCAACGACAACTACACCTGGTACGGCCAGTACGCCGAGGGCTTCCGCACGCCGACCGCCAAGGCGTTGTACGGCCGTTTCACCAACACCTCCCAGGGCTACACCGTGGCGCCCAACCCGAACCTCAAGCCTGAGAGCAGCAAGAGCTTCGAGACTGGCCTGCGTGGCCAGTTCGAACACGGCACCTTCGACCTGGCGGTGTTCTACAACAAGTACCACGACTTCATCGACGAGAACTCGCTGACCCCGGGCTACACCGAGACCACCTTCCAGAGCGTCAACATCAAGAAGGCCACCATCAAGGGCGCCGAGGCCAAGGGCCGCCTGAACCTGGACACCTTCGGCCTGGCCAGCGGCCTGTACACCCAGGGCTCTGTGTCCTACGCCTACGGCCGCAACGACGACAGCGGCGAGCCGCTCAACAGCGTCAACCCGCTGACCGGGGTGTTCGGCCTGGGCTACGACCAGGACACCTACGGCGGCCTGCTGAGCTGGACCGTGGTGAAGAAGAAGGACCGCGTGGACAGCAGCAGCTTCCACACCCCGGACGGCACCAGCACCCAGTTCAAGACCCCTGGCTTCGGCATCCTCGACCTGACCGGCTACTACAAGGTCACCAAGGACGTCACCGTCAGCGCCGGCCTGTACAACCTGACCGACAAGAAATACTGGCTGTGGGATGACGTGCGCGGCTACGACAGCGTGGGCGAGGCCTCGGTGACCCAGCCGGCCAACCTCGACCGCCTGACCCAGCCTGGCCGCAACTTCTCGGTCAACCTGGTGTGGGACATCTGATGTCAATCGCGGTACCGTTGCCCTGGGCAACGGTACCGCAGCATTTTTTTTACTGAGTTTGCCCGGCTGATTCGTCTAGTAAGGCAGCCTTTCCCTTTTTTCAGGATCCTGCATATGAGTGCCATCGAAACCAACGCCGCCCCGGCCGCCGAGCAGCCGGCCCTGCGCTCGCTGCGCCTGCGCCAGGCCAGTGCCGTGCTGCACGACCAACTGGAACACGCCGTGGGCGCCCACGCGCCGTTCGAAAGCCGCGAAAGCTACGGCCGTTTCCTGCAGATGCAGTACCTGTTCCAGTCCGAACTCAAGGGCCTGTACACCGACCCGGAACTGAACCAGCTGTTCCCCGACCTGGCCTCGCGCTGCCGCGCCGACGCAGCCCTGGCCGACCTTGCCGACCTGGGCCTGGAGGTGCCGGCCGCCGTGCCGGGCGCCCTGGCGAACCCCAACCGCGCCACGGCGCTGACCTGGATCCGCGTGTCGGAAGGCTCGAAGCTGGGCGCCGCCATCCTGATCAAGCGCGCCGAGGCCATGGGCCTGAGCGAAACCTTCGGCGCCCGCCACCTGGCCGAGCCTGAAGGCGGCCGCATGCGCGGCTGGAAAGCCTTCAACGCCATCTTCGACGCCCTGCCCTTCACCCCCAGTGAAGAAGCCGACGCCGATCGGGCCGCGGTTGACGCCTTCGCGCGCCTGCAAATACTCTTGCAGCACACGTATTCCGCTCACGCTTGAGTCGACACCGGCCGGTGGCGTGCCACCGGCCGGCGAACACCTTTTACACGCTGATTCCATGACCCGCCCACTGCCCTCCAAAACCGCGCGCATCCTGTTTGGCCTGCTCGCCTACGTCAGCCTGGGCATTGGCCTGGTGGCCATCGTCATTCCCGGCCTGCCTACCACCGAATTCATCCTGCTGGCCGCCTGGGCCGCCACCCGCAGCTCGCCGCGCCTGAGCACCTGGCTGGAAAACCACCGCCTGTTCGGGCCCATCCTCAGCAACTGGCGCAACGGCAAGATCGTCGCCCGCCGGGCCAAGGTCAGCGCCACCTTGAGCATGCTCGCCTGCTCGGTGATCATGCTGCTGACGCTCAAGCACGCCTGGCCGGTGTTCGCCGCCATCGGCTGCATGCTGGTGGTGAACCTGTGGATTTGGTCGCGCCCCGAGCCTTCTGTCAAAAATATTTAAAGTTAGGCGCGTATACGCCGATCTCCCGGTATCGCTGAAGTGCTTCGGCGGGCGGGGTCGTGCTCGACCCCCGCTGTCCCGACTGGTCAACTTGTGAGTGCGCGCCCATGTTCGACAACCTTTCGATACGTCTGAAAATAGTATTGCTGGCCGGCCTTTGCCTATTGGGCGTGGCGGGCTTGATCGTCGGGATAAACCTGTACCAGACCAGCCAGAATGATGCGCTGGTGAGCGCGTCCAGCCGCAAGATGCTGACCGAAAGCGTCCAGAATTTGCTACAGAGCAAGGCCGCGGAAAAAGCCGCGCAGATGCAGAAGACCTTCGGCGACAACCTGCTGGTGGCCAACGCCGCCGCCGACCAGATCATGGGCCTGCGCGCCTTGGCCGTGAAGCGTGGCCTGCCGCCGGCGGCCCTGCGTGAAGAGCTCAACCAGGCGCTGAAAGCGGTGTTCGAACGCAACCCGAAAGTGCTGGGCGTGTGGACCTCGTTCGAGCGCCAGGCGCTGGACGGCCACGACGCCGAATTCGTCAACGACGACAAGCGCACCTCCAACGAAAGCGGGCGTTTCGCCCCCTACTGGAGCCGCTCCAACGGCACCGCGCTGAACACCGTCACCTCCGAAGGTGACATGAACAAGACCGAGCTGAACCTCACCGGCACCCCGTACAACATTTGGTACACCTGCGCCCGCGACAGCGGCAAGCCGTGCCTGCTGCAGCCCTACACTGACACCGTGGGCAACAAGCTGATGCTGATGACCAGCATCGCCGTGCCGCTGCTGGACCAGGGCAAGGTAGTGGGGGTGGTGGGCGTGGATCTGGCGCTGGACTCGCTGCAGACCTCGGCGGAAAAAGCCCAGGCCGACCTGTTCAACGGCGCCGGGCGCATCATGATCGCCTCCACCGCCGGCGCCCTGGCGGCCAACAGCGGCGACGCCAGCCTGCTGGGCAAGAAGATCGACCAGGTGCTGGGCGCCGACGGCAGCGAGATCATGCGCCTGATCGCCAGCGACCAGCCCAAGGTGCTGAAACAGGGCGACACCATTCGCGCCGTGTACCCGGCCGCGCCGATCACCGGTGGCACGCCGTGGGGCGTGGTCATCGACCTGCCGGAAAAGGTCCTGCTGGCCGACTCGGTCAAGCTGCAGGGCGTGCTCGACGCCGCCCAGACCCGCGGCACCATCACCGCCATCCTGGTGGGCATCGTCGCCACCCTGGTCGGCCTCGTGCTGATCTGGCTGACCGCCAGCGGCGTGACCCGCCCGATCAACAGCGTGGCGGCCATGCTCAAGGACATCGCCAGCGGCGACGGCGACCTGACCCAGCGCCTGAAATACACCAAGAAGGATGAACTGGGCGAGCTGGTGAGCTGGTTCAACCGCTTCCTCGACAAGCTGCAACCCACCATCGCGCAGATCAAGCAGAGCGTCACCGACGCCCGCACCACCGCCGACCAGTCTTCGGAAATTGCCCGCCGCACCAGCGACGGCATGCAGGTGCAGTTCCGCGAGATCGACCAGGTGGCCACCGCCTCCAACGAAATGAGCGCCACCGCCCACGACGTCGCCAACAGCGCGTCCAACGCCGCCAGCGCTGCCCGTGGCGCCGACCAGTCGGCCAAGGACGGCATGTCGATCATCGAGCGCAGCACCCGCGACATCAACCTGCTGGCCGAGGAAGTCAGCAAGGCCGTGGGCGAGGTCGAGACCCTGGCGGTGAACAGCGAGCAGATCGGCAGCGTGCTGGAAGTAATCCGCAGCATCGCCGAGCAGACCAACCTGCTGGCCCTGAACGCTGCCATCGAGGCCGCCCGCGCCGGCGAAAGCGGCCGAGGCTTCGCCGTGGTGGCCGACGAGGTGCGCAACCTGGCCAAGCGTACCCAGGACTCGGTGGAAGAGATTCGCCACGTGATCGAGCGCATCCAGAGCGGCACCCGCGGCGTGGTGCAGACCATGCACTCCAGCCACGCCAAGGCCCAGGAAAACGCCGGGCAGATCCACCAGGCCGTGCAGGCCCTGGGCAAGATCAGCCAGGCGGTGACGGTGATCAGCGACATGAACCTGCAGATCGCCAGCGCCGCCGAGGAACAGAGCGCGGTGGCCGAAGAGGTCAACCGCAACGTCTCGGCCATTCGCACGGTGACCGAGACCCTGACCGGCCAGGCCACCGAGTCGGCCCAGGTCAGCAGCCAGCTGAACGCGCTGGCCACCCAGCAGATGAAATTGATGGATCAATTCCGCGTTTGATGGTCCAACCCTGTGTATTGTTGCTGCAATGCACAGGGACTGTTGCCCCACGGTCCTTCACCTTGGAGGGCCGTTTGCGATGTCCGAACTACTCGCCACTTTCGCCCAGGCGCTGCAGCTGCCGCTGGAGCGACTGCCCGCCACCAGTTTTCCCGGCATGGGCGCCCTGCCCTCGACCTTCGCCGTCAGTGACCTGGCCAGCGCCAGCATTGGCGCGGCAGGCCTGGCCGTGGCCGACCTGCTGCGCCAGCAAGGCGTGCCCGCAGGCAGCCTCAGCGTCGACCGCCGCCTGGCCTCGTTTTGGTTCGCCAGCAGCCTGCGCCCCATGGGCTGGGCGCCGCCACCGCCCTGGGACCCGATCGCCGGCGACTACGCCACCCGCGACGGCTGGATTCGCCTGCACACCAATGCGCCCCATCACCGCGCTGCGGCCCTGCAGGTGCTGGGCCCGTGCGAGGACCGTGACAGCGTGGCCAAGGCTGTCAACCAGTGGGACGCCGAGGCACTGGAGCGCGCCGTGGTCGACGCCAACGGCTGCGCGGCGCAGATGCTGCAGTTGACGCAGTGGACCGGCCATGCCCAGGGCCAGGCCGTGGCCGGCGAGCCGCTGGTGCAGCTTGAACAGTTCGATGCGCAGGGCGTGCAGGGCTGGCGTGGCAGCCGCGCGCAGCCGCTGGCCGGGATCAAGGTGCTGGACCTCACGCGCATCCTCGCAGGGCCTGTGGCCACGCGCTTCCTCGCCTCGATGGGCGCCGACGTGCTGCGCATCGACCCGCCGGGCTGGGAAGAGCCGTCGCTGGCCCCGGAGGTGACCCTGGGCAAACGCTGCGCCCGCCTGGACCTGCACGACAGCCTGGACCGCATCAGCTTCGAGCGCCTGCTGGCCCAGGCCGATATGTTCGTCCACGGTTACCGCGCAGACGCCCTGGAGCGCCTGGGCTTCGGCGCCGAACGGGTGCGCCAGCTGAACCCCGGGCTGATCGACATCAGCCTGAATGCCTACGGCTGGACCGGCCCGTGGCGCAACCGGCGTGGCTTCGACAGCCTGGTGCAGATGAGCACCGGCATCGCCGCCGCCGGCCAGCAGTGGCGCCAGGCGGACAAGCCCGTGCCCTTGCCGGTGCAGGCGCTGGACATGGCCACCGGCTACCTGGCCGCCGCAGCCGCCATCAATGGCCTGCGCGAGCGCCTGGCCAGCGGCCGCGGCAGCGCGGCGCGGTTGTCACTGGCGCGCACAGCCAAGGCGCTGATCGACCATGGCCAGGTCACCACCGACTTGCCCCTGGCCGCAGAAACCGGCGCCGACCTGGCCAGCCAGATCGAGCACACCCCCTGGGGCCCGGCCCAGCGCCTGACGCCGCCGCTGGCCCTCGCCGGCACGCCCATGCAGTGGGCCTGCCCCGCCGGCCAGCTGGGCGCCAGCCCTGCGAGCTTCAGCTGAACCGCGGCGCAGTCGTTGTGGGAGCTGGCTTGCCAGCGAGCTTTACGGGGGCGAAAAACTCGCTGGCAAGCCAGCTCCCACAAAGGCCATTGCTCACAACGCCAGCACCCCGCTGTACAACCCATACGCCGCCAACCCGGCTCCCACCAGCACCGCCGCGAATATCAGTTTCTCCCACCCCGTGAACAACGGCTGCCCCTGCTCGCGCTTGGCCTTGGCGAACAAAATCACCCCCGGCGCGTACAACAGCGCCGACAGCAGCAGGTATTTCAACCCGCCCGCGTACAGCAGCCAGATCGCATACAGCAGCGCCACCGCCGCAATCAGCAGGTCACGCTGGCGCACCGCTGCCAGCCCCTCGTAGGTCTCGCCCCGCACTGCCAGCAGCACCGCATAGGCCGCCGACCACAGGTACGGCACCAGGATCATCGACGACGCCAGGTAGATCAGGCTGTTGTAGGTGCCCGCCGACACCAGGGTGATCAGCAGGAACAGCTGGATCATCAGGTTGGTCATCCACAGCGCGTTCACCGGCACGCCGTTGGCGTTTTCCTTTTTCAGGAAGCGCGGCATGGTGGCGTCGCGTGCGGTGGCGTAGAGGATTTCCGCGCATAGCAGCGCCCACGACAGCAGCGCGCCGAGCAGCGACACCGCCAGCCCCAGGCTGATCAGCAGCGCGCCCCAGCGCCCAACGAGATGCTCCAGCACCGCCGCCAGCGACGGGTTCTGCAGGCCGGCGAGTTCGCCCTGGCTCATCACCCCCAGGCTCAGCACGTTCACCAGCACCAGCAGCGCCAGCACGCCCAGGAACCCCAGCACCGTGGCCCGGCCCACGTCCGCGCGACGCTCGGCGCGCCCCGAATACACGCTGGCGCCCTCGATGCCGATGAACACGAACACCGTCACCAGCATCATGTGCCGCACCTGCTGCAGCACGCTGCCCAGGCTGGGGTTGCCGGCGCCCCAGATGTCCTGGGTGAAGATATCCGCCTTGAACGCCACGGCGGCGATGACAATGAACATCACCAGCGGCACCACCTTGGCCACGGTGGTCACCTGGTTGATGAACGCGGCCTCCTTGATGCCCCGCAGCACCAGGAAATGCACCGCCCACAGCAGCAGCGACGCGCAGCCGATGGCCAGCGGCGTGTTGCCCTGGCCGAACACCGGGAAGTAGTAACCCAGGGTGCTGAACAGCAGCACGAAGTACCCCACGTTGCCCAGCCAGGCGCTGATCCAGTAGCCCCACGCCGACGAGAAGCCCATGTAGTCGCCGAACCCGGCCTTGGCGTAGGCGTACACCCCGGAATCGAGCGCGGGTTTGCGGTTGGCCAGGTTCTGGAACACCAGCGCCAGCATCAGCATGCCCACGGCGGTGATGCCCCAGCCGATCAGCACCGCGCCCACCTCGGCGCGTTCGGCCATGTTCTGCGGCAGGGAGAAGATACCACCGCCAATCATCGAGCCCACCACTAGCGCGATCAATGCGCCCAATCGCAACTTCTGTCCATGTTCCGCCATGCGATTCTCCAGTGGCTAGTTGGGGCTACCCCGCGCAGTTAAATATATAAACAAGGGCAGCGCCGACAGCTTTAAGACTAAAAGAATATTATTTCAATCGCCACCAGCACTAAGAAAAGATAGCCAGCTAATTAACCATTCAGTACGATTTTCTAAGCACTGAACAAATGGTAAAAATTCTCGATAAAGGTTGCGAAATCGAAAAACCGGGCTAACTTGAAAGCTCTCGGCATCGCCAGCCCATGGCGAATAATCGCACGGAAGCCCCACAGCACAAGGCTTCCGTGCGACCGAGATTCATCTTTCCGCAAAACAAACGAACTTCCATTGCAACATGGAATAAGCACATTAGATGACCTGGATCATGCTCGAAGGTTAGGAACGGACTTACCCTATCGCCTCTTCTCCTAGCGTGGAGTCAAGCAATGTCAGCAGCTAACGACAAACTAAGGCTCGGCGCATTGGTAGCGCTGGTCGTGGGTTCGATGATTGGTGGCGGAATATTCTCACTGCCGCAAAACATGGCCGCCAGTGCCGACGTGGGCGCAGTATTGATTGGTTGGGCAATCACCGCCGTGGGCATGTTGACCCTGGCGTTCGTGTTCCAGACCCTGGCCAATCGCAAGCCCGACCTGGACGGTGGCGTGTACGCCTACGCCAAGGCCGGCTTCGGCGCCTACATGGGTTTTTCCTCGGCCTGGGGCTACTGGATCAGCGCCTGGCTGGGCAACGTCGGCTACTTTGTGCTGCTGTTCAGCACCCTGGGGTACTTCTTCCCGGTGTTCGGCGAGGGCAACACCCCGGTTGCCATCGTCTGCGCGTCCATTTTGTTGTGGGCGGTGCACTTCCTGGTGCTGCGCGGCATCAAGGAAGCGGCGTTCATCAACCTGGTGACCACCGTCGCCAAGGTGGTGCCACTGGTGCTGTTCGTGCTGATCGCACTGTTCGCCTTCAAGCTGGACATCTTCACCGCGGATATCTGGGGGCGCATGAACCCTGACCTGGGCAGCGTGATGAACCAGGTGCGCAACATGATGCTGGTCACCGTGTGGGTGTTCATCGGCATCGAGGGTGCGAGCATTTTTTCCGCCCGCGCGGAAAAACGCTCGGACGTGGGCAAGGCCACGGTCATCGGCTTCATCACCGTGCTGCTGTTCCTGGTGCTGGTGAACGTGCTGAGCCTGGGCATCATGACCCAGCCGGAACTCGCCAAGCTGCAGAACCCGTCCATGGCCGCCGTGCTGGAGCATGTGGTGGGCCACTGGGGCGCGGTGCTGATCAGCGTCGGCCTGATCATTTCGCTGCTGGGCGCCCTGCTGTCGTGGGTGCTGCTGTGCGCCGAGATCATGTTCGCCGCCGCCAAGGACCACACCATGCCGGCGTTCCTGCGCAAGGAAAACGCCAACCAGGTGCCGGTCAACGCGCTGTGGCTGACCAACGCCATGGTGCAGGTATTCCTGGTGATCACCCTGTTCTCGGCCAGCACCTACCTGTCGCTGATCTACCTCGCCACCTCGATGATCCTGGTGCCCTACCTGTGGTCGGCAGCCTATGCGCTGCTGCTGGCGGTGCGCGGGGAAACCTATGAACAGGCCCTGGCCGAGCGCCGCAAAGACCTGTTCATTGGCGCCATCGCGCTGATCTACGCCATCTGGCTGCTGTACGCCGGCGGCGTCAAATACCTGCTGCTCTCGGCCCTGCTGTACGCCCCCGGGGCGCTGCTGTTCGCCAAGGCCCGGCGCGAGGTGGGCCAAGCCATTTTTACCAACGTGGAGAAATTGATATTCGCCCTGGTGATCGTCGGTGCCCTGTTCGCGGCCTACGGGCTGTATGACGGGTTCTTAACGCTTTAACCCCTGTTTGTGAATCTGGAGGAACACTGCAATGTCCACGGAAAAAATCAAATACGGCGTGCATTCCGAGGCGGGCAAGCTGCGCAAGGTGATGGTCTGCTCCCCAGGCCTTGCCCACCAGCGCCTGACCCCCAACAACTGTGACGAACTGCTGTTCGACGATGTGCTCTGGGTGAACCAGGCCAAGCGCGACCACTTCGACTTCGTGACCAAGATGCGCGAGCGCGGCATCGACGTGCTTGAAATGCACAACCTGCTGACCGATATCGTCGGGCAACCCGAAGCCCTGGACTGGATACTGTCGCGCAAGGTAGTGCCCAACCAGGTCGGCGTCGGCCTGGTGGACGAGGTGCGCAGCTGGCTGCGCAGCCTGGAGCCGCGCAAGATCGCCGAATTCCTGATTGGCGGCGTGTCGGCCGACGACCTGCCCGACAGCTTCGGTGGCAAGACCATCCAGATGTTCCGCGACTTCCTTGGCCACTCCAGCTTCATCCTGCCGCCGCTGCCCAACACCCAGTTCACCCGCGACACCACCTGCTGGATCTACGGGGGCGTAACGCTGAACCCCATGTACTGGCCGGCGCGCCGCCAGGAAACCCTGCTGACCAGCGCCATCTACAAGTTCCACCCCGAGTTCACCGACGCCGACTTCCAGGTGTGGTACGGCAACCCCGACGAGGACCACGGCAGCGCCACGCTGGAGGGCGGCGACGTGATGCCTATCGGCAACGGCGTGGTGCTGATTGGCATGGGCGAGCGCACCTCGCGCCAGGCCATCGGCCAGCTGGCGCAGAACCTGTTCAAGCACAAGGCGGTGGAGCGGGTGATCGTCGCCGGCCTGCCCAAGTCCCGCGCCGCCATGCACCTGGACACCGTATTCAGCTTCTGCGACCGCGACCTGGTGACCATCTTCCCGGAAGTGGTGAAGCAGATCGTCGCCTTCACCCTGCGCCCTGACGACAGCAAACCGGGCGGCATCGACATCCGCCGCGAGGAAAAGCCCTTCCTCGACGCCGTGGCTGCGGCCCTCAACCTCAAGGCCCTGCGCGTGGTGGAAACCGGCGGCAACAGCTTCGCCGCCGAGCGCGAACAGTGGGACGACGGCAACAACGTGGTGGCCGTGGAGCCCGGCGTGGTCATCGGCTACGACCGCAACACCTACACCAATACCCTGCTGCGCAAGGCCGGTGTCGAGGTCATCACCATCAGCGCCGGCGAGCTGGGCCGCGGCCGCGGCGGCGGCCACTGCATGACCTGCCCGATTGTCCGCGACCCTATCGACTACTGATCGCCCCTCTGCCAAAGGAGATCCATCATGGCTTTCAACATTCGCAACCGCAGCCTGCTCAGCCTGGAACACCACACCACCCGCGAGCTGCGTTACCTGCTGGACCTGTCCCGCGACCTCAAGCGCGCCAAGTACACCGGCACCGAGCAGCAACACCTGAAGGGCAAGAACATTGCGCTGATCTTCGAGAAGACCTCGACGCGCACCCGCTGCGCCTTCGAAGTGGCCGCCTATGACCAGGGCGCCAATGTCACCTATATCGACCCCAATTCCTCGCAGATCGGCCACAAGGAGAGCATGAAAGACACCGCCCGCGTGCTCGGGCGCATGTACAACGCCATCGAGTACCGCGGCTTCAAGCAGGACATTGTCGAGGAACTGGCAAAATACGCTGGCGTGCCGGTGTTCAACGGCCTGACCGACGAATACCACCCCACCCAGATGATCGCCGACGTGCTGACCATGCGCGAACACAGCGACAAGCCGCTGCATGACATCAGCTACGCCTACCTGGGCGATGCGCGCAACAACATGGGCAACTCGCTGCTGCTGATCGGCGCCAAGCTGGGCATGGACGTCCGCATTGCCGCGCCCAAGGCGCTATGGCCCCACGAAGACCTGGTGGCGCGCTGCAAGCAGTACGCAGAGGAAAGCGGCGCGCGCCTGACCCTCACCGAAGACCCGAAAGCCGCCGTGAAGGGCGTGGACTTCGTGCACACCGATGTCTGGGTGTCCATGGGCGAGCCCGTGGACGCCTGGGGCGAGCGCATCAAGCAGCTGTTGCCCTACCAGGTGAACGCCGAGCTGATGAAGGCCACCGGCAACCCGCGCAGCAAGTTCATGCACTGCCTGCCGGCGTTCCACAATTCGGAGACCAAGGTGGGCAAGCAGATTGCCGAGCAGTACCCGCACCTGGCCAACGGCATCGAGGTAACCGACGACGTGTTCGAGTCGCCGGCGTGCATCGCCTTCGAGCAGGCAGAAAACCGCATGCACACCATCAAGGCGATCCTGGTGGCGACCCTGGCGGACCTGTAGACACCCGCGTAGCAGCTGCCGCCAGGCTGCGTCCGAGCGCACGACCGAGGTGCCTGGGGACGCCGCCTTCGGCAGCTGCTACGGGGGATCATTTGCTGATGAGAGGACTTATCCATGCGTATCGTCGTTGCACTGGGCGGTAACGCCCTTCTGCGGCGTGGTGAACCCATGACCGCCGACAACCAGCGCGCCAATATTCGCATCGCCACCGAGCAGATCGCCAAGATAGCCCCCGGCAACGAACTGGTGGTGGCCCACGGCAATGGCCCGCAGGTGGGCCTGCTGTCGCTGCAGGCCGCGGCCTACACCTCTGTCACGCCCTACCCCCTGGACGTGCTGGGCGCCGAGACCGAGGGCATGATCGGCTACATGATCGAGCAGGAACTGGGCAACCTGCTGGACTTCGAAGTGCCATTCGCCACCTTGCTCACCCAGGTGGAAGTGGACCGCAACGACCCGGCGTTCCAGCACCCCACCAAGCCCATCGGCCCGGTGTATTCCAAGGAAGAGGCAGAGCGCCTGGCGGCGGAAAAAGGCTGGAGCATCGCCGCCGATGGCGACAAGTTCCGCCGCGTGGTCGCCAGCCCCAAACCCAAGCGCATCTTCGAAATCCGCCCCATCAAGTGGCTGCTGGAAAAAGGCACCATCGTCATCTGCGCCGGTGGCGGCGGCATCCCCACCCTGTACGGCGAAGGCCGCAAGCTGCAGGGGGTGGAAGCGGTGATCGACAAGGACCTGTGCTCGGCGCTGCTGGCCGAGCAACTGGACGCCGACCTGCTGGTGATCGCCACCGACGTGCAGGCTGCATTCATCGACTGGGGCAAACCCACCCAGCAAGCCATCGCCCAGGCGCACCCTGACGCCCTGGACCAGCTGGGCTTCGCCGCCGGGTCCATGGGGCCCAAGGTGCAGGCAGCCTGCGAGTTCGCGCGCAATACCGGCAAAGTAGCGGTGATTGGCTCCCTGGCCGACATCGACGCCATTGTCCAGGGCAGCGCCGGCACACGCATCAGCACTGCCACGCCGGGCATCCGCTACCCGTAGTCGAACCAGAGGATGGGCCCCAGGGTCTATCCTCTACTTTTTCCGTGAAGGAGCCCCGCCATGGCCCAGTTCGAACCCGGTCACCTGCACATCCAGCGCACCGCGCTGCAACCCACCGACTTCAGCTACGACATCAAGCTCGACTACCAGGTGCTGCACGAGGCCAGCCGCGGCAAATACGTACAGTTCGACGTCGAAGGCCACATCAACGACAAGACCTTCAAGGACCAATTCGAACTGGGCAAGGACGACTGGTACAACTTCGCCAGCGCCGCCGACCACATCGCCCGCAAGAACGGCCTGCCCACCACCAGCGTGTTGTCACTGTCGATGCACAGCCATTACGACGCGGTGTTCGAGGACATTCGCAGCAAGATTGGCGCGCAGTCGGGGGATGCGGTGTCGCCTGAGCATCTTGACCCCTATGGTTGATTGAGAAACGCCTGACAAGAATCTGGGACCTTGCCTTCATCCGAATATGAATCATCTGATTTAATTCATTCGCATCGGGAGTATGATCGTTTCACCTGTCATATTCGGAGAAGACCATGACCTCCTCGGCCCCCTTGAAACATCCTGCCAGCGACAACGCTGAAATGGGTCGAGTGGCGCTTACATTCTTCTTCAACCTGATGGAGCACTGGCAATGCACGGCCGACCAGCAAAGAGTGCTGCTGGGCAGCATCGGCAACACCACCTACTTCAATTGGAAAAAACGTCCAACCGTGCGGCTGCCCCATGACACCCTGGAGCGTATTTCCTACCTGATGGGCATTCACAAAGCCCTGCGCATTCTGTTCAGCAACCAGCCGGAACGCAGCTATGAATGGCCCCGGCTGGCGAATTCGGCAGCGCCGTTCAACGGTCGCTCCGCGTTGGACTACATGCTGGGTGGGCGCGTGGTGGACCTGGCTGATGTACGGCGCTACCTCGACGCAGTGCGCGGTTGATGGCCCCCCCTGTGCTGCCTGATTGGGACCAGGCCTTTCGCATCGTCAACAGCGCCTTCCCGCCCATCAGCGTTTTCGAGGACACCCTAGACCCCGCAGACCTGGAAACAGCGTTTCTTATCGAGGGGCTGACCAACGATCGTTTGTGTGATGAAGCGGGGCAAATCCAGCGTGTCCCCCCGCAGGACCGAATGTGCGGGCCAGGGGCCACGCCTGTCATGGCGGCGTTCACCCATATCGGCCGGGCGAGCCGCTATACCGATGGAAGTTTTGGCGTTTACTACTGCGCCAATGCGATTGAGGCGGCGATCGCCGAGACTCGCCATCACCAGGAAGCGTTCTGGCGCGCCACCGCGCAGGACAACATCGAGGTGACCATGCGGACTTACATCAACAAGGTCACCAAACCTCTGGTGGATGTAAGAGACCGCGAGGACTTTCATTCCCAGGATGCTTCGAGCTACCCCTCGACTCAAGCATTCGCCCGTCAGCAACGCGATGAACAGGCATGGGGACTGCTGTATCGCAGCGTGCGCTCGCCGCGACATGAATGCGTGGCAGCCCTGCGACCACCGGCACTATCTCCCACCACCCAAGGCCCGCATTTCCGTTACTGCTGGGACGGCAAATCGCAAACCTTCAGCCACGTACTCGAAATCCGAGAGCTCCCCAACCCGTAGCAGCGGCCACAGGCCGCGTCCCCTGCCCCACCCATCAAGTACGTCCGGACGCAGCCTTCGGCAGCCGCCACGGGGGTGCGCGAAGCAGGCCAGACAAGGCATACTCGCCCTCCCTGCTGTCCAGATTCCCTGCCTGCCCATGCGCATTCACGTCAGTTTCATCGATCGAGTCGGTATCACCCAGGAAGTCCTCGCCCTGCTGGGGGCGCGCAATCTCAACCTCGATGCCGTGGAGATGGTGCCGCCCAACGTCTACATCGATGCCCCGACGCTGAGCCCCAAGGTGCTGGACGAGCTGCGCGAGGCGCTGCTGAGCGTGCGCGGCGTGCAGAACGTCAGCGTGGTGGACATTCTTCCCGGCCAGCGCCGCCACCTGCAGCTGGACGCGCTGCTGGCGGCCATGACCGACCCGGTGCTGGCCCTGGACAGCGCCGGCAACGTGTTGCTGGCCAACCCGGCGCTGATCAGCCTGTATGGTCGGGAGCCTGCGGGCGAGTCGGTGACCGAGCTGTTCCGCGACCCCAACCTGCTCGACACCCTGCTGGACCAGGGTTTCCGCCTGCCGCTGCGCGAAGTCAGCGTCAACGGCGAGACCCTGCTGCTGGACGCCACGCCCATCACCGACGCCGGCGCGCTGCTGACCCTGTACCCGCCCAACCGCATCGGCGAGCGCCTGGCAGCGCTGCACCACGACCACGCCGAAGGCTTCGACTCGCTGCTGGGCGATTCGCCGCCAATTCGCACCCTCAAGGCCCGCGCCCAGCGCGTGGCGGCACTGGACGCACCGTTGCTGATCCAGGGCGAGACCGGCACCGGCAAGGAGCTGGTGGCGCGTGCCTGCCACGCCATCAGCGCGCGCCACAGCGCACCGTTCCTGGCGCTGAACTGCGCGGCCTTGCCGGAGAACCTCGCTGAAAGCGAGCTGTTCGGCTATGCCCCCGGCGCCTTCACCGGTGCCCAGCGCGGCGGCAAGCCGGGGCTGATGGAGCTGGCGCACCAGGGCACGGTGTTCCTCGACGAAATTGGCGAGATGTCGCCGTACCTGCAAGCCAAGCTCCTGCGTTTCCTTAACGACGGTAGCTTCCGCCGGGTGGGGGGCGACAAGGAAGTGAAGGTCAACGTGCGCATTCTCAGCGCCACCCACCGCGACCTGGAAAAGATGGTCAGCGAGGGCGCGTTCCGCGAAGACCTGTTCTACCGCCTCAACGTGCTCAACCTCGACGTGCCGCCCCTGCGCGAACGCGGCCAGGACATCCTGCTGCTGGCGCGCTCGTTCATGCAGCAGGCCTGCACGCAGATCCAGCGCCCCATTTGCCGCCTGGCGCCGGCCACCTACCCGGCGCTGCTGGGCAACCGCTGGCCGGGCAACGTGCGCCAGTTGCAGAACGTGATTTTCCGCGCGGCGGCCATCTGCGAAGGCTCGCTGGTGGACATCGGCGACCTGGACATCGCCGGCACCGCGGTGGCGCGGCACACCAGCGACGGCGAGGTGGACAGCCTGGAACAGGCCGTGGGCGATTTCGAAAAGGCCCTGCTGGAAAAGCTGTACGCAAGCTTCCCCTCGACCCGCCAGCTGGCCACCCGCCTGCAGACCTCGCACACGGCCATCGCCCACCGCCTGCGCAAGTACGGCATTGGCGGGAAATAAATCACGGAATGATATCGTTACATCGTACCGATATCATTCCACCTCGTTCCAGAGGCCCATTCCCAAGGGCCTGATCCCCCAAGGCTTTTTTTCTCCGCCGACCCCGTAGCGATTTCGCTACACCCGCAAATTACCAAACTTCCCCCGAACCCGCTAAAACCCTGATTTCAAAGGCTAAAGCCCGGGTTGGCAACGAACTTGCTATGTAACTCTCAGACCCCGTCCGGTGCCCTGCCCCGGACACATCCATTGCGTAGGCCAGCCGTCATCTGGCCCCGAGGAGTTTCCATGAGCGAGTTGCGTTTTACTGTCGAACACGAATGGCTGCGCGTTGAAGCGGACGGCAGTGTCACAGTCGGCATCACCCCCTTTGCCCAGAACGCCCTGGGTGACGTGGTGTTCGTGCAATTGCCGGAACTGACCACCTACGCCAAGGATGCCGAAGTCTCGGTGCTGGAATCGGTGAAGGCCGCCAGCAGCATCAACATGCCGCTGGACGGCGAAGTGGTCGAAGTGAACAACGAACTCGACGCCAGCCCCGAGCTGGTCAACGAAGACGCCCTGGGCGCCGGCTGGTTCTTCCGCTTCATCCCGGCCGACGCCAGCCAGGTCGGCGAGCTGCTGGACCAGCAGGCCTACGACAACCTGATCGCCGCCCAGGCCTGAGGATTCACGATGACCACCTCGCTGACCACCACCAACGAATTCATCGCCCGTCACATCGGCCCGCGCGCCGCCGACGAGCAAGCCATGCTGGCCACCCTGGGCTATGACAACCTCGACGCGCTGACCGCCAGCGTCATCCCCGACAGCATCAAGGGCACCGCCGTGCTCGACCTGCCGGCCGGCCAGGGTGAAGCCGAGGCCCTGGCCGCCATCAAGGCCATCGCCGCGCAGAACCAGCTGTTCAAGACCTACATCGGCCAGGGCTACTACAACTGCCACACCCCGGCGCCGATCCTGCGCAACCTGCTGGAAAACCCTGCCTGGTACACCGCCTACACCCCGTACCAGCCAGAAATCTCCCAGGGCCGCCTGGAAGCGCTGCTGAATTTCCAGACCCTGATCAGCGACCTCACCGGCCTGCCGATCGCCAACGCCTCGCTGCTGGACGAAGCCACCGCCGCCGCCGAAGCCATGACCTTCTGCAAGCGCCTGAGCAAGAACAAGGGCAGCCACCGCTTCTTCGCCTCCGCCCACTGCCACCCGCAAACCCTGGACGTGCTGCGCACCCGTGCCGAGCCCCTGGGGATTGAAGTGGTAGTGGCCGACGAGGCCCAGCTGGATGACGTCAGTGAGTACTTCGGCGCGCTGCTGCAGTACCCGGCCAGCAACGGCGACATCTTCGACTACCGCGCGCTGGTGGAGCGCTTCCACGCCGCCAACGCCCTGGTAGCCGTGGCCGCCGACCTGCTGGCCCTGACCCTGCTGACCCCGCCGGGCGAGTTCGGCGCCGACGTGGCCATCGGCAGCGCCCAGCGCTTCGGCGTGCCGCTGGGCTTCGGTGGCCCGCACGCGGCCTACTTCTCCACCCGCGACGCGTTCAAGCGCGACATGCCCGGCCGCCTGGTGGGCGTGTCCATCGACCGCCACGGCAAGACCGCCCTGCGCCTGGCCATGCAAACCCGCGAGCAGCACATCCGCCGCGAGAAGGCCACCAGCAACATCTGCACAGCCCAGGTGCTGCTGGCCAACATCGCCAGCATGTACGCCGTGTACCACGGCCCGGCTGGCCTGGTGCAGATAGCCCGCCGCACCCACAGCCTGACCGCCATCCTGGCCCAGGGCCTGAGCGCCATGGGCGTCACCGTCGAGCAGCAGCACTTCTTCGACACCCTCACCCTGGCCACCGGCAGCGCCACTGCCGAGCTGCACGCCAAGGCCCGCGCCGCCGGCCTCAACCTGCGTGAAATCGACGCCCAACGCCTGGGCCTGTCGCTGGACGAGACCACTCGCCAGGCCGACGTCGAAGCCCTCTGGGCGCTGTTCCCAGGCCAGCAGCCAGCGTTCGACGCCCTGGCTGCCAGCGTTGCCGACGCCCTGCCGGCCGGCCTGCTGCGCCAGTCGCCGATCCTCGCCCACGAAGTGTTCAACCGCTACCACTCCGAAACCGAGCTGATGCGCTACCTGCGCAAGCTGGCCGACAAGGACCTGGCGCTGGACCGCACCATGATCCCGCTGGGCTCGTGCACCATGAAGCTCAACGCCGCCAGCGAGATGATCCCCATCACCTGGCCGGAATTCGGCAGCCTGCACCCGTTCGCCCCGGCCGAGCAGAGCAAGGGCTACCAGCTGCTGACCGACGAGCTGGAAAGCATGCTGTGCAAGGCCACCGGCTATGACGCCGTGTCGCTGCAGCCCAACGCCGGCTCCCAGGGCGAGTACGCCGGCCTGCTGGCCATTCGCGCCTACCACCACAGCCGTGGTGACGAGCGTCGCGATATCTGCCTGATTCCGTCGTCGGCCCACGGCACCAACCCCGCCACCGCCCACATGGCCGGCATGCGCGTGGTAGTGACCGCCTGCGACGAGCGCGGCAACGTCGACATCGAAGACCTGCGCGCCAAGGCCATCGAGCACCGCGAGCGCCTGGCCGCGATCATGATCACCTACCCGTCGACCCACGGCGTGTTCGAGGAAGGCATTCGCGAGATCTGCGCCATCGTCCACGACAACGGCGGCCAGGTGTACATCGACGGCGCCAACATGAACGCCATGGTCGGCCTATGTGCCCCGGGCAAGTTCGGCGGCGACGTCTCGCACCTGAACCTGCACAAGACCTTCTGCATCCCGCACGGCGGTGGCGGCCCGGGCGTCGGCCCGATCGGCGTGAAGTCGCACCTGGCACCCTTCATGCCCGGCCACGGCACCATGGCGCGCAAGGAAGGCGCCGTCTGCGCCGCTCCGTTCGGCAGCGCCTCGATCCTGCCAATCACCTGGATGTACATCCGCATGATGGGCGGCGAAGGCCTCAAGCGCGCCTCGCAGCTGGCCATCCTCAACGCCAACTACATCTCGCGCCGCCTGGAAGAGCACTATCCTGTGTTGTACACCGGCAGCAACGGCCTGGTGGCCCACGAGTGCATCCTCGACCTGCGCCCGTTGAAGGACAGCAGCGGCATCAGCGTCGACGACGTGGCCAAGCGCCTGATCGACTTCGGTTTCCACGCTCCGACCATGTCGTTCCCGGTGGCCGGCACGCTGATGATAGAGCCGACCGAAAGCGAATCCAAGGCTGAGCTGGACCGCTTCTGCGACGCCATGATCCGCATCCGCGAAGAGATTCGCGCGGTGGAGAGCGGCGCCCTGGACAAGGACGACAACCCGCTGAAGAACGCGCCGCACACCGCTGCCGAACTGGTGGGCGAGTGGACCCACGCCTACAGCCGCGAACAGGCGGTGTACCCACTGGCCTCGCTGGTGGAAAGCAAGTACTGGCCGCCGGTCGGGCGCGTGGACAACGTGTTTGGCGACCGCAACCTGGTGTGTGCCTGCCCGTCGATCGAGGCGTATCAGGACGTTTGAGGAAATTGCCTGGGGGCACCCTGCCCCCATCGCAAGGATTGACGATTGTGGGAGCTGGCTTGCCAGCGAGATTTTTGCGCCGCCGAAAAGCTCGCTGGCAAGCCAGCTCCCACAATGCCCGCAAGGCTCTGGAGAACTTGTATGTCCCTAAGCGTTTTCGACCTCTTCAAGATCGGCATCGGCCCCTCCAGTTCCCACACGGTGGGGCCCATGCGCGCCGCCGGGCGCTTCGTCGAGGGCCTGCGCCGCGACGACCTGCTGCTGGCCACCGCCACGGTCAAGGCCGAGCTGTACGGCTCGCTGGGCGCCACCGGCAAGGGCCACGGCAGCGACAAGGCGGTGCTGCTGGGCCTGGAAGGCTCGCACCCCGACACCGTCGACACCGCGACCGTGGACGCCCGCCTGCAGGCTATCCGCGCCAGCGGGCGCCTCAACCTGCTGGGCGAACACAGCATCGCCTTCGTCGAAAAACAGCACCTGGCGATGATCCGCAAACCCCTGCCCTTCCACCCCAACGGCATGATCTTCCGTGCCCTGGACGAACACGGCCTGGAGATTCGCAGCCGCGAGTACTACTCAGTGGGCGGTGGCTTCGTGGTGGATGAGGGCGCGGCGGGTGCCGACCGCATTGTCGAAGACACCACGGTGCTGCCCTTCCCGTTCAAGACCGGCAAGGAACTGCTGGCCCATTGCGCGGCGCAGGGCATGACCATCAGCCAGCTGATGCTGGCCAATGAAAGCGCCTGGCGCCCGGAAGCCGAGACCCGCGCCGGCCTGCTGAACATCTGGCAGGTGATGCAGGACTGCGTCGAGGCCGGTTGCCGCAACGAAGGCATCCTGCCCGGCGGGCTGAAGGTCAAGCGCCGTGCCGCGGCGCTGTACCGCCAGCTGTGCAAGAACCCCGAGGCCGCCCTGCGCGACGCGCTGTCGGTGCTGGACTGGGTCAACCTCTACGCCCTGGCGGTGAACGAGGAAAACGCCTTCGGTGGCCGCGTGGTCACCGCCCCCACCAACGGCGCGGCCGGCATCGTGCCGGCGGTGCTGCATTACTACATGCGCTTCGTGCCCGGTGCCAACGAGGACGGCGTGGTGCGTTTCCTGCTCACCGCCGCCGCCATCGGCATCCTGTACAAGGAAAACGCCTCCATTTCCGGCGCCGAGGTGGGCTGCCAGGGTGAGGTCGGCGTGGCTTGCTCCATGGCTGCCGGCGCCCTGTGCGAGGTGATGGGCGGCAGCGTGCAGCAGGTCGAGAACGCCGCCGAAATCGGCATGGAACACAACCTGGGCCTGACCTGCGACCCCATCGGCGGCCTGGTGCAGGTGCCCTGCATCGAGCGCAACGCCATGGGCTCGGTGAAGGCCATCAACGCCGTGCGCATGGCCCTGCGCGGCGACGGCGTGCACTACGTGTCGCTGGACAAGGTTATCCGCACCATGCGCCAGACCGGCGCCGACATGAAAAGCAAATACAAAGAGACCGCCCGTGGCGGCCTGGCCGTCAACATCATCGAGTGTTGAGGCACCCTTTCGAATTCAGGAGTCAACGATGTCCGAAGCACTGCAACACACCCCGCTGCACGCCCTGCACCTGGAACTGGGTGCCCGCATGGTGCCCTTCGCCGGCTACGACATGCCGGTGCAATACCCGCTGGGCGTGATGAAGGAGCACCTGCACAGCCGCGAGCAGGCCGGCCTGTTCGACGTGTCGCACATGGGCCAGATCCGCCTGGTCGGCAGCGACGCCGCCAAGGCCCTGGAAACCCTGGTGCCGGTGGACATCGTCGACCTGCCCGTGGGCATGCAGCGCTACGCCATGTTCACCAACCCGCAGGGCGGCATCCTCGACGACCTGATGGTCGCCAACCTGGGCGACGACACCCAGTTTCTGGTGGTCAACGCCGCCTGCAAGGACCAGGACCTGGCCCACCTGCGCGCGCACATCGGCGACCGCTGCCAGATCCAGCCGCTGTTCGAGGAACGCGCCCTGCTGGCGCTGCAAGGCCCTGCCGCAGTCACCGTGCTGGCGCGCCTGGCGCCGCAAGTGGCGCAGATGACCTTCATGCAATTTGCCCCGGTGCAGCTGCTGGGCGTGGCCTGCTATGTCAGCCGCTCGGGCTACACCGGTGAAGACGGCTTCGAAATCTCGGTGCCGGCCGCCAGTGCCGAGGCCCTGGCGCGCCGCCTGCTGGCCGAACCGGAAGTAGCGGCCATCGGCCTGGGGGCACGCGACTCGCTGCGCCTGGAAGCCGGCCTGTGCCTGTACGGCCACGACATGAACGAGCAGACCACGCCGATCGAGGCCAGCCTGCTGTGGGCCATCTCCAAGGCTCGCCGTGCCGACGGCGCCCGTGCCGGTGGCTTCCCTGGCGCCGAGGCGATCTTCGCCCAGCAACAGGCCGGCGTGGCCCGCAAGCGCGTGGGCCTGCTGCCCCAGGAACGCACGCCAGTGCGTGAAGGCGCGGAGATCGTCGATGCCAGCGGCGCCATCATCGGCACCGTGTGCAGCGGCGGCTTTGGCCCTACCCTGGGCGGCCCGGTAGCCATGGGCTACGTGGACAGCGCCCACGCGGCGCTGGACACCCCGGTGTGGGCCATCGTGCGTGGCAAGAAAGTGGCCATGAAGGTCAGCAAGATGCCGTTCGTGCCGCAGCGCTACTACCGCGGCTGAGGGGCCGGCAATGACAGCTCAGGGCGGGCTGTCATTTTGCCGCAACGTGCAGGGTGTTCTATTCGATTTCGAACTGGCGTTAGACCATTCGAAAATACCTGAATGAAAGAGTCGGAAACCCCCGTAGGAAAAGGCTCGAACGGTCGTAAAAAAGGTGAAAAACCTGCGTGGCTCAGGGCTTGTTTTTCTGGCTGAAGTTAGCGTAGAGTTTCCTCACTGTGTTTGCATGGGTCGCTATGGTTCGTGACCTGGGCAGTAGCTCTGTGTATTGCTACAACCCGTTCGACGTCTCTTACTTTCCTGCAACCAGCCCAGTATCTCTTTCACCTGAAAGAAGCTGTCATCAATTCAAGTTCCAAGGAAATAAGAAAATGTCCCAACGTCAGAGCGGTACCGTCAAGTGGTTTAACGACGAGAAAGGTTTTGGTTTTATCACTCCAGAAAGCGGTCCGGATCTGTTCGTGCACTTCCGCGCTATCCAGGGCAACGGCTTCAAGAGCCTGAAAGAAGGCCAAAAAGTGACTTTCATCGCCGTTCAAGGCCAGAAAGGCATGCAAGCTGACGAAGTACAAGCCGAAGGCTGATTCGTCCAGTTGCGCAAAAAGCCCCTGCCGGGAACGCCAGGGGCTTTTTTGTGCCCGCGATTTGCTCGCACCCACACGGAGAGGCAAGGATGACCCGACGACTGACCCCACAAGGTGACTTCGCCCCCGCCGCCTTTGGCCGGCGCATGGCGGCCGTGCTGTATGACTTCCTGCTGTGCATTGCCCTGCTGATGGTGACCACGCTGGTGTACAAGCTGATCATGATGGCGTTCATCGGCGAGGCACGCCTGCGGGCGCTGTCGGAGTCCGGCTCGCTGGACGGCGACCCCTTCCTCTCGACCCTGCTGTTCTGCGCCCTGTTCGCCTTCTTCGCCAAGTTCTGGATGCACGCCGGGCAGACCCTGGGCATGCAGGTGTGGGGCGTGCGCGTGCAGAACGCCGACGGCACCGCCATCAGCTTGTGGCAGGCGCTACTGCGCTTCATCGTCGCCATTGGCTCGTGGCTGTGCTTTGGCGCCGGGTTCTGGTGGGCCCTGGTGGACAAGCAGAAGCGTGGCTGGCATGACCTGTATTCAGGCACGCAGCTGGTGTATATCCCCAAGAAGGCCCGTTGATGGGCACAAAAAAACCGACCCAAGGGTCGGTTTTTTCATGAGGCGAAGGCTTACCCCGCGCGGCGCAGCAGCCACCAGCCCACCGCCGCACACACCAGCGACGGGATGACCACCGCCAACAGCGGCGGGAAGCCGAACACCAGGCTCGAGGGGCCCAGCAGGTCCTGGACGATGCGGAAGGTGAAGCCCACCAGCACGCCGGTGAACACACGCTGGCCCAGGGTTACCGAACGCAGCGGGCCGAAGATGAACGAGATCGCCATCAGCACCAGCGCGGCGGTCACCAACGGCTGCAGGATCTTGGTCCAGAACGCCAGCCAGTAGGTGGAGTTGCTCAGGCCCTGGTCCGCCAGGTAGTGGATGTAGCTCCACAACCCGGTGATGGACAACGATTCGGGAGCCATCACCACGGTGCTCAGCAGCTGCGGCGTGACGGTCACGTCCCACTGTTCGGTGGGGTTGCTGATGACCTCGGTGCGGTCGTCATGGAACACCGTGGTGGCCACGTCGGTGAGGTTCCAGTGGCCATCGGCGTACTGGGCCTTCTTGGCGAAGCTGGCGGTCTTGATGTGGCGCTCGTTGTCGAAGGTGTAGCGGGTCACGCCATACAACAGGCCGGCAGGCTGCACGGTGTTGATGTGGATGAACTGCTCGCCCTCGCGGTGCCACAAGCCGTGGCGACCGCTTTGCGCGTCGCCGATGCCCTGGGCCAGCGAGCGGTCGGCCTGGGCCTTGGCCTCGGTGACCGGGGCGACGTATTCGCCTATCAGCAGGCCGCAGACCATCAGCACCAGCATGGGCTTCATCACTGCCCAGACGATGCGCGACACCGACACGCCGGCCGCGCGCATGATGGTCAGCTCGCTGTTGCTGGCCAGGGTGCCCAGGCCGATCAGGCAGCCGATCAGCGCCGCCATCGGCAGCATGTCGTAGAGCCGGCGTGGTGCGGTCAGCAACACGAACCAGGCCACGTCGGCGAGGCCGTAGGTGGGGCTGATGTCGCTCATCTCGTCGATGAAGGCGAACAGCGTGGCCAGGCCGAGGATAACCCCCAGCACGGCGAGGATTGCCATCAGCACGCTGCTGCCGATGTACCGGTCGAGCTTAACCATGGGCCACCTCCGTCGCCGCGCGACGGCTGGCCAGCTTCAGGCGCAGCGGTTCCCAGTACATCAGCGCCAGGCCGATGGCCAGGAACAGCCCGTGCACCCACCACAGCCCCAGGGCGGAATGGATCTTGCCTTTTTCCAGGGCACCACGCGCCGAGATCAGGATGGTCAGGTAGGCCATATACAGGAGAATCGCCGGCAGCAATTTGAGGAAGCGGCCCTGGCGCGGGTTGACCCGGGCCAGCGGCACGGCCATCAGGGTGACGATGAACACCAGCAACGGCAGCGACAGGCGCCATTGCAGTTCGGCAGGGTCATTGACCTCGCCGGAGAACAGCTTGGCGCTGGGGATGGCGTCGCGGTCGGTGACTTCTTCACTGACCTCGGGCTTGGGCAGCATCACGCCGTAGGTGTCGTACTTGATGGCACGGTAGTCGGCCTGGCCGGGGATGCCGTCGTAGCGGTAGCCGTTGGTCAGGATCAGGTAGCGGCTGCCATCGGGGTGGCGGTCCTGGCGGCCCTTCTCGCCCAGCAGCAGGGTGATGCCGCGGTCCTTGGCGTCCTGCCCCAGGCGCTTCTGCGAGATGAACACGCCGCCCAGGTTGATGCGGTCGTCACTCATGCTCTCGGTGTAGGTCACCCGGCTTTCGTCACGCAGGGCCTGGAAGCGGCCTGGCTCGAGGGTGTCGAACTCGGTCATGGCGTCCTGCTGGTTGAGCACCATGGAGAACTGCTGCGCGCCCAGGGGCGCCAGGCTCAGGCTCAGCCAGGCGACGATGACGGCCACCACCGCGGCAGGTGCCATGGTCATGGCCAACAGGCGCTGCTGGCTCATGCCGGTGGCCGCCAGCACGGTCATCTCGCTTTCCAGGTACAGCCTGCCATAGGACAGCAGGATGCCCAGGAACAGGCCCAGGGGCAGGATCAGCTGCAGGAAGCCCGGCAGGCGGTAGCCCATGATGAGGAACAGCACGCCTGGGTCCAGGGCGCCGGAAGCGGCCTGGGCCAGGTACTTGACGAAGCGCCCGCTCATGATGATCACCAGCAGGACCGCGCTGACGGCACTGAGGGTGAGCATGACTTCGCGGGACAGATAACGGAAGACGATCAAACCGGACACTCCAGGGTTGTCAGGCTCAGACGGCCGAACAAGGGATACATAGCTGACACTTCTACGGGTGGATTCGCACCAGGCGAACCGGAAAAAAGTTGGCGCATTATCCTGTGATTGGGCCTGCCTGTCACTTCGCGTGCATACCCAGTTACGCAAAGCCTGCGCGAAGGGTTGTCAGGCTCCGTCGGCAGGGCTCAAACTGGGGACTTTGACCCGGCCCGCCACGGGCAGTGCCGGGGGCTGTATTCGCACGACCAACGCTGCCGTGCACACCAATAGATCATTAGGGGACCCGGAAATGGAACTGGTTGTAAAAAGCACAAGCGCCGAAAGCCTGAAGACCGCGACCCTGGTCGTCGCCGTGGGCGAAGGCCGCACCCTGGGTACCGTCGGCAAGCAGGTCGACGAGCTGAGCAGCGGCGCCCTGACCGCCGTGCTCAAGCGTGGCGACCTGGCCGGCAAGCCGGGCCAGACCCTGCTGCTGCACAACCTGCCGGGCCTCAAGGCCGAGCGCGTGCTGTTGGTAGGCACCGGCGCCGACGAACTGCTGGGCGACCGTGCCTGGCGCAAGCTGGGCGCCGCCGTGCTGGGCGCGCTCAAGGGCCTGGGCGGCAGCGACGCCGTGCTGGCACTGGACGAGCTGGGCGTGAAAGGCCGTGACGCCTACGGCAAGACGCGCCTGCTGGCCGAGACCCTGCTGGACGGCGAATACGTGTTCGACCGCTTCAAGAGCAAGAAGGCCGAGCCCCGTGCCCTGAAGAAAATCACCCTGGTGACCGACAAGGCCAGCCAGGCCGACGTCGAGCGCGCCGTGACCCACGCCAGCGCCATCGCCGCGGGCATGAGCTTCACCCGCGACCTGGGCAACCTGCCGCCGAACATCTGCCACCCAAGCTACCTGGCCGAGCAGGCCAAGGAGCTGGGCAAGGAACACAAGAACCTCAAGGTCGAGATCCACGACGAGAAGAAACTCAAGGAACTGGGCATGGGCGCCTTCATGGCCGTGGCCCAGGGCAGCGAGCAGCCACCGCGCCTGATCGTGCTCAACTACCAGGGCGCCAAGAAGTCCGAGAAGCCGCACGTGCTGGTGGGCAAGGGCATCACCTTCGACACCGGTGGCATCAGCATCAAGCCGGCCGCCGGCATGGACGAGATGAAGTACGACATGTGCGGCGCCGCCAGCGTGTTCGGCACCCTGCGCGCCGTGCTGGAGCTCAAGCTGCCGATCAACCTGGTGTGCCTGCTGGCCTGCGCCGAGAACATGCCGAGCGGCGGCGCCACCCGCCCTGGCGACATCGTCAGCACCATGAGCGGCCAGACCGTGGAAATCCTCAACACCGACGCCGAAGGCCGCCTGGTGCTGTGCGACACCCTGACCTACGCCGAGCGCTTCAAGCCGGCCTCGGTGATCGACATCGCCACCCTGACCGGCGCCTGCATGGTCGCCCTGGGCGCCCACACCTCGGGCTTGATGGGCAACAACGAGGAACTGGTGGCCCAGCTGCTGGAAGCCGGCCAGCAGGCCGACGACCGCGCCTGGCAGCTGCCGCTGTTCGATGAGTACCAGGAACAGCTGGACTCGCCGTTCGCCGACATCGCCAACATCGGCGGCCCGAAAGGCGGCGCCATCACCGCCGGCTGCTTCCTGTCGCGCTTCGCCAAGAGCTACCCGTGGGCGCACCTGGACATCGCCGGCACCGCCTGGGTCAGCGGCGGCAAGGACAAGGGCGCCAGCGGCCGCCCAGTGCCCCTGCTGACCCAGTACCTGCTGGACCGCGCTGGCGCGTGATGCCCCTGACGCGGCCTGGCGCCCGCTGCCCGTAGCAGCGGCCGCCAGGCCGCGTCACCAGCGCCGCACATGGACCCAACATGACCAAAGTCGACTTCTACATCCTGCCCAGCCCGCTGCCCGCAGCGCGCCTGGACTTCGCCTGCAAGCTGGTGGAAAAGGCCTGGCGCCTGGGCCACCGGGTGTACCTGCACTGCAGCGATGCCGAGCAGCGCGAGCAACTCGACGCCCGCCTGTGGGCCTTCAAGGGCGAAAGCTTCGTGCCCCACAGCCTGGCAGAACAAGACCCGGACGCCGTCATCGCCCTGGGCCTTGCCGACGCACCCGCCAGCCACCAGGACCTGCTGGTGAACCTGGACCTCAAGGTACCGGCCTTCGCCGGCCGCTTCGCCCGCGTGGCCGAGGTGGTGGTCGAAGACCCTGCTATTCGTCAGGCCGCACGGGAGAGTTTCCGTTTCTACCGTGAACAGGGCTATCCTCTGCAAGATCACCGCTTACAGCGACTCTGAGCCAACGATGGACACTGCAAACAAGCTGCCCAAGTCCGTGCACCTGCTGGACGACCTCGAGTCGATCCGCAAGCTGCTCGGCGATGACACCCTGCAACCGCCGCTGCTGACCGACACCGTGGTCAGCGCCGAACAGATCCCGCTGCTCTTCGACCAGCTCGAAGCCCAGCAACGCGCCGAGGCCCAGGCCCAGGCCGCACCACCCGAGCCGCCGCCCGCCCCCGAGCCGGCCACCCCCGCGCAGAACCGCCAGGACACCCTGTTGCACCTGGACGCCGAACTGCGCGCCGCCGCGCAATTGATCATGCAGGACGTGATCGACGACTTCGCGCCGCACATCGAGACCGAGATCAAGCGCCGCCTGGAAGCGCGCATGGAACGGCTGCTCAACCCGTAACGCTGCCATACCTGTGGGAGCTGGCTTGCCAGCGAGCCGTTGGCTGCTGAAAAGCTTGCTGGCAAGCCAGCTCCCACCATTCTCTCCCCTGCCAGGCATTCCAGCAGCCTGCCTACCGATCCCGGCCTATCCCCGTTATACTAATCGGCTTTCCTGAATAAATGCCTATTAGGGTCCCGCCGAGCATGGATAAGACCTACCAGCCGCACGCCATTGAAACTTCCTGGTACCAGACCTGGGAGTCCGAGAACTATTTCGCTCCGCAAGGCGCGGGCGACTCGTACACCATCATGATCCCGCCGCCGAACGTCACCGGCAGCCTGCACATGGGCCATGGTTTCAACAACGCGATCATGGACGCCCTGATCCGTTTCCGCCGCATGCAGGGCCGCAACACCCTGTGGCAGCCGGGCACCGACCACGCCGGTATCGCCACCCAGATGCTGGTGGAGCGCCAGCTCGAAGCCCAGGGCCAGAACCGTCATGACCTGGGCCGCGAGAAGTTCCTGGAGAAAGTCTGGGAATGGAAGGACCAGTCGGGTGGCAACATCAGCCGCCAGATCCGCCGCCTGGGCTCGTCCGTGGACTGGAGCCGCGAGCGCTTCACCATGGACGACGGCCTGTCGGAAGCGGTGAAGGAAGCCTTCGTGCGCCTGCACGAAGACGGCCTGATCTACCGCGGCAAGCGCCTGGTCAACTGGGACACCAAGCTGCACACGGCGATTTCCGACCTGGAAGTGGAGAACCACGACGAGAAAGGCTCGCTGTGGAACCTGCGCTACCCGCTGGCCGACGGCGCCAAGACCGCCGAGGGCCTGGATTACTTGATCGTCGCTACCACTCGTCCGGAAACCATGCTGGGTGACGCGGCCGTGGCCGTGAACCCGAACGATCCGCGCTACCAGGCCCTGATCGGCAAGTTCGTCGAGCTGCCGCTGGTTGGCCGCCGCATCCCGATCATCGCCGACGACTACTGCGACCCTGAATTCGGCACCGGCTGCGTGAAGATCACCCCGGCCCACGATTTCAACGACTACGAAGTCGGCAAGCGCCACAACCTGCCGCTGCTGAACATCTTCGACAAGAACGCCAACGTGCTGCCGGCTGCCCAGGTGTTCAACCTGGACGGCACGCTGAACGACAGCGTCGACGGCACCCTGCCCGCCGAATACGCCGGCCTGGACCGCTTCGAGGCGCGCAAGCAGATCGTCGCCGCCTTCGACGCCGCCGGCCTGCTGGTAAGCGTCGACGACCACGCGCTGAAAGTGCCGAAGGGCGACCGCTCGGGCACCATCATCGAGCCGTGGCTGACCGACCAGTGGTACGTGTCCACCAAGCCGCTGGCCGAGCCTGCGATCGCCGCCGTGGAAGACGGCCGCATCCAGTTTGTGCCCAAGCAGTACGAAAACATGTACTTCTCGTGGATGCGCGACATCCAGGACTGGTGCATCAGCCGCCAGCTGTGGTGGGGCCACCGCATTCCAGCCTGGTACGACGAGTCCGGCAAGGTCTACGTCGGCCGCAGTGAAGAAGAAGTGCGCGCCAAGCACGGCCTGGGCGCCGACGTGGTCCTGAACCAGGACAACGACGTGCTCGACACCTGGTTCAGCTCGGGCCTGTGGACCTTCTCCACCCTGGGCTGGCCGGAACAGACCGAGTTCCTGAAGAAATTCCACTCCACCGACGTGCTGGTCACCGGCTTCGACATCATCTTCTTCTGGGTCGCCCGGATGATCATGCTGACCATGCACCTGGTGAAAGACCCGGATGGCACCCCGCAGGTACCGTTCAAGACCGTCTACGTGCACGGCCTGGTGCGTGATGGCCAGGGCCAGAAGATGTCCAAGTCCAAGGGCAACGTCCTCGACCCGCTGGACATCATCGACGGCATCGAGCTGGAAGCCCTGGTGCAGAAACGCACCAACGGCCTGATGCAGCCGAAACTGGCGAAGAAGATCGAGAAGCAGACCCGCGACGAGTTCGCCGACGGCATCGCCAGCTACGGCACCGACGCCCTGCGCTTCACCTTCTGCTCGCTGGCGTCCACCGGCCGCGACATCAAGTTCGACATGGGCCGCGTGGAAGGCTACCGCAACTTCTGCAACAAGATCTGGAACGCCACCCGCTACGTGCTGGACAAGGGCGAGGACTGCGGCCAGAACGGCGAGGCCTACGAGCTGTCCCTGGCGGACCGCTGGATCATCTCGCAGCTGCAGCGCACCGAAGCCGAAGTGACCCGCCAGCTGGACCAGTTCCGCTTCGACCTGGCCGCCCAGGCCCTGTACGAGTTCATCTGGAACCAGTACTGCGACTGGTACCTGGAGCTGTCCAAGCCTGTGCTGTGGGACGAGAACGCCCCGGTGGAGCGCCAGCGCGGCACCCGTCGCACCCTGGTGCGCGTGCTGGAAGTGGCCATGCGCCTGGCACACCCGTTCATGCCGTTCATCACCGAGGAAATCTGGCAGCGCCTGGCGCCGCTGGTCGGTGCCGAGGGCAAGACCATCATGCTGCAACCTTGGCCAGTGGCCAACGAAGCACGCATCGACGAGGCCGCAGAGCAGGACATCGAGTGGCTGAAAGGCCTGATGCTGGGCGTGCGCAACATCCGTGGCGAAATGAACATCGGCCCGGGCAAGCCCCTGGCGCTGTTCCTGAAGAACGCCAGCGCCGAAGACAAGCGCCGCCTGGTCGAGAACGAAGCCCTGCTGAAGAAGCTGGCCAAGCTCGAAGCCATCACCGTGCTGGAAGCCGGCGCCGAAGCCCCCCTGAGCGCCACCGCGCTGGTGGGCGAGCTGGAAGTGCTGGTGCCCATGGCCGGCCTGATCGACAAGGACGCTGAACTTGCGCGCCTGGACAAGGAAATCCAGCGCCTGCAGGGTGAAGTGGCCCGCGTGGGCGGCAAGCTGTCCAACGCCGCCTTCGTCGACAAGGCACCGCCTGCGGTGATCGACAAGGAGCGCGCGAAGATGGCCGAGGCCGAGCAAGCCCTGAGCAAGCTGGCCGAGCAGCACGCGCGCATCGCCAGCCTGTAAACCCTCCGGCGGCCCCATCGCGACCAAGGTCGGCTCCTACCCTGTAGGAGCCGACCTTGGTCGCGATGGGGCCAGCACGGACAACGGAAGTTTCCCCTCATGTCCGCCCCCAGCAAGCCCACCTTCCACCCCCGCAACCGCCACCAAGGCCGTTACGACTTCCCGCAACTGATCAAGAGCAGCCCCGAGCTTGGCCAGTACGTGATCCTCAACCCCTACGGCAAGGAAAGCATCGACTTCGCCAACCCGGCGGCGGTCAAGGTGTTCAACCGTGCCCTGCTCAAGGCCCTGTACGGCATTCAGCATTGGACGATCCCGGAAGGCTACCTGTGCCCGCCCATTCCCGGGCGCGCCGACTACATCCACGCCGCCGCCGACCTGCTGGCCGAAACCAACGGTGGCGAGATCCCCCGTGGCAGCTCGGTGCGCGCGCTGGACATCGGCACGGGTGCCAACTGCATCTACCCGCTGCTGGGCCACAGCGACTACCGCTGGCAGTTCACCGGCTCCGACATCGACAGCGTGGCCCTTGCCTCGGCCAAGGCCATCGTCCAGGCCAACAAGCTGGACAAGGGCATCAGCCTGCGCCAGCAGGGCAACCCGAAGCACATCCTCACCGGGCTGCTCAAGCCCGACGAGCGCTTCGACCTGACCCTGTGCAACCCGCCGTTCCACGCCTCGCTGGAAGAAGCCACCCGCGGCAGCCAACGCAAATGGCGCGCCCTGGGCAAGGCCGACCCCAAGCGCAAGCTGCCGGTGCTGAACTTCGGTGGCCAGAGCAACGAGTTGTGGTGCGAGGGCGGCGAAATTCGTTTCGTCACCCAGCTGATCAACGAGAGCGTGGCGGTGGGCCAACAGGTGCTGTGGTTCAGCACCCTGGTGTCCAAGGCTTCGAACCTGCCACCAATCCAGTCGGCGCTGAAAAAGGCCGGCGCGCTGCAGGTGCGGGTGGTTGAAATGGGCCAGGGGCAGAAGCAGAGCCGCTTCGTGGCCTGGACCTTCCAGACCGACGCCCAGCAGCAAGCCTGGTATAAAAAAAACTGACGCTGTAGCCGCTGCCGCCAGGCTGCGCTGGCCCTGTCCCTCACTTGAGATTTCCAGGGTTCACACCGGCCAGCGCAGCCTGGCGGCAGCGGCTACAACGCGGGCACAAAAAAGCCGTGACCGGGTCGCCCCGGTCACGGCTTTTTCATGACGGGTTACAAGATTACTTGTTAACCGAATCAGTCAGCACTTTGGCTGGAACAAACTTGACGACTTTCTTGGCAGCGATTTCGATCGGTGCGCCAGTCGAAGGGTTACGGCCGGTGCGAGCTGGACGCTCGGAGATTTTCAGCTTGCCAATGCCTGGCAGGGTGATTTCGCTGCCATTTTCCAGCTGGTCGGCAACGATCTGGCCCAGTTGCTCGAGAGCATTGCGCGCGGTGGTTTTCGGCGCGTCGATGGCTTCAGCGATGTCGGCGATCAGTTGGTCTTTGGTCAATGCCATGGTGGTGTTCCTTCCCTATCAAATTCAGTTGGATTGCAGAGTGCAACATCAGTCAAAAACGCCGTAACCCCTGGGGTTCGGCAATCGGTCTACAGTCACGCCAATCGCGAATGTAGATGCACAAATCGGTATTTGGTTCGACCTGACGGCAGCTATCTGCGGGCGATGCGCCCTTGTGGAGCGCAAGACCGGGCAAAACTAGCACACAGAACCAGAAATATCCGCCTCTACCTGGCCATTTGTTCAGGTTTATCACTGGTTTGGTTGAAAAATAGACAAAAGTCTCTAAATCACAGGCTGAAACGGCCCAGCCGGGCCGCCAAACCCCCAGTTGCGTTACACTTGGCGCCTTTGCGCACGGCCGACCTGCTCGCCCCTGCCCTGCCCCTTTCGACGAACCGAGAAGCCCCATGCCGATCCGTCACTGCATTGTCCACCTGATCGAAAAGAAACCCGACGGCACCCCTGCCGTGCTCCACGCCCGCGACTCGGAACTGGCCGAATCCCAGGCCATCGAGAACCTGCTGGCCGACCTCAACGACAGCTACAACGCCAAGCAAGGCAAGGCGTGGGGCTTCTTCCACGCCGAGTCCGGCGCCCACCCGTTCAGCGGCTGGCTGAAGCAGTACATGGAAGCCGAGCAGGACTTCACCGCGTTCAGCCGCACGGCGGTGGAACACCTGCAGAAGCTGATGGAAGAGTCCAACCTGTCCACCGGCGGCCACGTGCTGTTCGCCCATTACCAGCAAGGCATGACCGACTACCTGGCCATCGCCCTGCTGCACCACAGCGAAGGCGTGGCGGTGAACGCCGAGCTGGACGTGACCCCCTCGCGCCACCTGGACCTGGGCCAGTTGCACCTGGCGGCGCGCATCAACATTTCCGAGTGGCAGAACAACAAGAACTCCAAGCAGTACATCTCGTTCATCAAGGGCAAGAACGGCAAGAAGGTCTCGGAGTACTTCCGCGACTTCATCGGCTGCCAGGAAGGCGTCGACGGCCCGGGCGAGACCCGCACCCTGCTCAAGGCCTTCAGCGACTTCGTGGAAAGCGAGGACCTGCCCGAGGAAGCCGCCCGCGAGAAGACCCAGGCGCTGGTGGACTACGCCACCACCCAGACCAAGCACGGCGAGCCCGTGGCCCTGGAAGAGCTCTCCGGGCTGATCGACGAAGACCGCCCGCGCGCCTTCTACGACCACATCCGCAACAAGGACTACGGCCTGTCGCCGGAGATCCCGGCGGACAAACGCACCCTCAACCAGTTCCGCCGCTTCACCGGCCGCGCCGAGGGCCTGTCCATCAGCTTCGAGGCGCACCTGCTGGGCTCCAAGATCGAATACGACGAAGAAGCCGGCACCCTGATCATCAAGGGCCTGCCCACCCAACTCACCGACCAGCTCAAGCGTCGCAAGGACTGAGCGGGTGCTGAACAAGACCCTCAAGCGCGTGCTGCCCATCCTGCTGGTGGTGGTGATCTTCCAGCAGTGGGGCAAGATCGAGGCCTTCTTCAACCCCACCTCGCAGCTCTCGGCGCAGGCGCGCGCCAACGCCCAGGTCACCCTGTACGCCACCGACTGGTGTGGCTACTGCAAGGACTTCAGGCGCTTGCTGGACCGCCAGGGCGTGGCTTACAAGGAGTTCGACATCGACAAGGACGTGGAAGCACGCAAGCGCTATGAGGCGCTGGGCGGGCGGGGCATACCGATGCTGGACGTGAATGGCACGCTACTGCGCCAATACGACGAAGCACAAATCCTGCAAGCCCTCCAGCACCCGTAGCAGCTGCCGCAGGCTGCGTCAGGGGCCCACGTGGTTGCCCATGACGCGGCCTGTGGCCGCTGCTACAGGTTGTGCGCCAGCTTGAAGCCCAGCCGCGGGAAGTGCACGTGCACCACGCCCGCCCTGGGGTCTTCGCGGCGCACTATCAGCTCCTCGGCACCGGCGTACAGCAACTCGCCCACCACCGGGTCGACGCCATAGTCGATGGCCGCAACGCTCACCTGGTCGCCCACCTTGAAACCGTTCGGGTCGCTAAAGCCGTCTTCCGGCAACAGCGCCGGCGCAGTGGAGCGCGCAATTTCCAGGGCCTCTTCGGCACTCAGCTCACTGTAGGCGCCATGCCCGAAGCCCAGCACCCGGCCCAGCCAGGCATGCACGGCCGGGTATTCATCCACCAGCGGCGAAGTCACCGGGGTGCCCTTGAGGAACCACAGCGGGTGGGCCACGGCGAAGTCGGCAATCGACGGCTCGCCAAACAGGTAGTCGCGCTCCTCGCGCTGCAGTTGCTGCTCCAGGCGCGCCATGAACACCGGCCACTGGTGCTTGGCCTGCTCCAGCGGCAGCCTGCTGGCAGTGCCGCCGCTGAACAGCTGGGCACGGTCGGCGACGAACGCCTTGATCGCTTCCGGCGGCAGGCGGGCGAAGCGTACCGCTACCGACTCGGGCTGGAACACCAGGCTGACGGCGTGCTGGAACAGCACCGAATCGGCCCAGGCGGCAAAGGTGGCCACGGTGAATTCCTGGCCTTCGGGGAAGAACGCTGGCAGGGCTTTTTCCTGGTCCAGGCGACGGGCGATCAACGCCGTGTCGCAGTAGATATCGGCGCCTACCTGCAGCACCGGGGTCTTGCGGTAGCCACCGGTCAGCGCCACCAGGTCAGGCTTGGGCATCACCGGCGAAATCAGCACCGAGCGCCATGACAGGCCCTTGAAGCCCAGCATCAGGCGAGTCTTTTCGGCGAACGGGGATGTTGGGTAGTGATGCAGGATCAGCTCGGTCATCGTCGGCTCCGCCACGAGGGGTAAACCCCAAGCTTACCCGTGTGGGCGGGGATGGCCTACCTGATCAGGCTGATAGGGGGTCATCACTTCCAGTGATCAGGCAGCGTGCGCATGCTCAAGCGTTTCCCAGCCCAGGCACGCTAAAGCCAATGTCCTCGGAACAGGCTCGCGTCCACTGCTATACCGGCTGATGCTACGCGAACTCACGCCTAAAGCTTCTGCGGCCTGTTCCAGCGTCATTCGGTGCCGTAGCCGCCAGCGAATGAACAGACGGGTATTTTCATCTGGCGCCGCTTGGGCAAGGGCATCAAGAAACAGCGTATCGGCGCCTATTTGAATATCGAGCTCGGGCCACTCCACTGTCCAGCCAGCGTCGCCCAGGACTGCACCGCTGAACGCCTCGGCATCGGACAGGGGCTTGAGGCCTGGATAACACTTGAGGCTATCACGCATATCCAGCTTGAACTGCTGCCCATTGGTAAAGGTCAGTGCCAGGGCTGCACCGGAAAGTGCCTGCACAGCCCGCAGGCGGGGGCGTTTCATCGATGCCATGCGTTCGACTCCTTTGCCCTTCCCTGCCGATAATGCACTCGCGAAGCATGAACGTATCGCCATTTTGGCGATACGCAAACAGCGAAACCGTCGCCGAATATTACGACCTAGTCCGCGTCAGCCCGTCAGCGCCTCATCACTCACATCAATCGCCACATACGACGCCACCAACCGCTCCTTCGCGCTCTTGCGCAGCCGCTTGATCAGCCGCTCCTGGCGCAGGGCCTCGCCCTTGTCGGGCCAGCACTCCACGTACACCAGCGCGGTGGCGGGGCTGGAGGCGAAGAAGCGCGCGCCCTTGCCGCTCTGGTGCTGGGCGAAGCGGCGCTGGGGGTTGTCGCTGATGCCGCAGTACAGCGCGCCATTGGCAGCGCGCACCAGGTAGACGTACCAGGGTTTGCAGATTGTCTGCACTTCAGTCATCGGTTCTTGCGCTCAACGGCCGGCCTGAAACGCCCGCAAGCCCTTCAACGCCTGCTGCCGGACCTTGCCCTTGAGCAGGGGCGACCAGCCCAGCAGCAGGCCCGGGGTGCCCAGGGCCTGGCGCGACCAGCGCCAGAAGTCGAAGTGGTCGTGGTGCTCGCAGATCTTGCCGTCGCGGAACACGAAGCGGGCGTGGATGTGGTTGACCACGGTGCGGCCGGTCTGGCTGAACAGGTAGGTGGCCACCCAGCGCGCGGCGCCGGTGCTGTCGCCGGCGTGCACGTGGTCGAAGGTCAGGGAGAAGTCCTTGGCGCGTGCGGCCAGCATGCGCCACATGTCGCCGGCGTCCTTGCCGCGCAGCGTGCCGAAGGCCGGGTCGCTGAATACCACGTCATCGGTGTAGCAGGCCGCCATGGCCTCGGCGTCCAGGCGCTGGAAGGCCAGGTAGAAACGGGTGATCTGGGCTGCGTTGGCTTCGCTCATGGGCGGCACTCTCCTTGGTAGAGTGCCATCCTAGCAGGTCAGATCTTCTCGCTGGTGACCTGCACGTGCAACGAACGCCCGGCGCCCATGCCGGCGATGATCGCCAGGCTGCCGATCACGGCGAAGATCCAGCCCACGGCGCTCCAGCCGCCGGTCCAGTCGTGCACCAGGCCTACCGCCAGCGGGCCCATGGACGCCAGGGTGTAGCCTACGCCCTGGGCCATGCTCGACAGGTTGGCGGCCACGTGGGAGTCACTGGCGCGCAGCACGATCAGGGTCAGCGCCACGGCGAACATGGCGCCCTGCCCCAGCCCCAGCACCACGGCCCAGGCCCACAGGCCGCCCAGCGGCGCATACAGGCAGCCGAACAGCCCGGCCAGGGTCAGGCCCATCACCGTGACGATGGCGATGCGCTGGTCCTTGCCACGGGTGGCCAGCCAGGGCGCGATCAGCGAGCTGCCGAGCTGGATGATGATCGAGAACGACATCACCAGCCCCGCTTCGGCGGCGCCCAGGCCGCGGCCCATGAGCATCGACGGCAACCAGCCGAAGACGATGTAGGCCAGTGACGATTGCAGCCCCATGAACAGCGTCACCTGCCAGGCCAGGCGGTCACGAAACAGGCCGCGCACGCGGTAGGCGGCATGGTGCGCGCCGTGCTTCTGGCGTGCCTGGGGCAGCCAGAACACCGCGGCCGCCAGCGCCGGCAGCACCCAGAAGCCCAGGCCCACGGTCCAGCGGTTGTCGAACACCTCGGCCAGCGGCACGCTGCTACCGGCCGCCAGGGCAGCGCCCAGGCACAGGGCCATGGTGTAGACGCCGGTCATGGTGCCGGCGTTCTTCGGGAAGTCGCGCTTGACGATGCCCGGCAGCAGCACGCCGATGATGCCGATGCTGGCCCCCGACAACACGCTGCCGGCGAACAGCCCGACCACCGCGAACTGGCTGCGCAGGGCGATGCCCGCCGCCAGCAGCAACAGCACGCCCAGCACCACCCGCTCGGCGCCGAAGCGCCGCGAGAGAATCGGCGCCAAGGGCGCGAACAGCCCCAGGCACAGCACCGGCAGCGTAGTCAGCAAGCCGGCGGTGGCGGCGCTCAGGCCCAGGCTGTCGGACACCTGGTCCAGCAGCGGCGCCATGCTCGACAGCGCCGGGCGCAGGTTCAGGGCCACCAGCACCAGGCCCAGCAGCAGGAGCCAGGGTTTGGGCAGGGTGGCGGGTTGGTCGGCGGAGGCGCTGAGCGTCTCGGTGGTTTGGCTGGGCATTAGGCAGGTTCCTGGAATTGCAGAGGTCCCGCTTTGGATATCTATAGGTAATCGCGGGCAAGACAGAAGGGTAAAGTTTGAGGAAAGGCGTAGCAAGGTAAATTGCTAGCCATCTGTTGAGCGGTCACCCAGGATGTCGAAAAAAAGGCTGGCAACGCCACCCCCACAGGCCATGGCACGTTGCAACAAATGTAGATGCTGCCGCCAGGCTGCGTCGCGCCGCGCGGGCGGCGCTCGATCTCAAGGGCCCCGGAACAACATCGGCTTGCACCCAAAGCGCCATGACGCGTTTTCGAGCCCCATAAAAAAACCCGGCACCAGTGCCGGGTTTTCATCACATGAACAGCATCAATGCAGAATCTGGCTCAAGAACAACTTCGTCCGCTCGTTCTGCGGGTTGTCGAAGAAGTCGTTCGGCGCCGCCTGCTCGACGATCTCGCCCTTGTCCATGAAGATCACCCGGTTGGCCACGGTGCGGGCGAAGCCCATCTCGTGGGTCACGCAGAGCATGGTCATGCCGTCTTCCGCCAGGCCGATCATGGTGTCCAGTACCTCTTTCACCATTTCCGGGTCGAGCGCCGAGGTCGGTTCGTCGAACAGCATGATCTTGGGCTTCATGCACAGGGCGCGGGCGATGGCCACTCGCTGCTGCTGGCCGCCCGAGAGCTGGCCGGGGAATTTGTTGGCCTGCTCCGGGATGCGCACGCGCTCCAGGTAATGCATGGCAATTTCCTCAGCCTTGCGCTTGGGCATCTTGCGCACCCACATGGGCGCCAGCGTGCAGTTCTGCAGGATGGTCAGGTGCGGGAACAGATTGAAGTGCTGGAACACCATGCCCACTTCGCGGCGGATGGCTTCGATCTGCTTGAGGTCGTTGGTCAGCTCCACGCCGTCCACCACGATGCGGCCCTGCTGGTGTTCTTCCAGGCGGTTGAGGCAGCGGATGGTGGTGGACTTGCCCGAGCCCGACGGCCCGCACAGCACGATGCGCTCGCCCTGCTTGACGTTCAGGTTGATGTCTTTCAGTACGTGGAACTGGCCGTACCACTTGTTCACGCCCTGCATCTGGATAATGCCATCGGCGCCCACAGGCTGTTTGATTGCTTCGCTCATGATGACACTCCTAACGCTTGTGGCCAGTGTCCAGCTTGCGCTCCAAATGCACGGAGTAGCGGGACATACTGAAACAGAAAATCCAGAAAACGGCGGCGGCAAACACATAGCCTTCGGTGGCCATGCCCAGCCATTTGGGGTCGGCACCGGCTTGCTTGACGCTGTTGAGCAGGTCGAACAGGCCGATGATGATCACAAGGCTGGTGTCCTTGAACAACGCGATCAAGGTGTTGACGATGCCGGGAATCACCAGCTTGAGCGCCTGCGGCAGAATCACCAGGCCCATGCTGCGCCAGTAGCCCAGGCCCATGGCGGAAGCCGCCTCATACTGGCCCTTGGGAATGGCCTGCAGGCCCCCGCGCACCACTTCGGCCACGTAGGCGGACTGGAACATGATCACGCCGATCAGCGCGCGCAGCAGCTTGTCGAAGCTCATGCCTTCGGGCAGGAACAGCGGCAGCATCACCGACGACATGAACAGCACGGTGATCAGCGGCACGCCGCGCCAGAACTCGATGAAGGTCACGCACACCACCTTCACCGCCGGCATCTTCGAGCGCCGGCCCAGGGCCAGCAAAATGCCCAGCGGCAACGCGCCGGCAATACCCACGGTGGCGATCACCAGGGTCAGCATCAAGCCGCCCCATTGGCTGGTGGCCACGTTCTCCAGGCCCAGGTAGCCACCGTGCAGCAGGGTGTAGGCCACGATCGGGAAGATCACCAGGAAGCTCAGGCCGTACACCGCCTTGCGTGGCACGCGCGGGATGAACAGCGGCGCTGCCCCCAGCACGGCCAGCCACACGGTGAGGTCGACGCGCCAGCGCAGTTCCTGCGGGTAGTAGCCGTACATGAACTGGCCGAAGCGCTGCTCGATGAACACCCAGCAGGCGCCGGCCTTGGTGCAGTCCTCGCGGGTGGTGCCGGTCCAGTTGGCGTCCAGGAACGCCCAGCTCAGCAGCGGCGGTATCACCAGCCACACCAGGTACAGGGCCAGCAGGGTCAGCAGCGTGTTGAACCAGCTGGAAAACAGGTTGGCGCGCATCCATGCGACAGGGCCGACCGCCAGGTTGGGCGGTGGCATGTTGGGTTTGAATACATGCGACGTCATGGCCGTTTCCTCACCGCTCGATCAGCGCAATGCGCTTGTTGTACCAGTTCATCAGCAGGGAAATGCTGATGCTGATCGCCAGGTACACGCTCATGGTAATGGCGATGACTTCGATCGCCTGCCCGGTCTGGTTGAGCACCGTGCCGGCAAACAGCGAAACCATTTCCGGGTAGCCGATACCGGCCGCCAGCGAGGAGTTCTTCGCCAGGTTCAGGTATTGGCTGGTCAGCGGCGGAATGATCACCCGCAGCGCCTGGGGAATGATCACCTTGCGCAACGTGGGCCCGGGGCGCAGGCCCAGGGAACGCGCGGCCTCGGTCTGGCCGTGGCTGACCGACTTGATGCCCGAGCGCACGATCTCGGCGATGAACGCCGCGGTGTACACCGTTAGCGCCAGGGTCAGCGCCAGCAGTTCAGGGATCATCACCCAGCCGCCGACGAAGTTGAAACCGCGCAGCTCGGGCATTTCCCAGTGCAGCGGCGCGCCGAACACCAGCGCGCTGAGCGCCGGGATCACCACCAGCAGGGCCAGGCCGACCCAGAACTTGTGGAACGGCTCGCCGGTGTCCTCGAAGCGCTTGTTGGCCCACTTGACCATCACGACGATGGCAACGATGGCCACCACCACGGCGATCAGGAACGGGTACAGGCCATCGGCCTTGAGGGCCGCCGGCATGTTCAGGCCACGGTTGCTCAGGTAGAAGGTGTTCCACAGGTTATGGCTGCCGCGGGGGCCAGGCATGGTCAGGAACACAGCGAAATACCAGAACAGGATCTGCAGCAGTGGCGGGATGTTGCGGAAGGTCTCGACGTAGACGGTGGCGAGCTTGTTGACCATCCAGTTGGACGACAGGCGTGCCACGCCGATGACGAAGCCCAGCAGGGTCGCCAGGATCACGCCGATGAAGGTCACCAGCAGCGTGTTGAGCAGCCCGATCACGAAGACGCGCGAGTAGGTGTCCGACTCGGTGTACGGGATCAGGTGCTGGGCAATGCCGAAGCCGGCACTGCGTTCAAGGAAGTCGAAGCCCGAAGTGATGCCGCGGTGTTGCAGGTTGGTCTGGGTGTTGTGGAACAGGTACCAGCCCAGCGAGACCACCGCCACGATGGTGATGATCTGAAACAGCCACGCACGCACACGTGGATCGGTCAGGGAGAACCCTTTGGGTGCGCCGATTTGATTTTGCATGAAGTGCCCCGGAAGAAAGGGAATGTAACAGCGCCTGGCGGCATACGGGCCGCCAGGCGCGGGGCTTGCTTAACGTACTGGTGGGGCGTACTGGATGCCGCCGTTGTTCCACAGCGCGTTCAGGCCGCGGTCGATGGCCAGCGGGGTGCTCTTGCCCAGGTTTTTCTCGAACACTTCGCCGTAGTTACCCACTTGCGAGACGATCTTCACTACCCAATCCTTTGGCAGCTTGAGGTCCTTGCCGTACTCGCCGTCGCCGCCCAGCAGGCGTGCCACGTCAGGGTTCTTGGTGGACTTGGCTTCTTCCACGACGTTCTTGGAAGTGATGCCAGCTTCTTCGGCGTTGAGCATGGCGAACAGGGTCCACTTGACGATGCTGAACCACTCTTCGTCGCCTTTACGCACCACCGGGCCCAGGGGCTCCTTGGAGATGGTTTCCGGCAGGACCACGTAATCGCCCGGCGAGGCCAGCTTGGAGCGCTGTGCGTAGAGCTGCGACTTGTCGGAGGTCAGCACGTCGCAACGGCCGCTTTCCAGGGACTTGGCGCTTTCGTCGGAGGTGTCGAAGGTGATCGGGGTGTACTTCAGGCCGTTGGCGCGGAAGTAGTCCGAGACGTTCAGTTCGGTGGTGGTACCGGCCTGGATGCAGATGGTTGCACCGTCCAGTTCCTTGGCCGACTTCACGCCCAGCTTCTTGTTGGCCAGGAAGCCAACGCCGTCGTAGTAGGTGACACCGGTGAACATCAGGCCCATGCCGGCGTCACGGGAGCTGGTCCAAGTGGTGTTGCGCGACAGCACGTCGATTTCACCGGACTGCAGGGCGGTGAAGCGCTCCTTGGCGTTCAGCTGGCTGAACTTGACCTTGGTGGCGTCGCCGAACACGGCAGCGGCCACGGCGCGGCAGACGTCGGCGTCGATGCCCTGGATCTTGCCGGTGGAGTCCGGAACGGAGAAGCCAGGCAGGCCATCACTGACGCCGCACTGAATGAAACCTTTCTTCTGAATCGCGTCCAGAGTGGCGCCTGCCTGGGCAAAGCCGCTTACCCCCAGAACGGTGGCGGCGGTCAGGACAGCCAGGGTGGATTTCAGCATTTTCATTCAAACCTCCAAATTGCTCTTGTTGTGTCGAGCTGTGTTCTGCCGCACCCTTTTGAGGCGATTTCGACCCGTTGCTGGCTTGTTTTTGGGTCAAGCGGTACAGAACTCATTTTTTGATTGTGTAAGTGCAGTTCACCTTCGGGATTCCTGCAAACTCACGGCTCCTTGATCGGTCGAACAGATGAGGCGTTATGGTTCGCCCCTGTCGTTTCGCATGACCCGTGGAAGGGCTGCAATCCGCTTGAATACCATCCCGCTTTCGCCATGGGGCGTACAGCCTGATAGTGTTACCGGATACATCTTTCCTTCCACTTGGCGGATACATAGCAAAGCGCGTACCACGTTACAGAGCGCAAGCGTTTCAGCGCCCGTCAATAGGAAAACGTGTAGCCTTGCGACATCTTTTTCCGGTATCGCCCCGATACGCCCTTTTGCAATGCACTTTATGAGAGCGTTCGCCCAATTTTGGAGCAGTCATGAGCAACCCGATGATCCTCGAACCTACCCAGCCAGCCGACGCCTGTGTGATCTGGTTGCACGGCCTGGGCGCCGACCGCTACGACTTCCTGCCGGTGGCCGAGGCCCTGCAGGCCAGCCTGCCCAGCGCCCGCTTCATCCTGCCCCAGGCGCCCACCCGGCCGGTGACCATCAACGGCGGCTATGAAATGCCGAGCTGGTACGACATCAAGGCCATGACCCCGGCGCGGGCCATCGACGAGGCGCAACTGGACGAGTCGGCCGACATGGTCAAGGGCTTGATCGAAGCGCAAGTGGCCGCCGGTGTGCCAGAACAGCGCATTTTCATCGCCGGTTTCTCCCAGGGTGGCGCCGTGGTGCTGCACACCGCCTTCCTGCGCTACCCGGGCACCCTGGGCGGGGTGCTGGCGCTGTCCACCTACGCGCCTACCTTCAATGAACAGGTGCAACTGAGCGCCACCCAGCGCGCCACGCCGGTGCTGTGCCTGCACGGTGACCAGGATGACGTGGTGTTCAACGCCATGGGCCGCAGCGCCCACGACCACCTCAAGCAGTGGGGCGTGGCGGTGGAGTGGCTGGAATACCCGATGGGCCATGAAGTGGTGATTGAAGAGATTCGCGACATCGCCGCGTGGCTCGCAAAGAAACTCGCCTGAAATAACATCCCGTAGCCGCTGCCGCCAGGCTGCGCTGGCCCGCGTGAACCCTGAAGATCTACAGCGTGGCACAGGGCCAGCGCAGCCTGCGGCAGCGGCTACGGCGAGGTTGCAGCCCTGTGTATCGGCAGCTGCTACTACGCGCCCGATTCTTGCATTACACTGCCCCGCGTACATTCCTTAATCAAATATAATGAGAAGACCGTGCTCAAAGCACTCAAGAACCTGTTCGGAAAAAGCGAGGCTGAGCCGCTCGCAGCCGAAATGACTGCTCCTGTAGCACCGAGCCCAGCTCGGGAAGCGGCCATCCCCACGCCCGTGGAAACCTTCAAGGAAACCGAGACCCTGTCAGCCCCAACGCCCGCCCCCGCCCCTGTTACCAACGCCGAAGCCGAAGCCGAACTGGTCAAGCCCTCCCCCCGCGAACGCAAGCCCAAGCCGGCCGCCGCGCTGTGGAAACTGGAAGACTTCAAGGTCGACCCCCAGGAAGGCAAGACCCGCTTCCACGACTTCAAGCTCTCCGCTGAGCTGATGCACGCCATCCACGACCTGGGTTTCCCCTACTGCACGCCCATCCAGGCGCAGGTGCTGGGCTACACCTTGAAGGGCAAGGATGCGATCGGCCGCGCCCAGACCGGCACCGGCAAGACCGCGGCGTTCCTGATTTCGATCATCACCCAGCTGCAGCAGACCCCGCCGCCCAAGGAACGCTACATGGGCGAGCCACGGGCGCTGATCATCGCCCCCACCCGCGAGCTGGTGGTGCAGATCGCCAAGGACGCGGCCAACCTGACCAAGTACACCGGCCTGAACGTGATGACGTTCGTCGGCGGCATGGACTTCGACAAGCAGCTCAAGCAGCTGGAAGCCCGTTACTGCGACATCCTGGTGGCCACCCCCGGCCGCCTGCTTGACTTCAACCAGCGCGGCGAAGTGCACCTGGACATGGTCGAGGTGATGGTGCTGGACGAAGCCGACCGCATGCTCGACATGGGCTTCATTCCCCAAGTGCGCCAGATCATTCGCCAGACCCCGCCGAAAAGCGAGCGTCAGACCCTGCTGTTCTCCGCCACCTTCACCGAAGACGTGATGAACCTGGCCAAGCAGTGGACCACCGACCCCGCCATCGTCGAGATCGAGCCGGAGAACGTCGCCAGCGAAACCGTGGAACAGCACGTCTACGCCGTGGCCGGCAGCGACAAGTACAAGCTGCTGTACAACCTGGTGAACGACAACGGCTGGGAGCGGGTGATGGTGTTCGCCAACCGCAAGGACGAAGTGCGGCGCATCGAGGAAAAACTGGTGCGTGACGGCGTCAACGCCGCGCAGCTGTCAGGCGACGTGCCCCAGCACAAGCGCATCAAGACCCTGGAAGGCTTCCGCGAAGGCAAGATTCGCGTGCTGGTGGCCACCGACGTGGCCGGGCGTGGGATTCACATCGATGGCATCAGCCACGTGATCAACTTCACCCTGCCCGAAGACCCGGACGACTACGTGCACCGTATCGGCCGTACGGGCCGTGCGGGCATGAGCGGCGTGTCGATCAGCTTCGCCGGCGAGGACGACTCCTATCAGCTGCCGTCGATCGAGGCGCTGCTGGGGCGCAAGATCAGCTGCGAGATGCCGCCGACCGAGCTGCTGCGCCCCGTGCCGCGCAAGCATTCCTGATACACCGCGGCGACGCCATCGCGACTAAAGTCGGCTCCTACGCTGTCCGTGGTAGGAGCCGACTGATGTGGCCTAATTATCCCGGACACGCCCAAAGGAGCGGTAATCTACCGCTCAACCAAGAGGTGTTCGATGTCCCG
>NZ_JBSKHP010000023.1:0-110540 GCF_057128625.1 Pseudomonas imperatae | reverse complement strand
GCCGATGGTAGTGTGGGGTTTCCCCATGTGAGAGTAGGTCATCGTCAAGATTAAATTCCGAAACCCCCATCTGCTAACGCAGGTGGGGGTTTTGTCTTTTTGGCGTGCGCAAAAAGTCCTTGGACGCGGCCTGCGGCCGCTGCTACGGGGGCGCGTGGGCGCCATGTCAGGTACACCGCACGTAGCAGCGGCCACAGGCCGCGTCCAAAGCCCCCGCGTAACGACCGGGCACCCTGCAAACCCCGGACGCGGCCTGCGGCCGCTGCTACGGACATTGTTGTGGCGAGGTTCGAAATCGCATGCAAATCCGCGTCAGGCAACCTACCCTGTAGCGTAATTTGCCACCCGACCTCAAGGAGCCGCTCGGAACGCCGATGCGCCAGATCTGGAAACCTTTTCGAGCGTTGTATTTCGCCGCGTTGATGATGTTGATCGGCTCGGGCCTGCTAAGCACCTACCTGGCCCTGCGCCTGGCTGCCGAGCAAGTGGATGGCCTATGGGTGGGGGCCTTGATGGCCGCCAACTATTTCGGCCTGGTGCTGGGTGGCAAGATCGGCCACCGGCTGATCGGGAGGGTAGGGCACATCCGTGCCTATGCCACCTGTGCCGGCATTGTCTGTGCGGCGGTGCTGGGCCACGGCCTGGTGGACTACCTGCCGGCCTGGCTGTTCCTGCGGATGATCGTGGGCCTGGGCATGATGTGCCAGTACATGGTCATCGAGAGCTGGCTCAACGAGCAGGCCGACGCCAAGCAGCGTGGCGCGGTGTTCAGTGGCTACATGATCGCCTCCTACCTGGGCCTGGTGCTGGGGCAGCTGATCCTGGTGGTGCACCCGCAGCTGGGCCCTGAGCTGCTGATGCTGGTGGCCCTGTGCTTCGCCCTGTGCCTGGTGCCGGTGGCCATGACCCAGCGCATCCACCCGGCGCCGCTGAAGCCGGCGCCCATGGAGCCACGCTTCTTCCTCAAGCGCGTACCGCAGTCCCTGAGCACCGTACTGGGCTCAGGGTTGATCGTGGGTTCGTTCTACGGCCTGGCGCCGCTGTACGCCTCCCAGCAGGGCCTGAGCACCGAGCAGGTCGGCCTGTTCATGGGCTGTTGCATCTTTGCCGGGCTGTTGGTGCAGTGGCCGCTGGGCTGGCTGTCCGACCGCTACGACCGCGCCGTGCTGATCCGCACCTTCGCCTTCTGCCTGGCCATTGCCGCGTTGCCGCTGGCCATAATGCCCAGCGTGCCCCTGGAAGTGCTGTTCGGCGTCGGCTTCCTGGTGTCGCTGCTGCAGTTCTGCCTGTACCCGCTGGCCAACGCCTTCTCCAACGACCACGTCGAGCCTGACCGCCGTGTCTCGCTGACGGCCATGCTGCTGGTGACCTACGGCGTGGGCGCCAGTGTCGGGCCGTTGGCGGCCGGCGTGCTGATGAAGTCGTTCGGCAGCCACATGCTCTATGCGTTCTTCAGCTTCTTTGCCTTCGTGCTGGTGTGGCGTATCCGGCCCAAGGCCGTCACCAACCTGCACCAGGTGGACGACGCGCCGCTGCATCACGTGGCCATGCCGGACAGCATGACCAGTTCGCCGCTGGTGGCCGCCCTGGACCCACGGGTGGACGAGCAGTCGGTGCACGACCAGATGCACGTCAGCAACGAGCACACGCCCGAAGCGCCGGTGGACGTCCAGGTCGAGCCTATGGCCGACGAGCTGGACGAGGCCGCGGAGATGGGTGACGGCAAGAAGGTGGTAGGCCGCAGCCTGAGCGAAGAAGAGCAATAAGGCGGCGCAACAAAAAAGGCCCGGTATTCAATACCGGGCCTTTTTTCATGGGGCGATCAACTCAGTAATCGTCCTTGTCGAACCGCCGCGCCTCGCGCTGCAGGTCGAACACGAAGCGCTCTACCTGGCGCTGCACCAGCCCGGTCATGTTATGGAAGCGCATGCCGGCGAACGTGGTGTTGATGCGCTCCTCGAAGTGCAGGTGGCGCAGCTCGACCGGAGCGGTCATCTTGCCGAACGGCAGGTTGGCCACGAAGCGGTCATACACCTGGCCCAGCTGCAGGCGCTCGGAGATGTCGCCTTCAAAACGCAGCTTGCAGCCGGTGGCGGAGATGTCCAGCAACTTGCCGACGAACTCGCCCTTGAGCTTCTCGCCGGCAATCTCGACGTCCACCAGGTGGGCCAGCTTGAGCGCGGCGCGGAAGGCATTGCGGCGCTGGTGGTAGACCACCTCGGTCGGCAGCGGGCCGTGGTACACGCGGCCGCCGTCGTTCTCGTCGATGGTCAGGACGTCGTTGACGTCCCAGGCGATGCGCACGCCATCATGGAAGCCTTCCACCTTGAAAGGCTCGCCGGCGGCGAGGAATTTCTCGCCGTCGCGCGGGATCATCTCGTCGAACGCCAGGACATTGCTGTCCTTGTCCAGTTCGACCAGGTAGGTCTGGAAGCGCTGGCTGCGCTCATGAAAGGTGATGATCAAAGGATCATGGCTCTGCAGCAGCGCACGCAGGTTGGCGGCGATTTCCAGGGGCGTTGTCAGCACCTTGGGGGGCTGCGGAGCGTCTTCCGCGTTTGTGGCATTGAACACGGTTTATCAATCTCCAGGCAAAAAACGACACACGCAGGTGCTGGCTTTATGGCAGCATGTTCCACGCCTTGGTAAGGAAGGTCAAGCCTGACTAAGCGGACGAGGCTTGGCCAGTTTTGACGTGGTGCCTCGGGCATCATAAAGCGAGGGGGGTTCACCGCCCATGAGGATGCGCATTTGATTGGCGGTCGCGAGTTGTTCCAGGCGAATCAGCTTGCCGTTCTGCTCATTCACTGCCTGGCAGTCTGCCAGCAACCCCGTGAGCAGATCGCCCCGAGCCAGGAGGTCGGCTCCAAGGTGCGTGTGTTGGGCCAGGGTTTCCAGGCCATTACGGTCAGCGGTCAACTTGAGATTGAGCAGTATCTCGGTGCGTTTACGGCCATGCTGTTCGAGCAGAACGATCAACGACTGTTTGTGCGCCAGGATATTTTCCAGCAGCGGCATATCGCGGCCCTGCAGGGCCAGCGACTCTTGCTGGAGCAGGGCGAGCAGCTGCTGCGCCGGAGCAATATCTTCTTCAATCAACAGCAGTAGGTTTCTGTCGTGCATGGCTGGCTCTGGTATTCAAGCGTCCAGAAGCCTCGGCGCAGGGCGAGGGCCCTAGCGCTGGGCTTCGAAATTTAGCAGTTTGCTGGCTACGCGGCTGCTATCCACTTTATAGCTGCCATCGGCAACAGCGGCTTTCAACTGCGCCACGCGGGCACTGTCGACAGTCGGCTGGTCGCGCAGCTTGTCAGTGATTTTCTGCAACTGCTGAGCCTCGGAACTCAGGTGTACGGATTCCCCGCCGCTGGCGCTGCCAGTGGACGCAGTGGTGGCCGCGGACGTGTCGGTGCTCACCGATGTATCGGTGGCGGTGTCCTTGGTGCCGCTCGTACGTGTCGAGGTCGACACCTGCGAGGAACTGTTCAAACGACTGAAGTCGATAACCATAATGAAAAACCTCTGGGTATTTGGACGCTTGCCTTGTTTTCGGCCAAACCCCGAATAACTTTAGGCACTTTGATACAAAGCGCCGATGCGCCAGAACTGGGGGCTGCGATGCTCCCAGTCTAGGAAAATACGCCGCGAACCGCCAGCGTTTACATAGCCACTTCCACCTGGCCCGGGCCGGTGACGCGGGCCTTGATCACGCGATTGGAGTTCAGGTTGCGTACCCGGATCTGCTCGCTCATGGCCCCTTTGGACAAGGCCTCGCCGGGCATTTTCACCGCCAGGGTGCCGGTGGTGGCGGTGATCACCACGTTGTCGCCTTTCTTGATGGTGTCGGGCGCTTCCACGTGGGCAGGGCTCAATACCTGGTCGTTTACCGTTGGTCGGAGAAGCTTCTGGCCCACCGCCTGATCCAGTGCCGTCAGGTACCCCTGGGGCAGCAGCCCGACGTCGCGTTCGCGCATGGCCACGTCGCCGTCCTCGATGACGCTGTCGCGCTTGAGCGGGCGAGTGGTGATCACCACGTCGCGGAACAGCTTCACCTGGGCGGGCACGAACACCGTCCAGGGCGAGCTGCCGTCACAACGCACGCGCACCGACACGCGGCCTATAGGTGTGGCAGGGCTTTGCAGCGCCGCTGTCAATTCCTTGTCGCATAGCCCCATGCGCAGGCGCGGGTCAAGCGGGTTGACCTGTATCTCGTAGCGACCTTCGGTCTGGCTGGTTGCCAGATAATCTTCTACGGTGAACTCAAGAAAACCCTGGGTGGTACCGATAAGCTGCTCAGGAGTTGTGAACTCTTCGGCCTGGGAGGCACCGCCGAATCCAAAAATGCACAACACGGCGAATCCGCAGAGTAGTCTCTGTGCCATGCGTCGGGAAAATGTCGTTTTTGCGTTCATACATTACAAAAAGCAAGGGTCGTGCCGACTCAATGTTCAGGTACGATCCACGCGAAGGTTTAAGGAGTCACGGGCATGGCTGGTGTAATGGATTCGGTGAACCAGCGCACTCAACTGGTAGGGCAGAACCGCCTGGAACTCTTGTTGTTCCGGCTCAACGGTTCGCAGCTGTATGGCATCAACGTGTTCAAGGTGCGGGAGGTGCTGCAATGCCCCAACCTGACCGTGATGCCCAAGTCCAGCCCGGTAGTGCGCGGTGTGGCGAATATTCGTGGGGCGACCATCCCGATCCTCGATCTGGCAATGGCAACCGGTGCGCCCGGTCTGCAGGACATCAAGAACACCTTCGTGATCATCACGGAGTACAACACCAAGATCCAGGGCTTCCTGGTGCACTCGGTAGAACGCATCGTCAACATGAACTGGGAAGAGATTCATCCGCCACCCAAGGGCACGGGTCGTGATCATTACCTCACGGCCGTGACTCGGGTGGACAACAAGCTCGTCGAAATCATCGATGTGGAGAAAATCCTCGCGGAAGTGGCGCCCACCTCCGAATCGATTTCCGTCGGCGTGGTGGATGAGGAAACCCAGCACAAGGCGGTGTCGCTGCGGGTGTTGACCGTGGATGACTCGTCGGTGGCGCGCAAGCAGGTGACCCGTTGCCTGCAGACCGTGGGCGTGGAAGTGGTGGCATTGAACGACGGGCGGCAGGCGCTGGATTACCTGCGCAAGCTGGTGGATGAAGGCAAGCATCCCGAGGAAGAATTCCTCATGATGATCTCCGACATCGAAATGCCCGAGATGGACGGCTATACCTTGACTGCGGAGATCCGCAGCGACCCACGCATGAAGAACCTGCACATCACCCTGCATACTTCCCTGTCGGGGGTGTTCAACCAGGCGATGGTGAAGAAGGTGGGGGCAGACGATTTCCTGGCCAAGTTCCGGCCGGATGACCTGGCCCAGCGCGTGGTTGACCGGATCAAGGCAGCAGGCTAACGCCCGGGGCATAATGCCCCAGGCACGAACGACGATTTGAGAGGCGGCACCATTGTCTACGGGTAATTTGGATTTCGAACAGTTCCGGGTCTTCCTGGAAAAAGCCTGTGGCATTCTGTTGGGCGAGAATAAGCAATATCTTGTTTCCAGCCGTCTCAACAAGCTGATGGAACAGCAGGGCATCAAGTCCCTGGGCGAGTTGGTGCAGCGCATCCAGACCCAGCCGCGCAGTGGCCTGCGCGAGCAGGTGGTGGACGCCATGACCACCAACGAGACCCTGTGGTTTCGCGATACCTACCCCTTCGAGGTGATGAAGAACAAGGTCATCCCCGAGTTCGTCAAGAACGCGCCGGGCCAGCGCCTGCGCATCTGGTCGGCGGCCTGCTCTTCGGGCCAGGAGCCCTATTCGCTGTCCATGACCATCGACGAGTTCGAGCGTACCAACCTGGGCCAGCTCAAGGCCGGTGCGCAGATCGTCGCCACCGACCTGTCCGGTTCCATGCTCACCAACTGCAAGAGCGGCGAGTACGACAGCCTGGCCATCGGCCGCGGCCTGTCGGCGGACCGCCTGCAGCGCTACTTCGACACCAAGGGCCCTGGCCGTTGGGCGGTGAAGGCGCCGATTCGCAGCCGCGTGGAGTTCCGCTCGTTCAACCTGCTGGACAGCTACGCGGCGCTGGGCAAGTTCGACGTGGTGTTCTGCCGCAACGTGCTGATCTACTTCTCTGCCCAGGTGAAGAAAGACATCCTGATGCGCATCCATGGCACCCTCAAGCCAGGTGGCTACCTGTTCCTTGGCGCGTCCGAGGCGCTGAACGGCTTGCCGGACCATTACCAGATGGTCCAGTGCAGCCCGGGCATCATCTACCAGGCGAAATAACGCAAAGGCCCTTCGGGGCCTTTGTTGTTTTTGGCGTTTGGGGTGGGGACGCAGCCTTCGGCAGCTGCTACATACTGTGGGAGCTGCTACGGGGTGGTGTTCCGGGCCATGCAAAGCGGCAATCGGGTATTGCCGCTTTGTTGGCACCCAGCGGAACCCGCTTGCCGCTTTTCTGGCATTGCCGCTTGCCACTTTGCCTCATCCCCAGCAAAACCGGGCCTTTTAAAGTTTGGCACGGGCCTTGCTATCTCTCTGTCACCAACATCCGGTCCGCCGTTTAAAGGTTTCCACCATGAGCATCAGTTTCGACAAAGCGCTGGGCATCCACGAACAGGCACTGGCGTTCCGCGCCCAGCGCGCCGAAGTGCTGGCCAACAACCTGGCCAACGCCGACACGCCCAACTACAAGGCGCGTGACCTGGACTTTGCCGCCGTGCTGCAGGCCGAAGGCGACAAGCGCCAGAACGGCACGTTCGAGCTGGAGCGGACCAACGACAAGCACATCGAGGCCGAGGGCCTGAGCATGGGTGACCAGCAATTGCTGTACCGCACCCCCAGCTCGCCGTCGCTGGACCAGAACACCGTTGACGCGCAGGTGGAACAAGCCAACTACGCGCAGAACTCGGTGAACTTCCAGGCCAGCTTCACCCTGCTCAACGCCAAATTCAAAGGGCTGGTGTCAGCCATCCGTGGGGAGTGATTCATGTCTCTAGCCAGCGTTTTCAACATTGCCGGTACCGGCATGAGTGCCCAGACCACTCGCCTGAACACCGTCGCCAGTAACATCGCCAACGCCGAGACCGTCTCGTCGAGCATCGACCAGACCTACCGCGCGCGCCACCCGGTGTTCGCCACTGTGTTCGACCAGACCCAGTCCACCGGCGACAGCGGCTCGCTGTTCCAGGACCAGGATGCCGCCGGCAGCGGCGTGCAGGTGTCGGGCGTGATCGAGGACCAAAGCAACCTGGAAGCTCGCTACGAGCCCAAGAACCCGGCGGCCAACAAAGACGGCTACGTGTACTACCCGAACGTCAACGTGGTGGAGGAGATGGCTGACATGATCTCTGCCAGCCGTTCGTTCCAGACCAACGCGGACATCATGAATACCGCGAAAACCATGATGCAGAAAGTCCTGACCCTGGGTCAGTGATAGGGGCGCAAGAACATGACCACAACAACTGACAGCACCTCGGCTTCGTCCGTCCTGACGTCACTGCAGAAAACCACCAGTACCACCGACAGCTCCACCGGTACCGCGGGCAGTGCGCTGGGCAAGGACGCGTTCCTGCAACTGCTGGTTACCCAGATGCAGAACCAGAACCCCCTGGACCCACAGGACAACAGCGAATTCGTTTCGCAACTGGCCCAGTTCAGCAGCCTGGAAAGCATGCAGAGCCTCAACGACTCGGTGAGCACCATCCTCACCTCGTACCAGTCGTCCCAGGCCCTGCAGGCGTCCTCGCTGGTGGGCCACTCGGTCACCGTCACCGGCACCACCGCCGACGTCGACACCAGCAAGGGCATGACCGGCTCGGTCAACCTGACCGACTCCAGCACCAGCAACACGATTGGCGTCTACAGCAGTGACGGCACCCTGGTGCGTACCCTGGACATGGGTACCCAGTCGGCCGGCACCTACACCTTCACCTGGGATGGCAAGGACGGCGACGGCAACACCGTTGACTCGGGCACCTACACCTTCAAGGCAGTCGCCACCGTGAACGACACCTCGACCGTGATGACCACCAACCTGCCGAACACCGTGAACAGCGTGACCATGGCCACCACCAGCGGCGGCGAAATGACGCTGAACCTTGCGACCGGCACCAGCGTTGGCCTGTCGTCTGTCCAAACCATCGGAATTTAATGCCGGCTACGGCGCAGGAGTGAACTTATGTCTTTCAACGTCGGCCTCAGTGGCCTGGCAGCTGCCAACAAAGCCCTGGACGTCACCGGCAACAACATTGCCAACGTCGCCACCACCGGTTTCAAATCGTCGCGCACCGAATTCGCCGACCAGTATGCCCAGTCCATCCGTGGCACCTCGGGCAAGACCACCGTCGGTAGCGGCGTGACCACTGCCGCCGTGTCGCAGCAGTTCACCCAGGGCAACATCGAGTCCACCGGCAACAGCCTGGATATGGCCATCAACGGCAACGGTTTCTTCGTGCTCAGCGACAACGGCTCGAAGCTGTACACCCGTGCCGGTGCCTTCTACAGCGACAAGTCCGGCAACATCGTCGATGCCAGCGGCAACAACCTGCAGGGCTACACCACCGACTCCACCGGCAAGCTGACCTCGGGCGTGCTGTCGAACCTGGCCATCGACACGTCCAACCTGGCGCCCAAGGCGACCAGCAGCATCTCGGAAACCGTCAACCTGAACTCCAGTGCGACCGCCCCGACCGTCAGCCCGTTCACTGCCTCGAACACCAGCAGCTACAACTACACCTTCAACACCGATGTGTACGACAGCCAGGGCAACGCCCACCAGCTGAACCAGTACTTCGTGAAGGATGACACGTCCAACAGCTGGACCATGTACACCACCATCGACGGCGTGAACCCGACTGACCCGACGTCCACCACGCCGCTGGCCAACCCGATTACCTTCAACTCCGACGGTTCGTACAGCTACACCGCCGGCGCCGTGACCGGTGGCCTGACCGTGAACGCCGACGGTACCTTCAGCCTCGCCGGCTGGGTGCCTGCTGCCGAGCAGAGCGACGGTACCTACGCCTCCAACGGTGCTTCCGCTACCGCGAATATCACCCTGGACATGTCCAACCTGACCCAGTACAACGCCACCTCGGCGACGACTGCCAAGGACCAGGACGGCTACGCCACCGGCGAGCTGTCGGCCCTGTCGGTGAGCGACACCGGCCAGCTGACCGCTACCTTCACCAACGGCAAGACCAACGTCATCGGCCAGGTGGCCCTGGCCAACTTCGCCAACGTGCAGGGCCTGAGCCCGGCCGGTGGCACCGACTGGCGTGAAACCTACGCCTCGGGCGTGCCGGTGATCGGCACCCCTAGCAGCGGCACCATGGGCTCGCTGAGCGCCTCGTCGCTGGAAGACTCCAACGTCGACCTGACCGCTGAGCTGGTGAACCTGATCAAGGCGCAGTCCAACTACCAGGCCAACGCCAAGACCATCTCCACCGAAAGCACCATCATGCAGACCACTATCCAGATGACTTGATAGTTGTCGGCAGCACTACAAAGCCCGGGCCCAAAGCCCGGGTTTTTTTGTGCCCGCTCACCCGTAGCAGCTGCCGAAGGCGGCGTCGCATACGCCTCGGTGTGTCAGGCGAAGTGGCGGCGTCAATGACGCGGCCTGCGGCCGCTGCTACAGGGGAGCGGCTCCGGTTTTCTGGCGCCCCTTGCCGCCAACCGGCAGCCACGCGCCGTTTTTCCGACTCGGCCAGGGGCGGGGTAGGGCGCCAACCTTGGCAATCACCCTGTAACACCGGGCACACAAAGGCTTTTCCAACCTTGGCCCGCTTGTTGCTATATCCCATTCAGAACAGTGGTCGGCGGCATTCGCCCGTCATGGGAGACATACCTTGGACAAAATGCTTTACGTGGCTACGAGCGGGGCCAATCAGAACTCATTGGCCATGAAGGCTCACGCCAACAACCTGGCCAACGTTTCCACCAACGGCTTCCAGCGCGACCTCGAGCAGGCCCGCTCCATGCCGGTGTTTGGCGACGTATACGCCTCGCGCGCCTACGCCATGACCGAAAACCCCGGCACCGATTTCACCCCCGGTGCCATGGTGGCAACCGGTCGTGACCTGGACGTGGCCGCCGACGGCGACAGCTACATCGCCGTGCAATCGCCTGACGGCAGCGAGGGCTATGTGCGCATGGCCAGCATGAACGTCGACGCCCTGGGCGTGCTGCGCGACGGCAATGGTTTGCCGGTCATGGGCAACGGCGGTCCGATTGCCGTGCCGCCCCAGCAGCAGATCGAGGTGGGTGCCGACGGCACCATCAGCGTTCGCTCCATGGGCCAGGGCCCGGAAGTGATGGCCCAGGTGGACCGCATCAAGCTGGTCAAGCCCGACCCGCGCAACCTGGTCAAGGGCACCGACGGCTTGCTGCACACCAAGGACGGCCAACCGGCTGCGGCCGACGCCACCTCCAGCGTGACCTCCGGCTTCCTGCAGGCCAGCAATGTCAACGCCGTGGAAGAGATGACTTCGGTGCTGGCCCTGTCCAAGCAATTCGAACTGCACATCAAGATGATGACCACCGCCAAGGAGGACGATGAGTCCATGGCGCGGGTCTTGCAGAACACCTGATAAATGACTGGGCGCGGCGAAAAACAGGCGCGCACTTAGGAGAACAGAATGCTTCCGGCACTATACGTCAGCAAGACCGGTCTGGCCGCTCAGGACATGAACCTGACGACCATTTCCAACAACCTGGCCAACGTCTCGACCACCGGCTTCAAGGCCGACCGCGCCGAGTTCCAGGACCTGCTGTACCAGACCAAGCGCCAGCCAGGTGCCAACTCCACCACCGACACCGAGCTGCCGTCGGGCCTGCAGCTGGGTACCGGCGTGCGCATCGTCGGCACCCAGAAGAACTTCACCGCCGGCAGCCTGGCCACCACTGACCAGCCGCTGGACATGGCCATCAACGGCCGTGGTTTCTTCCAGATCACCCAGCCGGACGGCACCACTGCGTACACCCGCGACGGCACTTTCCACCTGGACTCCAACGGCCAGATCGTGACCGCCAGCGGCAACGCCCTGAACCCGGCCATCGTGGTACCGACCAACGCCCAGACGTTCACCGTGGGCACCGACGGCACCGTGTCGATCACCACCGCCACCAGCGCCACCTCGACCGTGATCGGCAACCTGCAGACCGCTGACTTCATCAACCCGGCCGGCCTGCAGGCCATCGGCAGCAACCTGTACCTGGAAACCGCTTCCAGCGGCGCGCCGCAAGTGGGTACCCCGGGCCTCAACGGCTTCGGCACCACCCTGCAGAACACCCTGGAAAACTCCAACGTCAGCACCGTTGAAGAGCTGGTGAACATGATCACCACCCAGCGCGCCTACGAGATGAACTCCAAAGTGATCTCGACCGCCGACCAGATGCTCCAGTACGTAACGCAGAATCTGTAATCCAGCCACACGGCGCCGCCGGCGCCAGCTTCATCGTGAGGTCAGTGTCATGAGTCGTTTGTCCAGTGTTCTTGCCTTGAGTGGGATCGCTTTGTTGTCGGGTTGCATGTCGCCGCCGCCCAAGCCCAATGACCCGTACTACGCGCCGGTGCTGCCACGCACCCCGCTGCCTGCGGCGTCCAACAACGGCTCGATTTACCAGTCCGGCTTCGACCAGAACCTGTACACCGACCGCAAGGCGTTCCGGGTAGGGGACATCATCACCGTGACCCTGGCCGAGAAGACCGCGGCCAGCAAGAGCGCCGACTCCAAGCTGACCAAGGACTCCAGCACCTCCCTGGGCCTGACTTCGCTGTTTGGCGGCGGCGCGTCCACCACCAACCCGCTGACCGGCGGCAAGCTGAGCCTGGACGCCGGCTACACCGGCACCCGCGCCACCGACGGCACCGCCAAGGCCGACCAGGCCAACAGCCTGACCGGTTCGATCACCGTGACCGTGGCTGACGTGCTGCCCAACGGCATCCTGTCCGTGCGCGGCGAGAAATGGCTGACGCTCAACACCGGCGAAGAGCTGGTGCGCATCGCCGGCCTGATCCGTGCCGACGACATCGCCACCGACAACACCGTGTCGTCGACCCGTGTCGCCGACGCACGCATTACCTATTCGGGCACCGGCGCGTTCGCCGAGTCCAACCAGACCGGTTGGCTTGACCGTTTCTTCATGAGCCCCTACTGGCCTTTCTAGGTGTCCACGACCATGCGTAAATTCAAGCACCTGATGGCCGTGACCCTGCTGGCTGCCGCGGCACTGGGAGCGGCCAGCGCCGCCCAGGCCGAGCGCCTCAAGGACATCGCGAGCATTTCCGGCGTGCGCTCCAACCAGTTGATCGGCTACGGCCTGGTGGTGGGCCTGGACGGCACGGGTGACCAGACCACCCAGACCCCGTTCACCCTGCAGACCTTCAACAACATGCTGGCGCAATTCGGCATCAAGGTGCCCACCGGTACCGGCACCACGCAGCTGAAAAACGTCGCGGCGGTGTCGATCCATGCCGACCTGCCACCGTTCTCCAAGCCTGGCCAGACCATCGACGTCACCGTGTCGTCCATCGGTAACTCCAAGAGCCTGCGCGGCGGCAGCCTGCTGATGACCCCGCTGAAGGGTATCGACGGCAACGTCTACGCCATCGCCCAGGGCAACCTGGTGGTGGGCGGCTTCGACGCCGAGGGCAAGGACGGTTCCAAGATCACCGTCAACGTGCCGTCGGCCGGCCGCATTCCCGGCGGTGCCTCGGTGGAACGCTCGGTGCCGAGCGGCTTCAACCAGGGCAACAGCCTGACCCTGAACCTCAACCGTTCGGACTTCACCACCGCCAAGCACATTGTCGACAAAATCAACAACATGCTCGGCCCAGGCGTGGCCCAGGCCATCGACGGCGGCTCGGTGCGCGTCACCGCGCCAATCGACCCGAGCCAGCGCGTGGACTACATCTCGGTGCTGGAAAACCTGGAAGTGGACCCGGGTGCGGCCCCGGCCAAGGTCATCATCAATTCGCGTACCGGCACCATCGTCATCGGCCAGAACGTGAAGGTTTCGCCAGCCGCCGTGACCCACGGCAGCCTCACCGTGACCATCACCGAAGACCCGATCGTCAGCCAGCCGGGCCCGCTGTCCAACGGCCAGACCGCCGTGGTACCGCGTTCCAAGATCAACGCCCAGCAGGAAGCCAAGCCGATGTTCAAGTTCGGCCCCGGCACCACGCTTGACGAGATCGTGCGTGCGGTCAACCAGGTGGGCGCGGCGCCCAGCGACCTGATGGCCATCCTCGAAGCACTGAAACAGGCCGGCGCCCTGCAAGCCGACCTGATCGTGATTTGAGGTAGCAGCGCATGGACATGCCCAAAGGTGGCGTCAGCGCCCCCGCCGATTCCGGGGCCTACACGGACCTCAATCGCCTGAACGCGCTGAAGACCGGTGACAAGGACAGCGACGCCAACCTGAAGAAGGTGGCCCAGGAGTTCGAGTCGCTGTTCGTCGGTGAAATGCTCAAGTCGATGCGTTCGGCCAACGACGTGTTGGGCAAGGACAACCCGATGAACACCGAGACCACCAAGCAGTATCAGTCGATGTACGACCAGCAGCTGGCCGTGACCCTGTCCAAGCAGGGCAACGGCATCGGCCTGCAGGACGTGCTGATGCGGCAGTTGTCCAAGAACAAGGGCGTGGAGCACACCGGCGCCAACCCGTTCGACCACAACGCCCCGGCGCTGTCCACGCTAAACGGCGGGCGCAACACGGCGGCCGACCTCAAGCACGCGCTCAACGGCACGGCCAGCACCGCCCACAGCAACGACGTGGCCATGCTCAACCAGCGCCGCCTGTCGCTGCCCAGCAAGCTGGCCGACCGCATCATGGCCGGCATCGTGCCGTCCACCTCGGCGGCCGCCGACGGTACCGCCGCGGCCACCCAGGCGCTGGCGCGCAACGGCATCAAGGTCAACGTCGCCAGCAGCATGGCGCAGACCGCTGCCACCAGCACCAGCACCGATGCCGACGGCAGCAGCGACGCCGGTGAATGGCAATCGGCCCAGGCGGCCATTGCCAGCGGCGACATTCGCATCATCGGCCGCAGCGTGGCCCAGCCACCGCTGGCGCCGGCCAAGAAAGCCTTCAGCACCGCCGACGAATTCGTCGCCACCATGATGCCCCTGGCCAAGGACGCCGCCGCGCGCATTGGCGTCGACCCCAGCGTACTGGTGGCCCAGGCGGCACTGGAAACCGGCTGGGGCCGCTCGGTCATGCGCGACGAAAGCGGCAAGAGCAGCCACAACCTGTTCGGCATCAAGGCCAGTGGCAACTGGCAGGGCGACCAGGCGCGGGCCATCACCAGCGAGTTCCGCAACGGCAAGATGGTCAAGGAGACGGCGCAGTTCCGTTCCTACGATTCCTACGCCGACAGCTTCCATGACCTGGTGACCCTGCTGCAAAGCAACGATCGCTATCAAGGTGTTGTGAAGTCGGCCGATAACCCAGAACAGTTTGTACGAGAGTTGCAAAAGGCCGGCTACGCGACCGACCCCCACTACGCAAGCAAGATCTCGGCAATCGCAAAACAGATGAAGGGCTACGCGAACTATGCGCAGGCCGGCTCTTCCACGACTCTATAAGGTTTTGAACCATGGCGAATCTGATCTCCATCGGGCTCTCGGGGCTGTCGGCCACTCAGACGGCACTTAACACGACCAGTAACAACATCTCCAACGCGGCGACCACGGGCTACTCGCGTCAGTCCACCATCACCACGGCTGGCGCGTTGCAGAGCATCGGCGGCGCTGGTTACGTCGGCACCGGCACGACCTTGTCGGAAGTGCGTCGTATCTATAACCAGTACCTGCAGAACCAGGTCAACAGCTCGACGTCCCTGGACTCCGAGGCGCAATCCTATTCGACGCAGATCAACACCCTCGACTCGTTGCTGTCCGACAGCTCCACCGGTATCACCTCGGTGCTGTCCAGCTTCTACTCGGCGTTGCAGTCCGTGTCCTCGACCCCCAGCGACACCTCGGCGCGCCAGCTGCTGCTGACTTCGGCCAGCACGCTGAGCAACCGTTTCAATTCGATTTCCAGCCAGCTGACCCAGCAGAACACCGACATCAACACCCAGCTGAGCACCCTGACCGGCCAGGTCAACCAGCTGTCGACGTCGATCGCCTCGCTGAACAAGCAGATTACCCAGCTGTCGGCCAATGGCTCGCCCACCAGCCTGCTCGATGCCCGCGACGAAGCCGTGCGCCAGCTCAACGAGCTGGTCGGCGTTACCGTGCAGACCAGCAGCAACGGCACCGGCTACGACATTTACCTGGGCACCGGCCAGGCGCTGGTGTCGGGCAACACCGCCAATACGCTGTCGGCGCAGCCCAGCAGCACTGACCCGAGCCAGTACAGCCTGACTGTCAACTACGCCAACTACAGCTCCGACGTTACCAGCGTGGTCTCGGGTGGCGAGATCGGCGGGCTGCTGCGCTACCGCAGCGACGTGCTGACGCCCACCACCAACGCCCTGGGGCGCCTGGCCATGGTGGTCAGTGACAACATCAACACGCAATTGGGCCAGGGCGTTGACTCCAATGGCGATTTCGGTTCGTCGCTGTACTCGAGCCTCAACACTGCCTCGGCCATGGCCCAGCGCAGCATTGCCGCGTCCACCAACAACACCAGCACCGGCAACCTGAACGTCAGCATCGCCGACACCAGCGCGCTGACCACCTACGACTACCAGGTGACCTTCACCAGCGCCGACGACTACTCGGTGACCCGTTCCGACGGCACCAGCATGGGCAGCTACAAGCTGTCTGCCGACCCGGCGCCGGTCATCGACGGCTTCTCGGTGGCCATGAACGGCACCGCGCCCAGCGCCGGCGACAGCTTCAAGATCACCCCCACCCGCAGCGGTGCCAGCGACATCACCACGGTGATGACCGACTCCACCAAGCTGGCCCTGGCCGGCGCCCTGAGCGCCACCAGCGGCTCGGCCAACTCGGGCACCGGGTCCATTACCCAGCCCACGCTGACCACCACCCTGGACATCGACGGCGGTACCGATACCTCGGCGCTGGAATCAGGCATCAAGACCTCGATGCCGGTCAAGCTGGTGTTCGACGCGGCCAGCGGCGGCGCGCAGACCTACACGGTATTCGACTCCAAGGGCAACAACATCGGCACCGGCAGCATCGTCCCTGGCCAGAGCAACGACCTGAGCGTGACCGTGCCGCTCACCGATTCCAGCGGTAACCCGGTGACCGACTCCGACGGCAACGCCATGAGCGCCAGCTTCTCCATGACCGTGGCTGGCTCGCCCGCCTCGGGCGACAGCTACAGCGTGGCGTTCAACAGCAGCGGCACCAGCGACAACCGCAACGCCGCCGCGCTGCTGACCCAGCAGACCGCCAGCACTGTGGGTACCGCCAATGGCGCCACCGGTAGCAGCGTCACCAACGCCTACGCCGCGCTGGTGGAAGGGGTAGGGGCCATGGCCAGCCAGGCCACCATCGACACCACCGCGACCGCCGCCGTGCTCAGCTCGGCCACCGACTCGCGCGACTCGGTGTCGGGGGTCAACCTCGACGAAGAGGCGGCCAACCTGGTGAAGTTCCAGCAGTACTACACGGCCTCGTCGCAGATCATCAAGACGGCGCAGACTATCTTCCAGACTTTGATCAGTAGCCTGTAACAGGAGGCAACGACATGCGCATTTCCACCGGCCAATACTTTGCGAACAGCCTCACGGGCTACTCGAAGAACTACAGCGACATCACCAAGACGCAGTCCGAGATCAGCTCCGGCACCCGCATCCAGACGGCTGCCGACGATCCCGTCGGCGCCTCCAAGCTGCTGCAACTGCAGCAGCAGAGCGCGCGCCTGACCCAGTACACCAGCAACATCACCTCCGCCAACAACTCGCTCAACAACGAGGAGTCGGTGCTGTCGAGCATCAACACCGCGTTGCAGAGCGCCCGCGAGCTGACCCTGCAGGCCGGCAACGGCGGCTTGACCGACGATGACCGCGCGTCCATCGCCAACCAGCTGGGTGATATCGAAAGCACCGTCTACGGCCTGCTCAACAGCAAGGACGCCAACGGCAACTACCTGTTCTCCGGGTCCAAGACCAACGTACAGCCGTACGTGAAGAACTCCGATGGCAGCTACACCTACCAGGGCGACGAGACGCAGCTGAGCCTGCAGGTGTCCGACACCCTGAGCATGGCCACCAATGACACCGGCTACAGCGTGTTCGAGCAGGCCAGCAACATCGCCCGTACCTCGGCGACCATGACCGCACCCACCACCGACGACGGGCGCATGACCCTGACCTCGGGCAACATGACCTCGCAGACCACCTACAACAGCAGCTTCAAGTCCGGCGAGCCGTACACCCTGACGTTCACCAGTGCCTCGGCCTACACCATCACCGACGCCAGCGGCAACGACGTCACCGCCGAGAGCAGCGGCAAGGGCGCCTACGACTCCACCGACGCATCGGGCAGCACCATCAGCTTCCGTGGCGTGGACTTCCAGGCCAACGTCATCGCCCAGAGCGGCGACGACTCCACCACGGACATGGACACCGCGCTGGCCGGCCACACCTTCAGCCTCGAAAGCAAGCCGGACAGCATTTCCACCAGCCGCATTTCCAGCAACACCTCCACCGCGCAGGTCACTTCCGCGTCGGTTACCGATGAGTCGGCCTACAGCAGCACCTTCCCCAATGGCGGGGCGATCATCAAGTTCACCAGCGCCACGGACTACCAGGTGTATGCCTCGCCGGTGACTTCGTCGAGCCAGGCCATTGCCAGCGGCACCATGACCAGCCCGGCCACCAGCATCACCGCTGCCGGGGTGACGTTCAACTTCACCGGCGCGCCGGCCAGCGGCGACCAGTTCTCGGTGACCGCCGACGCCCACCAGACCCAGAACGTGCTGAACACCATCAGCCAACTGCGGTCGGTGCTGTCCACGCCCATCACCGGTGACAGCGCCGGTGCCCTGCGGGTGCAGAACGCCGTGGCCTCGGCCACCGGCAACCTCGACTCGGCGTCCAACCAGATCGACATCACCCGGGGTTCCATCGGTGCGCGCGGCAACGCCCTGGACATTCAGTCGGCGGAAAACAGCACCCTGACCCTCACCAATACGGCCACCCAGTCGTCCATCGGTGACACCGACACCGCCGAGGCCAGCGTCAAGCTCACCTTGCAGCAGACCATGCTCGAAGCCTCGCAGCTGGCCTTCAGCCGTATTTCCCAGCTGAGCCTGTTCGACAAGCTCTGATCCAGCTGGCGCCTGCCTGAAGCCGCCGTCACCCCCTGGGTGCGGCGGCTTTTTGCGTTCCAGGCCCGTCCTTGAAGAATTTTTAACCCCGCCAGGCCACTTTTTCTCCGTCACCCCTTGCAACAAGTGTGACCAATAGGTCAAAACGTGCATCTTCACTGTATTGTATTAATGGGTCGGCCGGCCCCTCGCCTTGTCGCAGGTCCAGGCGACCCTCCACGGTGCGCTCCGGTGCCCTCGGCGCCCCCGTCGCGACGGGTGGTGATTACCAGTTCTTCTGCATTGGGAAGCCAGTATGATTGGCATTAAAAGTATCGCCAGCTACGTACCCTCCGGCGGCGTGGACAACTACGCCCAGGGCGCGAAATTCGGCAAGGAAGAGGACTTCATCCTCGGCAAGATCGGCTCGGCATTCCTGCCGCGCAAGGACGATGCTCAAGAAACCTCCGACCTGTGCGTCGAGGCCGCCAAGACGCTGTTCGCCAATCACCCCGAGCTCAACCCCGAATCCATCGATGCGCTGATCGTCGTCACCCAGAACGGTGACGAAGAGGGCCTGCCGCACACCGCCGCCATCGTCCAGGCCAAGCTGGGCCTGCCGACCCACGTGGCAGCGTTCGACATCTCCCTGGGCTGCTCGGGCTACGTCTACGGCATCTACGCGATGAAGGGCTTCATGGAAGCCGCCGGCCTGAAGAACGGCCTGCTGATCACCGCCGACCCGTACTCGAAGATCGTCGACCCCGAAGACCGCAACACCGCCATGTTGTTCGGCGACGCTGCCACGGTCACCTGGATGGGCGAAGACCCGATCTGGACCCTGGGCAAAGCCGCCTTCGGCACCGACGGCAGCGGCGCGGCGCACCTGAAGGTCACCGACGGCCTGTTCTTCATGAACGGCCGCCAGGTGTTCAACTTCGCCCTGGTCAAGGTGCCGGCGCACCTGCAGCTGCTGCTGGAAACCTCGGGCCTGACCAGCGACCAGATCGACGCCTACTGCATCCACCAGGGCAGCGCGGCCATCGTCGACGCCGTGGCACGGCGCTTCGAGGAAGACAAGCCGGAGAAATTCGTCAAGGACATGCTCGAGACCGGCAACACCGTGTCGTCGAGCATTCCGCTGCTGCTGGAAAAGCACGCGTTCGACAACCGCTGGAAGCGCGTGGCCATCAGTGGCTTCGGCGTGGGGCTGTCGTGGGGTTCGGCGATTATCGAGCGGCCGTGACCGCTGTGGAGCCCCGGTTCCGGGGCTCCCTCTGATTTACCGCCATGCACTTGGCGTCCTTCTTGCACCTTGACTCCATTGTCGTCAGAAACCTGCCATCCGCGTGGGCCTGATGACGTATTTTCGTGGCCGTAAATCCCTGGAGTCCAAGGTGAAGCTCAACATCGCCCATATCGGCAGCAACGACTGGTTCAACTTCAAGGCGGACATCGTCTACGGCCTGTACCACAGTCTCACGGCCCTGGGGCACGAAGTGAGCATGAGCCATAATCAGTTCTTCACCGGCGTGCACAACGTGGTGATTGGTGCTGACTGGCTGGTGGACGAGGGGCACCTGCAGCACATCCGCCAGACCGAGGCCGAATTTTCCATCTATGACGTGGAGTGCTTCGACGGCAAGACCATCAACCAGCGCGCTGGCTTCAAGATCGATAACTATCTTGAACTGCTGAACATGAGCCGCTTCATCTGCACGCCGTACCGCTACAACTTCCAGGCCTACGAGGCGTGCGGGTTGCTGGACAAGGCGCACTACGGGCGCTGGGGCTTCTTTGACGAACTGGTTTCGCCAAACATCAACCGTCGCGCTGCCATCCAGCACGACGCGGTGTTCTTCGGTCTCGCCAAGGGCGAGCGGCAGGTAAAACTGAACAAGTTGTCGGCCATTGCCGGCATGCGCCTGCGCACCGTGGACAACAAGTCGCCTCACATGAGTCGTGATTACTACCTGTCTTCCACCCGTTACGGGTTGTCGCTGAGTGCCGGGGCAGGTGAGCAGTTCGTCAATCCGTTCCGTATCTACTTGATGAGTGCGAATGGTGTGCCGGTGCTGGCGGATAACCCGCGGGATGATGATGGCTACCTGGACTTTACTGCGCGTGGGTCGCTGGATGATATTTGCGAATTCTTTGCCGATCCCGAGTCCCGGTTCGAGCTGACGGGCAGTCTCGCCGACGGCGTGCGCTTGGCAGATGAACTAAAGCCGTTGTTCTGAACGTTGTAGCAGCGGCCGCCAGGCCGCGTCATAGGCTTAAGGCCCCTGACGCGGCCTGGCGGCCGCTGCTACGGAGGATTGGCGAGGGGTTAGACGATGCCGTCTGTCTTCAGGGCCTGGATGATGCGCGTGAGCGGGTCTTGCCAGCCGATCAGTCCTGGGTTGCGGAACAGCTGGACGCTGTTGTACCAGTAGGTCCGGCCTTCCTTCATGCCCCAGCGGAAGTTGGGGTTCATCTGTACCAGCACATAGGTCGGGATGCCCAAGGCGCCGGCCAGATGGACAGTGGTGTTGTCGACGGTGATTATCGCGTCCAGCACGCTGACCTGCGAGGCTTGCGGATCCATGTCCAGGCGCGCGTCCACGGTGTCATCGTGGTAGATGGGCAGGCCGGCGGCCTGCATCTCGGCGATTTCCTCGGCGGAGCTGTCGTACTGCAGGTCGATGAACTGCACGTTGCCCAGGCTGGTCAGTGGCAGTAGGTCCTGCACCTGTGCCCGGCGGCTTTGGCGCTCGGTCTGCATGGTTTTACCGCCGCGCCACGACAGGCCGATCAGGCGCTTGCCGGGGAACAATTGCGCGTATTTCTCGCGGTAGGCCGCCGCGGCCTCGGGGTCTGGGGTGAGGAAGGCGGCGCCAGCGCCGAAGCTGGCCAGGTCATTGCGGAAGATTCCGCCCAGGCTGCCCGCTGGAATTTGAAAGTCCGCTCGAGGCCAACTCTGTTTGAACATGCGTTGACCCGCTACCTCTTCTTCGCCTAGGACGTCGCGGCGAAGGAAATTAACACCTTCAAAACTGCGCTTGAACAAGTCGTCGAGGCGCGCATAGATCTCGTAGTGCAGGGTTCCACCTCGTGCCTGCAACTCTTCAAGCATGCTGGCATACATGATGTGGTCGCCGATGCCCTGTTCGGCCCATACCAGCAGAGTCTTGCCTTCGAGTGGCTCACCCTGCCAGCGTGGGATATTAAAATGTTGTGCATGTTGCGGTTGAGAGCCTTTCCAGCGCCATTCATTGTGCAGCCAACCCTGCTTGAATTCGCCGAACCGCAACATGATCAACGAGATGTTGTTGTGTGTGCCTGCATGGTTTGGGTCAATACTCAGCACCTTCTGGTAGTACTGGAAAGCTTCTTCATAGCGGCCCACGTGCTCCAGACTTCCGGCGAGATTGAATAGTTGAGTCTGATTGCCTGGAGTGAGCTCTAGGCCCAACTGATAGCAGCCAATGGCGTCGTGGTAGCGTGCCTGACTGAAATATAGCTGGGCCAACAAAGTCAGGACCTGTGACTGTTCGCTGGGTTGCAGGGGCATTTCGAGCACACGGTGAATTAGTGCTTCCAGCTCTTCCTTGGCTTCGATGTTGTTCAGAGCCTCGTGCAGTAGCTTGAAGCGCCACAGGTTAGGCTGGGCGTTGAACCACTCACGGGCGCAATCGGGCCTGAGGGTGTAGCGCGCCAATTTGCACATGTGCTGGAACACCAGGCGATCGACCTTCAGGTCGTGAGGCAGCGCCAGCGCGATCTCCACATGGGGGGCGGCTTCTTTCTCTTGTTCGCGTTCGAAGAGCAGATGAGCGATCTGGGCGTGGATCAGCGCAGTGTTTGGGGCCAGGCGCGCCAGCTCTTGATAGAGCTTGAGCTGGGTGTCGGTGTCCTGGTGTTGCTCTGCCAGCGCCAGGGCGCTGGAGATGCGCTGGATCTCGGCCTGTTGGGTTCTGCTTTGCATAAGGAGGGTCCGGCTGTCGTGACGGGGGTTTGACATGTATCCGGACTGTAGCAAGAACAGGGCCACCGTCCCGAAACCGCGGGTTTCAGGGATGTAAGCAAAAAAAAACAAAATTTCCTCAAGGGATTCCGGAACCCGACGATAACAACTACGAAGGTTCTGTACGGCAACTTGATGGCAACGCCACACAGCCCAGGAACCCACAACCCGTTAGACTCACTGCAAGGAAATTAGTCATGGCTCTTACCGTCAACACTAACATTGCCTCTCTGTCGGTTCAAAAGAACCTGACCGCTTCTTCCAACGCTCTGACCACCTCCATGACCCGTCTGTCGACTGGTCTGCGTATCAACAGCGCCAAAGACGACGCCGCTGGTTCGCAAATCTCCAACCGCCTGACCTCCCAGGTCAACGGTCTGGACGTGGCGGTCAAGAACGCCCAGGACGCCAACTCGATCGCAACCGCCGCTGAAGGCGCCCTGCAAGAATCGACCAGCATCCTGCAGCGTATGCGTGAACTGTCCCTGCAGTCGGCTAACGGCAGCAACAGCAGCGAAGACCAATCGGCCCTGAACCAAGAGTTCAAGTCGATGACCGCTGAACTGACCCGTATCTCCAAGACCACCACCTTCGGCGGCGGTTCGTCGGGTATCAAACTGCTGGACGGCTCGGCTGGCAACTCCGGCACCCTGACCTTCCAGGTCGGCGCCAACGCCAACGAAACCGTTTCGTTCACCCTGAGCGACATGGGTGCCTCGGCTCTGAAAGGTAGTGCAGCTCTGGCTGTTGCTACTGTCGCTACTGGTTTGGCAAGCGCCGGTGCCACCGTTGCTTCGAGCTCGATCACCATCGGTGGTGTAGAAGTCGACATCGCTTCGGGTTCCTCGGCCAGCGACATCGTCAGCGCCATCAACACCAACGTCAGCGGCGTAACCGCTACCTTGGACAGCGCTGGTACCGGCATCGTGCTGACCTCCGGTAGCGACATTGCAGCTGTCACCGGTACTGGTGCACTGTCGGGTGGTGTTGCTTCGACCGCCGCGACCGTATCGAACTTCACCGTACAGGGCCTGAACATCAACGACGCTACCTCGGCCCAGAAAGCCACCCAGGTCATCGACGCCGCCCTGAAGCAGATCGATACTCAGCGTTCCTCGCTGGGTGCCATCCAGAACCGTCTGGACAGCACCATCTCGAACCTGCAGAACGTGTCGGAAAGCGCCACCGCTGCTCGTTCGACCATCCAGGACGTGGACTTCGCGGCCGAAACCGCCGAGATGACCAAGCAGCAAACCCTGCAGTCGGCTGCTACCGCTGTGCTGGCCCAGGCCAACCAGCTGCCTTCCGCTGTACTGAAACTGCTGCAATAAGGTAACGGCCCACCGGCCAACACCACGGAAAGGGCGCTTGCGCCCTTTCTTCGTTGCCATAGGAGGAGTGAACCATGGACCTCAATCTCAATGTTCCAGCTGTCGACGCCCGTACCATCGGCACGCGTTCCGTTGGCAGCGTTGCAGTTCAGCCGCAGGCGGCCAAGGCCGTCGGCAGCGATGACCAGGGCGAGCAGCCGCAATCGCTCGACCAGGCTGTCAGCAGTCTCAACGACTTCATGAAAGTCTCGCACCGCGACCTCGATTTCTCCGTGGATTCCGATACCGGCATCCAGGTAGTGAAAGTGGTGGCCAGCGATACCGGTGACGTCATCCGGCAGATTCCTTCGGAAGTGGCATTGAAGCTGGCGCAAAGTCTCAAGGACGGCAACACCTCGTTGTTCGATGGATGGGCTTGAGGGTTGGTGCCGTACTTGCATGACTAAACGGATACAGTTCATTTCCGAAGGCATGCGCCAATATTTTGAGTGGGAGCACACACAATGAGTACTTCGGTTAACGGGGTCGGGTCGGGGATCGACATCGACTCCATTGTTACTGCGTTGGTAACCGCGCAGAAAACACCCAAGCAGGATCAGATCACCAACGCCAAGACTACCGCGACCACCACCTTGTCGGCGGTCAGCTCGTTGAAGTCGGCATTGTCCACGTTCCAGACGGCGATGACCGATCTCAACGTGGCCAAGTCCTTTTCCGGCCTGACGGCGACTTCCGGTGATACCGATAATCTGACGGCTACCGTGGGTACCGGGGCCGCAGCCGGTTCCTACTCCATTACCACCACCAAATTGGCTACCGGTTCGAAGGTCGCCACGCAGTACATCACCAGCGGTACAACGTTCAGCAAGGGCAGCTTGACCCTCACCCAGGGCTCTACCACTCTGGGCACCATCAAGGTCGCGGCCAACGCCTCGTTGTCCGATATTCGTGACAGTATCAACACCCAGTTCAAGTCCAGTGGTGTCACGGCGAACATCATCACCGACTCCACCGGCCAGCGCCTGGTGCTGAGCTCTAGCACCACGGGCGTCAACACTGACCTTAGTCTGTCGACAACCGACAGCGGCCTGTCGAGCCTCGCTATCGATGGTTCCGGCACTCAGGCAAGTGCCACTGCGGGCGGTTACGTCACCGCGGTCACCCAGGACGCCGAGTACACTATCGACGGCCTGTCGATGACCAGTTCGAGCAACGACATCACCGGCGCGATCAGTGGCGTGGACTTTACGTTGCTCAAAGCTGGCGAAACCACCTCCCTGACGGTCGACACCAACACCGACGGCCTCACCACCTCGATCAACAGCTTCGTCACGGCCTACAACACCCTGATGAGCTCGATCGACTCGCTCACCAGCGTGACCTCCTCAACGGACGACGACGGCAACGCCACCACCACTGGTGCAGCGCTGACCAGCGACTCCAGCGTGCGCAACATCATCAACGGTCTGCGCAACGCGCTGGTGGGCAGCTCCACCAACGGCGGCACCATCAGCCTGCTGTCGCAGTTGGGTGTGTCTACCCAGACCGATGGCACCCTGAAAGTCGACGACGACAAGCTGACAACCGCCCTTGAAGCCAATGCCTCCTCCGTGGAAGGCTTCTTCACCGGCACTGGCGGCCTGATCACGCGCATGTCCGCGTCCCTGGACATCTACACCCAGGACAACGGCCTGCTCGACCAGCGCGTCGACTCGCTGAACGACACCCTCAGCGACCTGGCCACCCAACAGACCACCCTGGACACGCGCATGACCAAGTACGAGGCCACCATGATGGCCAAGTACAACGCCATGGACACCCTGGTTGCCCAGCTCAACGCCACCAGCACCAGCGTGATGACCACGCTCAACGCTCTGAACAAGACCTCCTCTACCAGCAGCTGATCGGAATAGCGCGAGGGTGGCTAAAGTTTGACGCCCCCTCGTCGATACCCCGAGTAGAGCGTCAATTGTCAGGCAACAATACCCCGAGGTAATACCCCATGAACCGCATGGCCGCGCTTCGACAGTACCGAAACGTCAATACCCAATCGGAGATGGTCGATGCGTCCCCTCATCGCTTGATCCAGTTGCTGATGGAGGGCGGCCTGAGCCGCATTGCCCAGGCCCGCGGCTGCATGGAACGGGGTGAGCTGGCCCAGAAGGGCGTGCTGATCAGCAAGGCGCAGAACATTCTGGCCGGCCTGCGCGACGGCCTGGACTTCGAGAAGGGTGAAGAGCTGGCGGTCAACTACGCTCAGCTGTATGACTATATGACCCGCCGCCTGGTGGAAGCCAATCGCGTCAACAGCATGGAAATGCTCGACGAAGTCAGCGGCTTGCTGTTGACTGTGAAGATGGGCTGGGACGCCATCGATCCCGCCAACGCGGCACCGGCTGCGCCATGAGGCACGGTCATCTGGTGCTGGTTGCCGAACGGGCAGCGGATGTCGTGCTGCCGCAGGAGAGTGTCATGAGTGCATTGGAAAAGATTGAGGCGACGCGCCAGGCGCTGCAAGCCGCGCTGGTGAACGAGGATTGGGATGCCGTGACGGCCCTGGACCTGGACATTCGTGCTTGCCTGGATGGCGCGCTGGGTGACAAGACCGTGGACGCGCAACTGCTGCGCGAGAACCTCGAGGGCCTGTTGGTGCTGTACCGCCAGCTGGTGGACGTGACGTCGCGGGCGCGACAGTCGATCGCCACCGAGATGACCCAGGCGAAGCGAGGTTATGAGGCCGCGAAGGTCTACAATATGGCCCGGCGGGCTTCATTCATGCGTTAAGGGGCCTATACGGCCCCTTTTGTTTCCGGCTTGATACAGTCACTCATCTGTTTCTTTACAAAACATTTGCCTGGTGACGGATAATACGCCATAAATTTGACTGTCTAAGGTTTTTTGACTTAACTAGTGGCTATTTACAGTACTGGGACGTCAATTAGGTGTATCAAGCCAATTACGTCTGACTTGCCCCTATTCCAGGGCACCGAGTTGACTAGGGAAGTTGCTATTGCATGTGGCGTGAAACCAAAATTCTGCTAATCGATGACGATAGCGTTCGCCGCCGGGACCTGGCGGTGATCTTGAATTTTCTTGGCGAAGAAAATTTGCCCTGCACCAGTGGTGACTGGCAGCAGGTGGTCGATTCGTTGTCGTCGAATCGGGAAGTGCTTTGCGTCCTGGTAGGGACTGTAAACGCACCCGGTACCCTTCAAGGCTTGCTTAAGACCATCGCGGGGTGGGATGAGTTCCTTCCTGTGTTGCTTTTAGGTGATACGGCCACCGGCGACCTGCCGGAAGACTTGCGCCGGCGCGTGCTTTCCAGCCTGGAAATGCCGCCCAGCTACAGCAAGCTCCTCGACAGCCTGCACCGCGCCCAGGTCTACCGCGAGATGTATGACCAGGCCCGCGAGCGCGGCCGGCAGCGCGAGCCCAACCTGTTCCGCAGCCTGGTCGGTACCAGCCGTGCCATCCAGCACGTGCGCCAGATGATGCAGCAGGTGGCCGACACTGACGCCAGCGTGCTGATCCTTGGCGAGTCGGGTACCGGCAAGGAAGTGGTGGCGCGCAACCTGCACTACCATTCCAAGCGTCGCGACGCGCCGTTCGTGCCGGTCAACTGCGGGGCCATTCCCGCCGAGTTGCTGGAAAGCGAACTGTTCGGCCATGAGAAGGGCGCCTTCACCGGTGCCATCACCAGCCGCGCCGGGCGTTTCGAACTGGCCAACGGCGGTACGCTGTTCCTCGACGAGATCGGCGACATGCCGCTGCCGATGCAGGTCAAGTTGCTGCGCGTGCTGCAGGAGCGCACCTTCGAGCGCGTGGGCAGCAACAAGACCCAGAGCATCGACGTGCGCATCATCGCCGCCACGCACAAGAACCTGGAAAGCATGATCGAGGTGGGTACCTTCCGCGAGGACCTGTACTACCGCCTGAACGTGTTCCCGATCGAAATGGCGCCGCTGCGCGAGCGTGTCGAAGACATTCCGTTGCTGATGAACGAACTGATCTCGCGCATGGAACATGAAAAGCGCGGCTCCATTCGCTTCAACTCCGCGGCCATCATGTCGCTGTGCCGTCACGGCTGGCCGGGCAACGTGCGCGAACTGGCCAACCTGGTGGAACGCATGGCCATCATGCATCCGTACGGGGTGATCGGCGTCGCCGAGCTGCCGAAGAAATTCCGCTACGTCGACGACGAAGACGAGCAGATGGTCGACAGCCTGCGCAGCGACCTGGAAGAGCGCGTGGCCATCAACGGCCATACCCCGGACTTCACCACCGGCGCCATGCTGCCGCCCGAAGGCCTGGACCTCAAGGACTACCTCGGTGGCCTGGAGCAGGGCCTGATCCAGCAGGCGCTGGATGACGCCAATGGCATTGTCGCCCGTGCCGCCGAACGCCTGCGTATCCGCCGTACTACCCTGGTGGAAAAAATGCGCAAGTACGGCATGAGTCGCCGCGAGGGCGATGATCAGACAGATGATTGACGCCTGAGTTCCCGCAAGCGGCGCACGGATGCGCCGCCGGACTGGCTTTGTAGCTTTTTTCTCGCCTTTACTTTCCCCGCAAGCCCCTGTCCTTATTGGCTTTCCTTGATTTGTATCAAGGATGATTCCAATCTTTGCCGCTGTAATGCCCTGTACAAAATGATCCGGCACGACGATTGCTACATGTCAGTCACGATACCCGTTTATGACGGTATGCCACGCGAGAGATCACGATGCCACAGGCCGCCCCCATGACCACCGCCCCTGAACTCGAGGGTCAACCCTCCGTCGAGCAAACCAGCCGGCTTGGCCTTGAGCAGGCGTTTGCGCTGTTCAACCAGATGTCCACGCAGCTCAGCGACTCCTACAGCATGCTCGAGGCCCGCGTGGCCGAGCTCAAGGGCGAGCTGGCGGTGGTGAGTGCACAGCGCATGGCCGAGCTGGCCGAGAAAGAGCGCCTGGCCAACCGCCTGCAGCACCTGCTGGACCTGCTGCCCGGGGGGGTCATTGTCATCGACGGCCATGGCGTGGTGCGCGAGGCCAACCCGGCCGCGACCCTGCTGCTGGGCGAGCCGCTGGAAGGCATGTTGTGGCGCCAGGTGATTGCCCGCTGCTTCTCGCCCCGCGAGGACGACGGCCACGAAGTGTCCCTGAAGGATGGCCGCCGGCTGTCCATCGCCACCCGTTCCCTGGACGCCGAGCCGGGCCAGCTGGTGCTGCTCACCGACCTGACGGAAACCCGGCGGTTGCAGGACCAGCTGGCCCGCCATGAGCGCCTGTCGTCCCTGGGCCGCATGGTCGCTTCGCTGGCCCACCAGATCCGTACGCCGCTGTCGGCTGCGCTGCTTTACGCCAGCCATTTGACGGAGCAGGCGTTGCCGGTGGAAACCCAGCAGCGCTTTGCCGGCCGCCTGAAAGAGCGGCTGCACGAGCTGGAGCACCAGGTGCGCGACATGCTGGTGTTCGCCCGCGGCGAGCTGCCGCTCAGCGACCGCCTGACGCCGCAAGCGTTGTTCGAGGCCCTGCAGTCGGCGGCCCATACTCACGTACAGGACCTGTCGGTGCGCTGGCAGTTCGACTGCCCCCGCGGCGAGCTGCTGTGCAACCGTGACACCCTGGTGGGCGCGCTGCTGAACCTGGTGGAGAACTCGATCCAGTCCAGCCCCGGCCAGGTCCACCTGAAGATTCATTTGTACGCCCGTGATCATCAATTGCGGCTGGCCATCAGCGACAACGGCAGCGGCATCGAGCCGGCAGTGCTGGCGCGCCTGGGCGAGCCGTTCTTCACCACCAAGACCACCGGCACCGGCCTGGGCCTTGCCGTGGTCAAGGCCGTGTCCCGCGCCCACCAGGGCGAGCTGGCGATTCGTTCGCGGCTGGGCCGCGGCACCTGTGCGCTGGTGACGCTGCCACTGATCCATACCCGTGCGGTGCAGGAGTAACGCTGATGGCTATCAAGGTCCTGCTGGTCGAAGATGATCGGGCCCTGCGCGAGGCGCTGGGCGATACTTTGGAGCTGGGCGGCTACGACTACCGTGCGGTGGGCAGCGCCGAGGACGCCTTGCTGGCGGTGAGCGGCGAGGTGTTCGGCATGGTTATCAGCGACGTCAACATGCCAGGCATGGACGGCCACCAGCTGCTGTGCCAGCTGCGGGCGCGCCAGCCGCAATTGCCAGTGCTGTTGATGACGGCCCATGCGGCGGTGGATCGCGCAGTGGAAGCCATGCGTGCCGGCGCCGCCGATTACCTGGTCAAGCCGTTCCTGCCCAAGGCCCTGCTGGACCTGGTGGCCCGGCATGCCCTGGGTCGCCTGGGTGCTACCGAAAGCGAAGGGCCGGTGGCCGTGGAGCCTGCCAGCGCGAAGTTGCTGGAGCTGGCCGCACGGGTGGCGCGCAGCGATTCCACGGTGCTGATCTCGGGTGAGTCCGGCACCGGCAAGGAGGTGCTGGCGCGCTACATTCACCAGCAGTCCAACCGCGCCAGCCGGCCGTTCATTGCCATCAACTGCGCGGCGATCCCCGACAACATGCTGGAAGCCACGCTGTTCGGCCACGAGAAGGGCTCGTTCACCGGCGCCATTGCCGCGCAGGCGGGCAAGTTCGAGCAGGCCGACGGCGGCACGCTGCTGCTCGACGAGATTTCCGAGATGCCCCTGGGCCTGCAGGCCAAGCTGCTGCGGGTGTTGCAGGAGCGCGAAGTGGAGCGGGTAGGGGCGCGCAAGCCGATTGCCCTGGACATCCGCGTGGTGGCCACCACCAACCGCGACCTGGCCGGCGAAGTGGCGGCGGGGCGCTTCCGTGAAGACTTGTACTACCGCCTGTCGGTGTTCCCGCTGGCCTGGCAACCGCTGCGCGAGCGTACCGCCGATATTCTGCCGCTGGCCGAGCGCCTACTGGCCAAGCACGTCAATAAAATGAAGCACGCTGCCGTGCGCCTGGCGCCGGGCGCCCAGGCCTGCCTGGTGAGCTACCCCTGGCCGGGCAACGTCCGCGAACTGGACAATGCCATCCAGCGGGCGTTGATCCTGCAGCAGGGCGGCCTGATCCAGGCCGAGGACTTCTGCCTGGCCGGGCCGGTGGGTGCGGCGCCGTCGCCGGCGTTGTCCATCGTGCGCAGCGCGCCTGCCGCCGTCGAGTCCTTGACGGCGCTGCCGGCGGAAACCGCCGGGGCCCTGGGTGATGACCTGCGCCGCCGGGAATTCCAGCTGATCATCGACACCCTGCGCACCGAGCGCGGCCGTCGCAAGGAGGCCGCCGAGCGCCTGGGCATCAGCCCCCGCACCCTGCGCTACAAGCTGGCGCAGATGCGTGACGCGGGCATGGACGTGGAAGCCAGCCTGTACGCCAGTTGAATATGTAACCCCTGACACGAACCCTTGTGGGAGCTGGCTTGCCAGCGAGTTTTTGAAGCCTCAAAAGCTCGCTGGCAGGCCAGCTCCCACGTTGTTGTGTAAGGATTTTGTGATGCAAGTCCGGAGCTGGCACCCTTGTTGCTACCTCCTTTGTATCCGTTGTAACAGTGTCAAAAAATTGCGGGCCGTCGGAGAGAGTGATCCATGAGCCAAGGTATTGAATTCAATCGTCTGATTATGGACATGCGCACCATGCAGGCCGATGCAATGGGTGCCAGCAAAACTGCTGCCGCGCCAGAAGTGGCCGGCACCAGCAGCTTTGCTGATTTGCTGGGCAATGCGGTCAACAAGGTCAGCGACACCCAGCAGGCGTCCGACCAGTTGGCCAACGCCTTCGAGATCGGCAAGAGCGGCGTCGACATCACCGACGTGATGGTCGCGTCGCAGAAAGCCAGCGTGTCGTTCCAGGCGCTGACCCAGGTACGCAACAAGCTGGTCCAGGCGTATCAAGACATTATGCAGATGCCGGTATAAGGGCGAGATTGAGACATGGCAGACGCAGTCGTGGATAACGTACCAGCCAAGAACGGCGCAGCCGGCGGCAAGCCGCCGCTGTTTGGCCTGTCCTTCCTGGAAAATATTTCCAAGATGACCATGTTGCGTCAGGTGGGCCTGTTGGTCGGCCTGGCTGCCAGCGTGGCGATTGGTTTTGCCGTGGTGCTGTGGTCGCAGCAGCCCGATTACCGTCCGTTGTACGGCAGCCTGGCCGGCATGGACACCAAGCAGGTGATGGAAACCCTCAACGCCGCGGACATTCCCTACACCGTAGAGCCCAACTCCGGTGCGCTGCTGGTCAAGGCCGACGACATTGGCCGTGCGCGCATGAAACTGGCCGCCGCAGGCGTGGCGCCGAGCGACGGCAACGTCGGCTACGAGATCATGGACAAGGAACAGGCGCTGGGCACCAGCCAGTTCATGGAGACCGCGCGTTACCGCCAGGGCCTGGAAGGCGAGCTGGCCCGCACCATCTCGAGCCTGAACAACGTCAAGGGCGCCCGCGTGCACCTGGCCATTCCGAAGAGCTCGGTGTTCGTGCGTGACGACCGCAAGCCTACCGCCTCGGTGCTGGTGGAGCTGTACCCTGGGCGCACCCTGGACGCAGGGCAGGTGCTGGCCATCGTCAACCTGGTCGCCACCAGCGTGCCCGAAATGGACAAGTCCGGCGTTGCCGTGGTCGACCAGAAGGGCAACCTGCTGTCCGAACAGCTGCAGGACTCCGAGCTGACCATGGCCGGCAAGCAGTTCGACTACAGCCGCAAAATGGAAAGCATGCTCACCCAGCGTGTGCACAACATCCTGGAGCCGGTGTTGGGCAACGACCGCTACAAGGCTGAGGTGTCGGCGAATGTCGACTTCAGCGCCGTCGAGTCCACCAGCGAACAGTTCAACCCCGACCAGCCGGCCCTGCGCAGCGAACAGTCGGTGACTGAACAGCGTTCCAGCGGCAGCGGCCCTGCCGGCGTGCCGGGCGCCCTGACCAACCAGCCGCCGGCCCCGGCCAGCGCCCCGCAGAAAACCGGTGGTGCCGCCGCACCAGCCGCGCCGGCGGCGATCCCGCCAGGCCAGCCGCTGCTGGACGCCAACGGCCAGCAGATCATGGACCCGGCCACTGGCCAACCGATGCTGGCGCCGTACCCGGCCGACAAGCGCAACCAGTCGACCAAGAACTTCGAGCTGGACCGCTCCATCAGCCACACCAAGCAGCAGCAGGGGCGCCTGACCCGCCTGTCGGTGGCAGTGGTGGTCGACGACCAGGTCAAGACTGACGCCAAGGGCGAAGTCACCCACACCCCGTGGAGTGCCGACGACCTGGGCCGCTTTACCCGCCTGGTGCAGGACGCCGTGGGCTTCGATGCCAGCCGTGGTGACAGCGTGACCGTGATCAATGCACCGTTCTCTGCCGACCGTGGTGAAGTGGTGCCGGAAGTGTCCTTCTACCAGCAACCCTGGTTCTGGGAAGTGGTCAAGCAGGTACTGGGCGTGCTGTTTATCCTGGTACTGGTGTTTGGCGTGCTGCGCCCGGTGCTCAATAACATCACCGGTGGCGGCAAGGGCAAAGGGCTGGTCGGCGCCGACGGCGACGTGGAACTGGGTGGCATGGGCGGTCTGGATGGCGAACTGGCCAACGACCGCGTCACCCTGGGCGGGCCGCAGAGTATTCTGCTGCCAAGCCCGAGCGAGGGATATGACGCTCAGTTGAACGCAATCAAGAGTCTGGTGGCCGAAGACCCGGGCCGCGTCGCCCAGGTCGTGAAAGAGTGGATTAACGCCGATGAGTAACAATCAAGCGCTTGCCGCCAAACTGACCAAAGTCGACAAGGCGGCCATCCTCCTGCTGTCCCTGGGCGAGACCGATGCCGCCCAGGTGCTGCGGCACATGGGCCCCAAGGAAGTACAGAAAGTTGGCGTGGCCATGGCGCAGATGCGCAATGTGCACCGCGAGCAGGTCGAGCAGGTGATGAGCGAGTTCGTCGACATCGTCGGCGACCAGACCAGCCTGGGCGTGGGTTCGGACACCTATATCCGCAAGATGCTGACCTCGGCCCTGGGCGAGGACAAGGCCAACGGCCTGATCGACCGCATCCTCCTGGGTGGCAACACCAGCGGCCTGGACAGCCTGAAGTGGATGGAGCCGCGCGCCGTGGCCGACGTGATCCGCTACGAGCACCCGCAGATCCAGGCCATCGTGGTGGCGTACCTGGACGCCGACCAGGCGGGCGAGGTGCTGGGCCATTTCGACCACAAGGTGCGCCTGGACATCATCCTGCGGGTCTCGTCGTTGAACACTGTGCAGCCGGCGGCGCTGAAAGAGCTGAACCTGATCCTGGAGAAGCAGTTCTCGGGCAACTCCAACGCGGCGCGTACTACCCTGGGTGGTATCAAGCGGGCGGCGGACATCATGAACTTCCTCGACAGCTCGGTGGAAGGCGCGTTGATGGACTCGATCCGCGAAGTCGACGAAGACCTGTCCAGCCAGATCGAAGACCTCATGTTCGTGTTCAACAACCTGGCCGACGTGGACGACCGCGGCATCCAGGCGCTGCTGCGCGAAGTGTCCTCCGACGTGCTGGTGCTGGCCCTCAAGGGCTCGGACGAGAACGTCAAGGAGAAGATCTTCAAGAACATGTCCAAGCGTGCCGCCGAACTGCTGCGCGACGACCTGGAAGCCAAGGGGCCGGTACGGGTCAGCGACGTGGAAACGGCGCAGAAGGAAATCCTCACCATTGCCCGCCGCATGGCCGAAGCCGGCGAGATCGTGCTGGGTGGCAAGGGCGGCGAGGAAATGATCTAACCGCCGTTCCTGTGGTCTAGCTGTAGTGGGAGCTGGCTTGCCAGCGAGTTTTTGCGGCCCGAAAAGCTCGCTGGCAAGCCAGCTCCCACCTTACCCGTCATGCCCCTGTATTCTGGCGCCATCAGGAATAATTCATGTCCCGCCCCTCTGAACAACACCCCAGTGACCTGATCCGCGCCCAAGACCTGCAAGGCGTCGACCTGTGGACCATCCCCAGCTTCGACCCCGAAGAACCCGAGCCTGAACCCGAGCCCGAGCCGATCGTCGAGGAAATCGAGGAAGTGCCGCTGGAAGAAGTCCAGCCGCTGACCCTGGAAGAACTCGAGAGCATCCGCCAGGAGGCCTATAACGAAGGCTTCGCCACGGGCGAGAAAGAAGGTTTCCACAGCACCACCCTCAAGGTGCGCCAGGAGGCCGAAGTGGCCCTGGCCGCCAAGCTGCAAAGCCTGGAACAGCTGATGGGCCACCTGATGGCGCCCATCGCCGAGCAGGACAGCCAGATCGAGAAATCCCTGGTGGAGCTGGTGGCGCACATCACCCGCCAGGTGATCCAGCGTGAACTCAAGACCGACTCCAGCCAGATCGAGCACGTGCTGCGCGAATCGCTGAAGTTGCTGCCCATGGGCGCCGGCAATGTGCGTATCTTCGTCAACCCGCAGGACTTCGAGCAGGTCAAGGCCCTGCGCGAGCGCCATGAGGAAAGCTGGCGCATCCTCGAAGACGAGGCACTGCTGCCCGGCGGTTGCCGGGTAGAGTCCGAGCACAGCCGCATCGACGCCAGCATGGAAACCCGCATTACCCAGGCCATCGCGCAGCTGTTCGACCAGTTGCACGAACAGGCCCTGCACCCCGGCGAAGCCGACGTCAGCGTCGACCTGGAAGGCCCCGATGCGCCTTGACCGCACCAGCTTCGCCAAGCGCCTGGGCGGCTATGCGCCCACCATCAGCCTGCCGGCCCAGCCGGTGCTGGAAGGGCGCCTGCTGCGCATGGTCGGCCTGACGCTCGAGGCCGAAGGGCTGCGCGCTGCCATGGGCAGCCGCTGCGTGGTAATCAACGACGACAGCCACCACCCGGTGCAGGTGGAAGCCGAGGTCATGGGCTTCTCCGGCACCAAGGTGTTCCTGATGCCGGTGGGCAGTGTCGCCGGCATCGCCCCCGGTGCCCGCGTGGTGCCGCTGGCCGACACTGGCCGCCTGCCCATGGGCATGAGCATGCTGGGACGGATTCTTGACGGTGCCGGCCGCGCGCTGGACGGCAAGGGCGGTATGAAGGCCGAGGACTGGGTGCCCATGGACGGCCCGACCATCAACCCGCTCAAGCGCGACCCCATCAGCCAGCCGCTGGATGTGGGCATTCGCAGCATCAACGGTTTGCTGACGGTAGGCCGCGGCCAGCGCCTGGGCCTGTTCGCCGGCACCGGCGTGGGCAAGAGCGTGCTGCTGGGCATGATGACCCGCTTCACCGAGGCCGACATCATCGTGGTAGGGCTGATTGGTGAGCGGGGCCGCGAGGTGAAGGAATTCATCGAGCACATCCTCGGCGAAGAAGGGCTCAAGCGCTCGGTGGTGGTGGCTTCGCCCGCCGACGAGGCGCCGCTGATGCGCCTGCGCGCCGCGATGTACTGCACGCGCATCGCCGAATATTTCCGCGACAAGGGCAAGAACGTCCTGTTGCTGATGGACTCCCTGACCCGTTTCGCCCAGGCCCAGCGGGAAATTGCCCTGGCCATCGGCGAGCCGCCGGCCACCAAGGGCTACCCACCATCGGTGTTCGCCAAGCTGCCCAAGCTGGTGGAGCGCGCCGGCAACGCCGAGGCCGGGGGCGGCTCCATCACCGCCTTCTACACCGTGCTGTCCGAGGGTGACGACCAGCAGGACCCCATCGCCGACTCGGCGCGGGGCGTGCTCGACGGCCACATCGTGCTGTCCCGGCGCCTGGCGGAGGAGGGGCACTACCCGGCCATCGACATCGAGGCGTCCATCAGCCGGGTCATGCCCAGCGTGGTCAGCCCCCAGCACATGGGCCAGGCCCAACACTTCAAGCAGCTGTGGTCGCGCTACCAGCAGAGCCGCGACCTGATCAGCGTGGGCGCCTACGTGCCCGGCGGCGACCGCGAGACCGACCTGGCGATCAACCTGCACCCCACGCTGGTGCGCTACCTGCGCCAGGGCCTGGACGACAACGAGAGCCTGGAAGCCAGCAGCGAGCGCCTGGCAGCCGTGTTCAAACCTGTCGCGCCGAGCTGATAAGCCATGGCCATCAGTCGCGCAGCACGCCTGGCCCCGGTGGTCGACATGGCCGAAAAGGCCGAGCGCACGGCTGCCCAGCGCCTGGGCCACTTCCAGGGCCAGGTGCGCCTGTCGGAAACCAAGCTGGCCGAGCTTGACCGCTACCGCGAAGACTACCAGGCGCAGTGGCACACCTACGGCAGCAAGGGCGTGTCGGGCCAGTGGCTGATGAACTACCAGCGGTTTTTGAACCAATTGGAAACCGCCGTTGCCCAACAGAAGCAGAGCCTGGCCTGGCACCAGAAGAACCTGGAGAACGCCCGGGGCACCTGGCAACAGGCCTACGCCCGGGTCGAGGGCCTGCGCAAGCTGGTGCAACGTTATATTGACGAGGCACGCCAGCTGGAAGACCGCCGCGAGCAGAAGCTGCTGGACGAGTTGTCCCAGCGTTTGCCGCGTCAGGGCAGCTTCTAGCCAATTATTTGTCAAGGGGCAGGTTGCCGGGGTTCGTGCGTGGTGCTAAACCTTGTACGGAGCTGGCTAATTTAAAGGAATTTTGTACATGGCCGTAGAAGCTAATCAATCTGGTGATGGCAAAGAGCTGACCATCAGCATCAAGGGGCGCTTTGACTTCGGCTCCCACCAGGACTTCCGCAACGCCTACGAGCGGGTCAACACCAAGCCAACCGCCTACCGCATCGATCTCAAGGACACCACGTACCTGGACAGCTCGGCGCTGGGCATGTTGCTGCTGCTGCGCGACCACGCCGGTGGCGACCACGCCAAGGTACGGCTGATCAACAGCCAGCCGGACGTGAAGAAAATCCTCGCGATTTCCAACTTCGACAAACTGTTCGAGATCGAATGAGCATGCTCGCGGCCAGTGAACCACTGACCGTACTGATTGCCGACGACAACATGACCGATCGCATGTTGCTCTCCAGCATCGTACGGCGTCAGGGCCATCGCGTGTTGACCGCCAGCGATGGCCAGGAAGCGGTCGAAGTGTTCGCCCAGCGCCGCCCGCAGCTGGTGCTGCTGGACGCGATGATGCCGGTGGTGGATGGCTTCGAGGCGGCCCGGCAGATCAAGGAGCTGGCCGGCGAGGCGCTGGTGCCGATCATCTTTCTCACCTCCCTGACCGAAGAGGAAGCGCTGGTGCGCTGCCTGGAGGCGGGCGGTGACGATTTTCTGGCGAAGCCCTACAACCAGGTGATCCTGGCCGCCAAGATCAAGGCCATGGACCGCATGCGCCGCCTGCAGGCCACGGTGCTGGAGCAGCGCGACCAGATTACCCGCCACCACGGCTACCTGCTCAACGAGCAGCGCGTGGCCAAGGCGGTGTTCGACCAGGTGGCCCACTCCGGCTGTCTCAGCTCGCCCAATATCCGCTACATGCAGTCGCCTTACGCACTGTTCAACGGCGACCTGCTGCTGGCCTCGTTCACGCCGTCGGGCGGCATGCACCTGCTGCTGGGCGACTTCACCGGCCACGGTTTGCCGGCGGCGGTGGGCGCCATGCCCCTGGCGGAAGTCTTCTATGGCATGACCGCCAAGGGCTATGGCCTGCCGGAAATCCTCCGGGAGATGAACGCCAAGCTCAAGCGCATCCTGCCGGTGGATATGTTCTGCTGCGCGACCCTGCTCAACCTGAATTTCCAGCGACGCATCGTCGAGGTGTGGAACGGCGGCATGCCCGACGGCTACCTGCACCGGCTGGACACCGGCGAGCACGTGCCGCTGCGCTCGCGCCACCTGCCGCTGGGGGTGCTGTCGCGGGCGACCTTCCAGGAAAAGACCGAGACCTTCGCCCTGCAGCCCGGTGACCGGCTGTTCCTGATGTCCGATGGTGTCATCGATACCGCCAACAGCGATGACCAGCTGTTCGGCCTGGAGCGCCTGCAGCGGGTGTTCGAGCTGAACAAGGACCCCGACCTGCTGTTCGAGGACATCCAGGCCGCGCTCAAGGCGTTCCGCGGTGAGTCGCGCGATGACGTGAGCATGGTCCAGGTCACCATGGTGGAACCCGACACCCTGGTGCCGCCGGCCACCGTGTACTCCGACAGCGGCGCGTCCAGCCCGCTGAACTGGTCCATGAGCCTGGAACTGCGCGCCGACACCCTCAAGCGTTTCAACCCCTTGCCCTACCTGTTGCAACTGCTGCAGGAAATCCACGGCCTGCGGGCCCAGAGCGGTGCGCTGTACAGCGTGCTCTCGGAACTCTACTCCAATGCCCTGGAGCATGGCGTGCTGGGGCTCGATTCCAGCCTCAAGCGCGATGCCGAAGGATTTGCGCAATATTACGAGCAGCGCAATACTCGTCTCAGCCAACTCAAGGACGGTTACGTGCGCCTGCACTTCCTGGTCACCCCGGAAGGCAACGGCGGCCGCCTGATCATCGATGTCGAGGACAGCGGCCATGGCTTCGACCCGCGCCAGGTGATGGCGCGCCCCGCCGAGGAAAAAGGCCTTTCCGGACGGGGCCTGAAACTGATCCGGCAACTGAGCCACAGTGCCCAATGGTCGGAAGACGGTCGAAGTGCCTGCGTGGAATTTTCCTGGGGGGCTCTGGCATAATCCCGGCTTGATCAAGGAGCGAACAAGTGTCACATCAACATCTGGACTATGACGTGCTCAGCGCGTTGCAGGAAGTCATGGAGGAGGAGTACCCGCTGCTGCTGGATACCTTCCTCACCGACTCCGAAGTGCGCCTCAGCGAGCTGCACAAGGCCACCGACCCCGCCCAGCTGGGGCAGGCCGCCCACAGCTTCAAGGGCAGCAGCAGCAACATGGGCGCCACTGCCCTGGCGGATCTTTGCCGCCAGCTGGAGGAGCGCGTCAAGCATCCGCCACTCAACGGCATCGAAGACCTGGTCAACCGCATCGACCATGAATTCGCCACCGTGCGCCGCCTGTACAGCGACGAGCGCCAGCGTTTCGCCTGCTGAACCACCCCTTGTAGCCGCTGCCGTCAGGCTGCGCTGGCCCTGTGCCACGCTGGAGATTTCCAGGTGTTCACGCAGGCCAGCGCAGCCTGGCGGCAGCGGCTACAGGGGAGAGTGTCAAGGCTTGGCCCGACTCTTGCTACCTTCCCTGCACCTGTACCCCCCGATTTCAGTGCAGCGGAGACCTGTAAATGTCAGTCGCGTCAAACCCCCTCTTGCAGATCGGCAGTACCGCCAGCACCCAGGCCAGTACCCTGGCGAGCCTGAGCAAGGCCGCGGAGCCCGCCAAGGACACCTCCGCAGACTTCGCCAAGGTGTACGCCAAGCAGTCGCAGAACCCGCCTGCGAAAGCGGCGAGCGCCACTGCCAGCCAGGCCAGTGCCCAGCAGAACCAGGCGAAGAACAGCGCTGCCCATGACAAGGACACTGCCGCTGCGAAGCCGGCCGTTGCCGATAGCGGCAAGAATTTGCCTGCCCACAAAACCGCCAAGGCGGACCAGCCGGGCAAGGCCGACAAGTCGGATAAAAGCGCCAGCACCACCAAGGCCGACAAGACCGACAAGAGCGACGCCACTGACAAGAGCAAGGCCAAGGATGACGACCAGGACGACGACGCCACCGTCACCGACGCCGCCAGCACCGACACCGCTACCCCGGTAGCCACCGTCGCCACCCCGGAGCCAGCCGCGCCCGTGGTCGATCCGGCCCTGGCCCAGGCGCAGCAACCCACGCCGGTCCCGGACCCGACCCAGGCGGCGGCCGTGGTGCAGGTGGCGCCGCCGGTGGTGGACACGCCCACCACGACCGACAGCGACACCTTCGACCCGTCCAAGGACGACCCGCTCGCCAACATGCCCACCCTGCGCCTGGCGCTGGAGCAGAACGCCAAGGCCCAGGGCACTACCTCGGCCCACGCGCAGCCGGACACCGCGGCGGCACAGGCCACCAACGGTTCCGACACCGACCAGAGCTTCGCCAGTGGCCTGGCGGCCATGGTGGTGCAGCAGAAGGGCAGCGGTGAGAGCGACGTCAGCGACAAGGCGTTCAGCGCGCAAATCGACGATGGCCTGAAGGACGTCAAGGGCGCCACTGCCGACACCCGCATCGACGACTTCGCCAATCGCCTGGCGGCCATGACCGACACCTCCGCGACCAAGACCGCTGCAGCCACCCCGGGCACGGTGCAGGCGCCCACCACCCAGCTGGCCATGAACCAGAACGGCTGGACCGAGGGCGTGGTCAACCGGGTCATGTACCTGTCCAGCCAGAACCTCAAGTCGGCGGACATCCAGCTGACCCCGGCCGAGCTGGGCCGCCTGAGCATTCGCGTGGACATGACCCCCGACCAGCAGACCTCGGTGACCTTCACCAGCGCCCACCTGCACGTGCGCGAGGCGCTGGAAAGCCAGCAGGGCAAGCTCAAGGACATGTTCGCCGAGCAAGGCATGGGCCAGCTTGACGTCAACGTCTCCGACCAGTCGCGCCAGTCCTCCCAGGACCAGGCCCAGCAGAACCAGCGCAGCAGCCGCAGCAGTGCCGGCAGCGACAGCCTGGACGGCGTCGCCGCCGCCTCGCCGTTGGCCTCGGAGCCTACGGTGCAGCAGGTGATCGTCGGCACCAGCGCGATCGATTATTACGCCTGACGCCGATTTTTGTGGGAGCTGGCTTGCCAGCGAGCTGTTGAGGTCCGAACAGCTCGCTGGCAAGCCAGCTCCCACAGATCGCCCATCCCAGGTGCCACGCCAATCCTCCCGCAACGCTTTGTCAGCATCCCGACAAATCTGGCATAACACTTGCTCCACCCTCTCCAGGTGAGTGTTAACCCCCCGATTAGTGACGGATTATTGGCATGGCGAAGAGCGAAGCAGCAGAGAAAGAACCGGCAGGCAAAGGCAAGCTGAAGATGATCATTCTTCTTGTCGTGGTCCTGCTGCTGGTGATCGGTGGCTCCGTGGGCGCTACCTGGTTCTTCCTGCACAAGGGCGCCGAGGCCAAGCCGGCGGAGGCCGCCGCCGCAGCCCCCGCGGGCAAGCAGCCCGCCCTCTACGAACCGCTGACCCCGGCGTTCGTGGTCAACTTCAAGCAAGACGGCCGTGACCGCTACATGCAGGTCAGCCTGACCATGCAGGCGCGCGACAAGGCCGACCTGGATGCCCTGCTGGTGCACATGCCGGTGATCCGCAACAACCTGGTGATGATGTTCTCCGGCGAAAACTTCGCCACCCTGGCCACGCCCGTGGGCGAGGAAATGCTGCGCCAGAAAGCCACGGCGGCGGTGCAGGCCGTAGCCCAGAAAGAAGTCGGCAAGCCGGTCATCGACCAGCTGCTTTTCACTAACTTCGTATTGCAGTAGGAACACGACATGGCCGTGCAAGACCTGCTGTCCCAGGATGAGATCGACGCCCTGTTGCATGGCGTCGACGATGGGCTGGTGCAGACCGAGAGCCTGGGTGAGCCAGGCAGCGTCAAAAGTTATGACCTGACCAGCCAGGACCGTATCGTCCGGGGGCGCATGCCGACCCTGGAAATGATCAACGAGCGCTTCGCGCGCTACACCCGCATCAGCATGTTCAACCTGCTGCGCCGCTCGGCGGACGTGGCGGTGGGCGGCGTGCAGGTGATGAAGTTCGGCGAATACGTGCACTCGCTGTACGTGCCCACCAGCCTCAACCTGGTGAAGGTCAAGCCGTTGCGCGGCACCGGCCTGTTCATCCTCGACGCCAAGCTGGTGTTCAAGCTGGTGGACAACTTCTTCGGCGGCGACGGCCGTCACGCCAAGATCGAAGGCCGTGAATTCACCCCGACCGAACTGCGCGTGGTGCGCATGGTGCTGGACCAGGCCTTCATCGACATGAAGGAAGCCTGGCAGGCCATCATGGAAGTCAACTTCGAGTACATCAACTCCGAAGTGAACCCGGCCATGGCCAACATCGTCGGCCCCAGCGAAGCGGTGGTGGTGTCCACCTTCCACATCGAACTGGACGGCGGTGGCGGCGACCTGCACGTGACCATGCCGTATTCCATGGTGGAGCCGATCCGCGAGATGCTCGACGCCGGCTTCCAGTCTGACCTGGACGACCAGGACGAGCGCTGGAGCAAGGCCCTGCGCGAGGACGTGCTGGACGTCAGCGTGCCGCTGAGCGCCACCGTTGCCCGTCGCCAGCTGCGCCTGCGCGACATCCTGCACATGGCGCCGGGGGACGTGATCCCCGTGGAGCTGCCGGAAGAATTGGTACTGCGCGCCAACGGCGTGCCGTCCTTCAAAGCCAAGCTGGGTTCCCACAAGGGCAACCTTGCGCTGCAAGTGATCGAGCCGATCGAACGTCGCTGACTGGCGCTGTCGATAAGCTGTTATCCCTGAATTTACTGCCCGTCGAGGACCCCTGATGGCTGACGAACACGAAATGACTTCCCCGGAAGACCAGGCCCTGGCCGACGAATGGGCTGCGGCCCTGGGTGAGTCCGGCGACGCCGGGCAAAGCGACATCGACGCGCTGCTGGCGGCTGATGCCGGCAACGGCAGCGCCGGCTCGCGCATGGCCATGGAGGAGTTCGGTGCCTCGCCCAAGCACAATGGCCCGGTGAACCTGGAAGGCCCGAACCTGGACGTGATCCTGGACATCCCGGTGACCATCTCCATGGAAGTGGGCTCCACCGACATCAACATCCGCAATCTGCTGCAGCTCAACCAGGGCTCGGTGATCGAGCTGGACCGCCTGGCCGGCGAGCCGCTGGACGTGCTGGTCAACGGCACGCTGATCGCCCATGGCGAGGTGGTGGTGGTCAACGAGAAGTTCGGCATCCGCCTGACCGACGTGATCAGCCCCAGCGAACGCATCAAGAAGCTGCGCTGAATGGGCCGCCTGCTGACCCTGCTGCTGGCGCTGCCGCTGCCGGCGTTCGCCGCCACGGTGGGCGCGCCCGCTGCGCCTGCCACCCCGGCTGCCACCCCTGCGGTGCCTGCCGTGGGGTCGGCGCTGGGCAACGGCATGGCCGGCCAGCTGACCCAGCTGATGCTCGGCCTGCTGCTGGTGATCGGCCTGATCTTCGCCCTGGCGTGGGTGCTGCGCCGCGTGCAGCAGGCCACCCCCAACGGCGGTCAGGTGATCGAGCTGCTGGGTTCGCGCGCCCTGGGCCCGCGGGACCGGCTGGTGCTGGTGCAGGTGGGGTCCGAGCAGATCCTGCTGGGCCTGAGCCCGGGCCGCATCGCCCCGCTGCATGTGCTGGAGCATCCGATTGCGGTGCCAGCCAAGACCAAGACGGCCTCGCCGGAGTTCGCCCAGCGCCTCATGGAGCTGATGGGCAAGGACCACAAGGATAAGCACTGATGGGCGCGCTGCGCTTTTTGTTGACCCTGGCACTGTTGGTGGCCGCGCCCATGGCGCTGGCCGCCGACCCGTTGTCGATCCCGGCGATTACCCTGGGCACTGGCGCCAACGGCCAGCAGGAATATTCGGTCAGCCTGCAGATTCTGCTGATCATGACTGCGCTGAGTTTCATTCCGGCGTTCGTCATGCTGATGACCAGCTTCACCCGCATCATCATCGTCTTCTCCATCCTGCGCCAGGCCCTGGGCCTGCAGCAGACGCCGTCGAACCAGTTGCTCACGGGCATGGCGCTGTTCCTGACCATGTTCATCATGGCGCCGGTGTTCGACAAGGTGAACCAGCAGGCGCTGCAGCCCTACCTGGCCGAGAAGATGAGCGCCCAGGACGCCGTGCTCAAGGCCGAGGGGCCGGTGCGCGACTTCATGCTGGCGCAAACCCGCCAGAGTGACCTGGACCTGTTCATGCGCCTGTCGCGGCGTACCGACATCGCCAGCCCCGACCAGGCGCCGCTGACCATCGTGGTGCCGGCGTTCGTCACCTCGGAGCTGAAGACCGCGTTCCAGATCGGCTTCATGATCTTCATTCCGTTCCTGATCATCGACCTGGTGGTGGCCAGCGTGCTCATGGCCATGGGGATGATGATGCTGTCGCCGTTGATCATCTCGCTGCCGTTCAAGATCATGCTGTTTGTGCTGGTGGATGGCTGGGCGCTGATCATCGGTACCCTGGCCAGCAGTTTTGGCGGCGTCTGAGACCCCGCACGGAGATCCGTCATGACCCCTGAAGTGGCTGTCGACCTGTTTCGCAACGCGCTGTGGCTGACCACCATGATGGTCGGCATCCTGGTGGTGCCCAGCTTGATCGTGGGCCTGATCGTCGCCATGTTCCAGGCGGCCACGCAGATCAACGAACAGACCCTGAGCTTCCTGCCGCGCCTGCTGGTGATGCTGATTACCCTGATTGTCGTCGGCCCCTGGCTGGTGCGTACCTTCATGGAGTACATCACCAACCTGTACACCAGCATCCCGCAAGTGATTGGATGAACCCGCTCCTGCACCTCACCGACGCCCAGATCGGCGCCTGGGTCTCGAGTTTCATGCTGCCGCTGTTCCGGGTGGGCTCGATGCTGATGGCCATGCCGATCTTCGGTACCACCATGGTGCCCAAGCGCATTCGTCTGTACCTGGCCATGGCTATTACCGTGGTCATCGCCCCGGCGCTGCCGGCCATGCCGGTGGTGGATTCCTTGAGCCTGCAGGGGCTGATGCTGGCGGGCGAGCAGATCATCATCGGCTCCTTGCTGGGCTTTTCCCTGCAGATGCTGTTCCAGGCCTTCCTGATTGCCGGGCAGATCCTGGCCATCCAGATGGGCATGGGCTTCGCTTCCATGAACGACCCGGTCAACGGCGTGCAGACCGCCGTGGTGGGGCAGTTCTTCACCATGCTGGTGACTCTGCTGTTCCTGGCCATGAACGGCCACCTGGTGGTGTTCGAGGTGCTGGTGGAAAGCTTCACCACGCTGCCGGTGGGTGGCGGGCTGCTGGTGAGCCAGTTCTGGGAGCTGATCATGCACATGAGCTGGGTGCTGGCGGCGGCGGTGATCCTGGTGCTGCCGGCCATCACTGCGCTGCTGGTGGTCAACGTCGCGTTCGGGGTGATGACCCGGGCGGCGCCGCAACTGAATATCTTCTCCATCGGCTTCCCGCTGACGCTGGTCATGGGCATGGTAATCCTGTGGCTGAGCCTGGCGGACATCCTCAACCAATACCAGCCCATGGCCACCGAGGCCTTGCAGTGGCTGCGCGAGCTGGCACGGGCACGCTGACATGGCAGAGAGCGAGAGCGGTCAGGACAAGACAGAAGAACCCACGGACAAAAAGCTGCGCGAGGCGCGCGAACGTGGCGAAGTGGCACGCTCCAAGGAACTCAACACCCTGGGGGTGATGGTCGGTGGTTGCGGCGCACTGCTGGCCTACGGCGGGCACCTGGCGCAATCGATGATGGAGTTGATGCGCATGAACTTCACCATCAGCCGCGCGGCGGTGGTGGACCAGGGCCAGATGGGTGCCATGCTGCTGGCCTCGGGCAAAATCGCCCTGGACGCCGTGGAACCGATCCTGGTGGTGCTGCTGGTGGTGTCGTTCGTGGCGCCAATCTCCCTGGGTGGCTGGCTGTTCTCGCCGGGCTCCATGGCGCCGAAATTCAGTCGCATGAACCCGCTCAGTGGCATCAAGCGTATGTTTTCGATGCACGCCCTCAGCGAGTTGCTCAAGGCCCTGGCGAAGTTTTTCGTGGTGCTGCTGGTGGCGTTGCTGGTGCTGTACAAGGACCGCGACGACTTGCTGAGCATCGCCCATGAACCCTTGGAAATGGCGATCATCCACTGTGTGCAACTGGTGGGCTGGAACGCGCTGTGGATGTCCATGGGGCTGTTGATCATCGCCGCCGTGGACGTGCCGATCCAGATGTACCAGACGCGCCAGAAACTGCTGATGACCAAGCAGGAAATTCGCGACGAACACAAGGACAGCGAAGGGCGCCCGGAGGTCAAGCAGCGCATTCGCCAGATGCAGCGCGAGATGTCCCAGCGCCGCATGATGTCCGCCATCCCCACGGCCGATGTGATCATCACCAACCCGACCCACTACGCCGTGGCGCTCAAATATGACCCGGAGAAGGGCAGTGCGCCGGTGCTGCTGGCCAAGGGCGCGGACTTCATCGCCCTGAAGATTCGCGAGATCGGCAACGAGCACAACATCCAGATCCTCGAGTCGCCGGCGCTGGCGCGGTCTATCTACTACTCCACCGAGATCGAGCAGCAGATTCCCGCCGGCCTGTACCTGGCCGTGGCCCAGGTGCTGGCGTACGTCTACCAGATCCGCCAATACCGCGCCGGCCGCGGCAAGCGCCCGACGCCGCTCAAGGACCTGCCGATCCCGCCGGACCTGCGCCGGGACAATTGAATGTGGGAGCTGGCTTGCCAGCGAGATTTTTGCTGACGCCGCAAAACTCGCTGGCAAGCCAGCTCCCACAGGATGGTGACACCCCTAAAATTGCCGGCCCCGACAAAAGTTGGAAAGGTTCTTGCAAAGGCATACCCACAACGCCATCAGGCGTCAAAAGTTTGCTTGAGCTCACGGGGACTATCGGTGGATCGCACTCAGTTAATCAACAACGCGCGCAGCAACCTGGTCGGCCTCGGCCGGGGCAGCCTGGGTGTGCCGCTGTTGCTGTTGATCATGCTGGCAATGATGATGTTGCCGGTCCCGCCGTTCCTGCTCGACGTGTTCTTCACCTTCAACATCGCCTTGTCGATCGTGGTCCTGCTGGTGTGCGTGTACGCCCTGCGGCCGCTGGACTTTGCCGTGTTTCCGACCATCCTGCTGGTGGCGACGCTGCTGCGCCTGGCGCTGAACGTGGCGTCCACCCGCGTGGTCATGCTGCACGGCCACGACGGCCACCAGGCCGCGGGCAAGGTGATCCAGGCCTTCGGTGAAGTGGTGATCGGCGGCAACTACGTGGTCGGTGCAGTGGTGTTCGCCATCCTCATGATCATCAACTTCGTGGTGGTGACCAAGGGCGCCGGGCGTATCTCCGAGGTGAGCGCGCGTTTCACCCTGGACGCCATGCCCGGCAAGCAGATGGCCATCGACGCCGACCTCAACGCCGGCCTCATCGACCAGGCCCAGGCCAAGCTGCGCCGCCTTGAAGTGGCCCAGGAAGCCGAGTTCTACGGTTCCATGGACGGTGCCAGCAAGTTTGTCCGCGGTGACGCCATCGCCGGCCTGCTGATTCTGTTCATCAACCTGCTGGGCGGCATGGCCATCGGTATCTTCCAGCACGGCCTGAGCTTCGCCGAAGCCGGCAAGGTGTACGCCCTGCTGACCATCGGTGACGGTTTAGTGGCACAGTTGCCATCACTGCTGCTGTCCACCGCCGCCGCCATCATGGTGACCCGTGCCTCGGGCTCCGAGGACATGGGCAAGCAGATCAGCCGCCAGATGTTCGCCTCGCCCAAGGCATTGGGCGTGTCCGCCGGCCTGATGACCATTATGGGCGCCGTGCCCGGCATGCCGCACGTGTCGTTCCTGTTCCTGGCCATGCTGGCCGGTGGCGCCGCGTACCTGGTGTGGAAGAAGCAGAACCAGGCCAAGGTCGCCGCTGCGGCGGAAGTGCAGCGCCAGCAGGATATGCTGCCGTCGCCTACCCGTGCCCAGGACACCAAGGAACTGGGTTGGGATGACGTTACCCCGATCGACATGATCGGCCTGGAAGTGGGCTACCGCCTGATTCCGCTGGTGGACCGCAACCAGGGCGGCCAGTTGCTGGCGCGGATCAAGGGCGTGCGCAAGAAGCTGTCCCAGGACCTGGGCTTCCTGATGCCCACCGTGCATATTCGCGACAACCTCGACCTGGCGCCCAGCGCCTATCGCTTGACGCTGATGGGCGTGATCCTGGCCGAGGCCGAGATCTACCCCGATCGCGAACTGGCGATCAACCCGGGCCAGGTGTTTGGCACCCTCAACGGCATCACCGCCAAGGATCCGGCTTTCGGCCTGGACGCGGTGTGGATCGAACTGAGCAACCGTCCCCAGGCGCAGTCACTGGGCTATACAGTGGTAGATGCCAGTACAGTGGTGGCCACGCACTTGAACCAGATCCTGTCCAAGCACGCTCACGAACTGATTGGCCACGAGGAAGTGCAGCAATTGCTGTCCGTGCTGGCCAAGGGCTCGCCAAAGCTGGCCGAGGAGCTGGTACCAGGCGTGCTATCGCTGTCCAACCTGCTCAAGGTGCTGCAGGCGCTGTTGGCCGAGCAGGTGCCGGTGCGCGACATCCGCAGCATCGCCGAAGCCATCGCCAACAACGCCGCCAAGAGTCAAGATACCGCCGCTCTGGTGCAGGCGGTGCGTGTCGGCCTGAGCCGCGCCATCGTCCAAAGCATTGTAGGGCTTGAGTCCGAGCTGCCTGTGATCACCTTGGAACCAAGGTTGGAACAGATATTGCTCAATAGTTTGCAGAAGGCCGGTCAGGGTCAGGAAGAAGGCGTTCTGTTGGAGCCAAGCATGGCCGAGAAGCTGCAGCGGTCGTTGATCGATGCAGCGCAACGCCAGGAAATGGCCGGGCAACCGGTGATCCTCCTGGTGGCGGGCCCGATCCGCGCGATGCTCTCGCGCTTCGGCCGCCTGGCAGTACCTAATTTACATGTCTTGGCGTATCAGGAAATTCCTGACAACAAGCAAGTGACCATCGTTGCGACAGTAGGGCCCAACGGCTGAGGTAGTGGGTTATGCAAGTTAAGCGTTTTTTCGCCGCCGATATGCGTCAGGCCATGAAACTGGTCCGTGACGAGCTGGGCGCCGATGCCGCTATCATCGGCAACCGTCGGATTGCCGGCGGCGTCGAGCTCACGGCCGCGCTGGACTACAAACTGTCCGCGCTGGCACCGCGTGTGCCGAACATGGAGCTTGAGGACGAGCTGCGCAAGACGCAGTCGCGAATCGTCAACGCCCAGGCTGAACTGGACACCCGTGGCGACAGCGACGCGGTCACCAACCGGCAACTGTTTGCCGGCCTGCCGCTGACTGCGCCCGAGCCGCTGGCGGAGCCGACCTTCGTCGAGCCGCCGCGCCCGCAGGCACCGCCTGCCGCGCCGGTGGACCAGCGCCTGTTCGAGTCCATGCGTTCGGAACTCAACGGCCTGCGCGAGTTGCTGGAAGTGCAGCTCGGCTCCCTGGCCTGGACCCAACTGCAAGGCAGCAAGCCTGCGCAGGCCAACCTGTGGCGCCGCCTGCAGCGCATCGGCCTGTCGGGCCCGCTGTCGCGCGAGCTGCTGGACATGGTTGGCGAGATCAATGAACCGCGCCAGGCGTGGCGCATGCTGCTGGCCCACCTGGCCCGCATGATCGTGACGCCGGACGTGGAGCCGCTGGAAGAGGGCGGTGTCATCGCCATGGTCGGCCCTGCCGGCATGGGCAAGACCACCACCCTGGCCAAGCTGGCGGCCCGTTACGTGCTCAAGTACGGCGCGCAGAACATCGCGCTGGTGAGCATGGACAGCTTCCGCATTGGCGCCCAGGAGCAGCTCAAGACCCTGGGCCGTATTCTCAACGTGCCAGTGACCCACGTCGACCCGGGCCAGTCCCTGGCCCAGGCGCTGGAGCCGCTGCTGCGCAAGCGCGTGGTGCTGATCGATACCGCCGGCCTGCAGGCCAGCGACCCGGCCCTGCGCCTGCAACTGGAAAGCCTGGCGGGGCGCGGCATCAAGGCGCGCAACTACCTGGTGCTGGCAACCACCAGCCAGAAGCAGGTTTTGACTGCTGCCTACCACAGTTACAAGCGTTGTGGGCTCGCAGGTTGTATCCTGACGAAACTGGACGAATCGGCAAGCCTGGGCGAAGTGCTCAGCCTGGCGATTGGTCATGAACTACCAGTGGCTTATCTCACCGACGGGCCACGCATTCCGGACGATTTGCACCTGCCAAGACGGCACCAGTTGGTGAGCCGCGCGGTTAACGTGCAAATGCAGGATGAGCCCAGCGAAGAGGCCATGGCCGATATGTTCGCTGATCTCTACCACAGCCCGAGTAAACGAGTTGGCTGAGGTGAATGTTTTGAAGTCGTTGCAATCTACCTACATTGTTGGTCTGCCGGGCATTTTTCATGTGTTTGAAAGCGCAGCCAGTCATGTGGCCTCGGTCTAAGTAAGACAAGGTAAAGAACGAACATGGGCAGCATGCATCCCGTACAGGTGATCGCCGTGACAGGCGGCAAAGGCGGCGTCGGCAAGACCAACGTGTCAGTGAACTTGTCTTTGGCGCTGGCCGAGCTTGGCCGTCGCGTGATGTTGTTGGACGCCGACCTGGGCCTGGCGAACGTCGACGTCCTGCTGGGGCTGACACCGAAACGAACCCTTGCCGATGTCATCGAGGGGCGCTGTGAGCTGCGCGACGTGCTGCTCCAGGGGCCTGGTGGCATCCGCATCGTGCCGGCCGCGTCCGGCACCCAGAGCATGGTGCACCTGACGCCTGCTCAACACGCGGGCCTGATCCAGGCCTTCAGCGACATCGGCGACAACCTCGATGTGCTGGTGATCGACACCGCCGCCGGTATCGGCGACTCGGTGGTCAGCTTCGTGCGCGCCGCGCAGGAAGTGCTGCTGGTGGTGTGCGACGAGCCCACCTCGATCACCGATGCCTACGCGCTGATCAAGCTGTTGAACCGCGACTACGGCATGAACCGCTTCCGCGTGCTGGCCAACATGGCCCAGAGCCCGCAGGAAGGCCGCAACCTGTTCGCCAAGCTGACCAAGGTGACCGACCGTTTCCTCGACGTGGCCCTGCAGTACGTGGGCGCCGTGCCGTACGACGAATGCGTGCGCAAGGCCGTGCAGAAACAGCGCGCGGTGTATGAGGCGTTCCCGCGTTCCAAGTGTGCGCTGGCGTTCAAGGCCATCGCCCAGAAGGTCGACACCTGGCCGTTGCCAGCCAACCCACGCGGGCACCTGGAGTTCTTCGTCGAACGCCTGGTGCAGCAGACCAGTGCAGGTCCCGTATCATGAGCGCCAGCGGCTATCGGATGTACAGCAAGGCTTCCCGCGAGTCGCAGCAGTACGAGCTGATCGAGCGCTATGCGCCGCTGGTCAAGCGCATCGCCTATCACCTGCTGGCGCGCCTGCCGGCCAGCGTGCAGGTGGAAGACCTGATCCAGGCCGGCATGATCGGCCTGCTCGAGGTGTCCACCAAGTACGACTCCACCAAGGGCGCCAGCTTCGAGACCTACGCCGGCATCCGCATTCGCGGCGCCATGCTCGACGAGGTGCGCAAGGGCGATTGGGCCCCGCGTTCGGTGCACCGCAACACGCGCATGGTCAGTGACGCGATTCGCGCTATCGAAGCGAAAACCGGTCGCGACGCTAAAGATCATGAGGTTGCGGCCGAACTCCAGTTGAGCCTGGACGATTACTACGCGATTTTGAACGATACCCTGGGCAGCCGCCTGTTCAGCTTCGACGACCTGTTGCAGGACGGCGAGCATGAAGGCCTGCACGAGGATGGCGCCAGCGCCGGGCTCGAGCCCTCGCGGGACCTGGAGGACGAGCGTTTCCAGGCGGCCCTGGCCGAGGCCATCAGCAACCTGCCGGAGCGTGAACGCCTGGTGTTGGCCCTCTACTACGACGAGGAGCTGAACCTGAAGGAGATCGGCGAGGTGCTGGGGGTCAGCGAGTCGCGGGTCAGCCAGCTGCACAGCCAATGCGCGGCGCGCCTGCGCAGCCGGTTGGGCGAGTGGCGCGCACGGGCATAATTCCTTGGTGGGCCAAGGTATGTGGGAGCTGGCTTGCCAGCGAGCTTTTCAGGGCCTCAACAGCTCGCTGGCAAGCCAGCTCCCACAGGGCCTGCATTAGCAGTTCAATGGCCCGCAATCGCTGTAAAACTGGATTTGGGGATGCGGCATGGGTATTTTCCTTGCCGCACGTCATGTAGTGCACTAGCCAGATTTGATTGAATGCGCGTTCGGGGACCGGACGCGTTTAAGACTGCTTGGAGGTCTAATTGGACAAGAACATGAAAATCCTCATCGTTGACGACTTCTCGACGATGCGGCGGATCATCAAGAACCTGTTGCGCGACCTGGGCTTCACCAATACCCAGGAAGCCGATGATGGCACCACCGCGCTGCCAATGCTGCACAGCGGCAGCTTCGACTTCCTGGTGACCGACTGGAACATGCCTGGCATGTCCGGCATCGACCTGCTGCGCCAGGTGCGTGCGGACGAGCGCCTCAAGCACCTGCCGGTGCTGATGGTGACCGCCGAAGCCAAGCGCGAGCAGATCATCGAAGCGGCCCAGGCTGGCGTCAACGGCTACGTGGTCAAGCCATTCACGGCACAAGTGCTGAAAGAGAAAATCGAAAAGATTTTCGAGCGCGTCAATAGCTGATGTCCGCCACGGGGGTGCTATGGAGCATAAGAACTCATCTTTGGGCGACTTCGAGTCGACCCTGAAGAAACATGCGCAGGAGTTGGTCGAAAGCCTGGAACGAGGCAAGTTCGGCGACGCTGTGCAATTGATCCATGAGCTGAACCAGACCCGTGATCGTGGCCTGTACCAGGAAGTTGGCAAGCTCACCCGCGAATTGCACAGTGCGATCGTCAGTTTCCAGATTGACCCGCACATGCCGCAAGCCGAGGAAGTTTCACAGATCACGGATGCCACCGAGCGCCTTTCCTATGTGGTCAGGCTGACCGAGGGTGCGGCCAACCGCACCATGGACCTGGTGGAGCAGAGCACGCCGGTGCTCAACGACCTCAGCGGCGAGGCCAAGGCCTTGAGCGCCGACTGGCAGCGTTTCATGCGCAAGGAAGTCGGCGCCGCCGAGTTCCGCGACCTGGTGAAGCGTGTCGACGGTTTTCTGACGCAAAGCGAGCAGGGCACCCGCAAGGTGTCCGGCGCGCTGAACGACATTCTGCTGGCGCAGGATTACCAGGACCTTACCGGCCAGGTGATCAAGCGCGTGACGCAACTGGTCACGGAAGTTGAAAGCAACTTGCTCAAGCTGGTGCTCATGGCCAGCCAGGTAGACCGCTTCGCGGGCATCGAACACGACCGTGAGCAGCTTCGTGCTGAAAAAGATCAAGAAAAACATCCCACTCGGGGTGAAGGTCCGCAGATTCATGCCGATAAACGTGAAGACGTTGTGTCCGGTCAGGACGATGTCGACGATCTGCTATCCAGTCTTGGTTTTTAAGGGGCACGTTAAATGAGCTTCGGCGCCGACGAAGAAATCCTCCAGGATTTCCTGGTAGAAGCCGGTGAAATTCTTGAGTTACTTTCCGAACAACTGGTCGAGCTGGAAAGCCGACCTGATGACGGTGATTTGCTCAATGCAATTTTTCGCGGTTTTCACACTGTAAAAGGGGGCGCCGGCTTCCTCCAGCTCAACGAGCTGGTGGAGTGCTGTCACATCGCCGAGAACGTCTTCGACATCCTGCGCAAGGGTGAGCGTCGCGTTGACTCGGAACTGATGGACGTGGTGCTCGAAGCGCTGGATGCGGTGAACGGCATGTTCAGCGAAGTTCGCGAGCGCACCGACATCACCCCGGCCACGCCTGAACTGCTGGCGGCGCTGTCGCGCCTGGCCGAGCCTGCCAGCGCCGACGAGGCGCCGGTAGCGGTTGCCGAACCTGAGCCTGTGGTTGAAGAGCCTGCCGAGTCGGGTGACATCACCGACAGCGAGTTCGAACAGCTGCTGGACTCGCTGAGCGCGGTCAAGGCCCAGGCCGAGGCCCCGGCCAGCCAGCCACCGGCAGCCCAGGCCCCGGCCGCCGACAGCGACGAAATCACCGACGACGAGTTCGAGTCCCTGCTCGACCAGCTGCATGGCAAGGGCCAGTTCGCGCCTGACGCCGTGGCGCCGGCCAGCACCGCCGGCAGCGCGCCGGCCAGCGACGAAATCACCGATGACGAATTCGAGGCCCTGCTGGACCAGTTGCACGGCAAGGGCACCTTCGCCCCTGACGCGCTGGACAGCGGTGCCCAGCCACCGGCCGCCGAACAACCGGCGGCCGCGGCCAGCGACCTGATCACCGACGACGAATTCGAGTCGTTGCTGGACCAGTTGCATGGCAAGGGCAAGTTCAGCGAGGCGCCCGCCGCCGCCGAAGCGGCCGTGGCCGCCCCGGTCGCTGCCAAGCCGGCGCCCAAGCCCGCTGCCGCCCCCGCGCCGGCCAAGGCTGCCGCCCCGGCGCCAGCCCGTGCCGCCGCGCCTGCGCCAGAGAAGCACGCCGCCAGCGAGGCGGAAACCACCGTGCGGGTCGACACCGCGCGGCTGGACGAAATCATGAACATGGTCGGCGAACTGGTGCTGGTGCGTAACCGCCTGGTACGCCTGGGCGCCAACAGTGGCGACGAGTCCATGCAGAAGGCCGTGTCCAACCTCGACGTGGTCACCGCCGACCTGCAGACCGCGGTCATGAAGACGCGCATGCAGCCGATCAAGAAGGTCTTCGGGCGCTTCCCCCGGCAGGTCCGCGACCTGGCACGCCAGCTCAAGAAAGAGATCAACCTGGAGCTGATCGGCGAAGAGACCGACCTGGACAAGAACCTGGTCGAGGCCCTGGCCGACCCGCTGGTGCACTTGGTGCGCAACGCGGTGGACCACGGCGTCGAGACCCCGGAAGAGCGCGAGGCCGCCGGCAAGTCGCGCAACGGCAAGGTGGTGCTGTCCGCCGAGCAGGAAGGCGACCACATCCTCTTGTCCATCAGCGATGACGGCAAGGGCATGGACCCGCAGGTGCTGCGTGCCAAGGCCGTGGAAAAGGGCCTGATGGACAAGGACGCGGCCGACCGCCTGAGCGAATCGGACTGCTACAACCTGATCTTCGCCCCCGGCTTCTCGACCAAGACCGAGATTTCCGACGTGTCCGGCCGCGGCGTGGGCATGGACGTGGTGAAGACCAAGATCTCCCAGCTCAACGGTTCGATCAACATCTACTCGGCCAAGGGCCAGGGTTCGAAGATCGTCATCAAGGTGCCGTTGACCCTGGCGATCATGCCGACGCTGATGGTGATGCTGGGCAACCAGGCCTTCGCCTTCCCGCTGGTCAACGTCAACGAGATCTTCCACCTGGACCTGTCGCGCACCAACGTGGTCGACGGCCAGGAGGTGGTGATCGTACGCGACAAGGCCCTGCCGCTGTTCTACCTCAAGCGCTGGCTGGTCAGTTCGGCCGCCCACGAGGAACAGCGTGAAGGCCACGTGGTGATCCTGTCGGTCGGCACCCAGCGCATCGGCTTCGTCGTCGACCAGCTGGTAGGCCAGGAAGAGGTTGTCATCAAGCCACTGGGCAAGATGCTCCAGGGTACGCCGGGCATGTCGGGCGCCACCATTACCGGTGACGGCCGCATTGCCCTGATTCTCGATGTTCCGAGCATGCTCAAGCGCTACGCAGCGCGGCGTATTTGATTCTGTGGGCGGGCGCACCCGGTGCGCCCGGCCGCTAATGGAGTGTTTATGGCAGTCAAGGTCCTGGTGGTGGATGATTCCGGTTTCTTCCGCCGCCGCGTCTCGGAAATTCTCTCGTCGGACCCCGCTATCCAGGTAGTGGGCACCGCGACCAATGGCAAGGAAGCGATCGAGCTGGCCCAGTCGCTCAAGCCCGATGTCATCACCATGGACTACGAGATGCCCATGATGGATGGCATCACCGCCGTGCGGCATATCATGCAGCGCTGCCCCACCCCGGTGTTGATGTTCTCCTCGCTGACCCACGAAGGCGCCCGGGTGACCCTGGATGCGCTGGACGCGGGTGCGGTGGATTACCTGCCGAAGAATTTCGAAGACATCTCGCGCAACCCCGAGAAGGTCAAGCAGATGCTGTGCGAGAAGGTGCATACCATCTCGCGCAGCAACCGTCGCTTCAGCGCCTACAGCGCCCCGGCGGCGGCCCCTGCGCCAGCGCCGGCCGCTGCGGTTGCCAGCAGCCCGGCCCCTGCGCCACGGCCAGCGCCCGTGCGCACCCCGGTGGCCAGCCACGCCCCGGCCGCGGCGGCCCACGCGCCGTCGTCGCCGGCGCCCAAGCGCAAGAACTACAAGCTGGTGGCCATCGGTACGTCCACCGGCGGCCCCGTGGCCCTGCAGCGCGTGCTGACCCAGCTGCCGGCCAGCTTCCCGGCGCCCATCGTGCTGATCCAGCACATGCCGGCGGCCTTCACCAAGGCCTTCGCCGAGCGCCTGGACAAGCTGTGCCGCATCACGGTCAAGGAAGCCGAGGACGGCGACGTGCTGCGCCCCGGCCTGGCGCTGCTGGCCCCCGGTGGCAAGCAGATGATGGTGGACGGCCGCGGCACGGTGAAAATCCTGCCGGGCGACGAGCGCCTCAACTACAAGCCGTGCGTGGACATCACCTTCGGTTCCGCCGCCAAGTCCTACGGTGACAAGGTGCTGGCCGTGGTGCTGACCGGCATGGGCGCCGACGGCCGCGAGGGCGCGCGCCTGCTCAAGCAGGGCGGCAGCCACATCTGGGCCCAGGATGAAGCCAGCTGTGTCATCTACGGCATGCCCATGGCGATCGTCAAAGCCAACCTCGCCGATGCCGTGTACGGCCTCGACGACATCGGTCGGCACCTGGTCGAGGCCTGTGTCTGATGGACGTCCTGAGCCTACTGGGGCTGCTGCTGGCCTTCATCGCCATTATCGGCGGCAATTTCCTCGAAGGTGGTCACCTGTCGGCGCTGCTCAACGGCCCGGCGGCGCTGATCGTCATTGGCGGCACCCTGGCCGCCTGCCTGTTGCAGTCGCCCATGAGCGCGTTCAAGCGCGCCATGCAGAACGTCATCTGGATCCTGTTCCCGCCGCGCATCGACCTGGCCGGTGGCATCGACCGGGTGGTGAACTGGAGCCTGACCGCACGCAAGGAAGGCCTGCTGGGCCTGGAGTCGATCGCCGACAGCGAACCCGACAGTTACTCGCGCAAAGGCCTGCAACTGCTGGTGGACGGCGCTGAGCCGGCGGCCATCCGCAGCATCCTGGAAGTGGATTTCCTCACCCAGGAAGCCCGCGATATCCAGGCCGCCAAAGTGTTCGAGAGCATGGGCGGCTACGCGCCGACCATCGGTATCATCGGCGCGGTGATGGGCCTGATCCACGTGATGGGCAACCTCGCCGATCCGTCGCAGTTGGGCAACGGCATTGCCGTGGCCTTCGTCGCCACCATCTACGGGGTGGCCACCGCCAACCTGATCCTGCTGCCCATCGCCAACAAGCTCAAGGCCATTGCCGTGCGCCAGGCGCTGTACCGCGAGATGATGCTCGAAGGCATCCTGTCGATCGCCGAGGGCGAGAACCCGCGGTCCATCGAGCTCAAGCTGCAAGGCTTCATGGAGTGAGGGAATAGCCATGGCCCGCCGTCGTCATACCGAAGAGCATGAAAACCACGAACGCTGGCTGGTGTCCTACGCGGACTTCATCACCCTGCTGTTCGCTTTTTTCGTGGTGATGTACTCGATCTCGTCGATCAACGAAGGCAAGTACAAAGTACTGTCCCAGGCGCTGGTGGGGGTGTTCAACGACCCCCAGCGTAGCCTCAAGCCCATTCCCATCGGTGACGAGCGGCCGCTGACCATGCGCCCCTCGGAGCCTCTGGTGACCGACAGCGAACAGCCCGACGCCGGCATTGCCAGCGCCGCCGAGGACCCGCTGAAAAGCATCGCCGACCAGGTGCGCGACGGCTTCGGCGACCTGATCAAGTCCAACCAGCTGACCGTGCGCGGCAACGAGCTGTGGATCGAGATCGAGCTCAAGTCCGGCCTGCTGTTCGGCAGCGGCGACGCGATCCCCAGCGACAAGGCGTTCACCATCATCGAGAAGGTCGCCGGCATCATCAAGCCGTTCGGCAACCCCATCCACGTGGAAGGGTTCACCGATGACCAGCCGATCCGCACCGCGCAGTACCCCACCAACTGGGAGCTGTCGTCGGCGCGGGCGTCGAGCATCGTGCGCATGCTGGCGATGGAAGGCATCAACCCCGGGCGCATGGCCTCGGTAGGTTATGGCGAATTCCAGCCCATCGACACCAATGCCACCCCCGAAGGCCGCGCGCACAACCGCCGCGTGGTGCTGGTGATCTCGCGCAACCTCGACGTGCGCCGCAGCATTACCGGCGCCGGCAGCGCCAATGTGACGCCGGACGCGGCATTGCGCCGTGCTGGCACACAAAGTGCACCGCAGCCCGTATCGCAGTCGGTTGGGGGCAATGCTGTCAATTCCCCGTCACCGGCCTTATAACTTGAGTCGCATGTCTCGGTAGGCAAACGCTGCCGTGCCGGGAGGAAGCAAATCCCATGAGAGTCTGGGCAGTAGCCAACCAAAAAGGTGGTGTCGGCAAGACCACCACCTCCATCGCCCTGGCCGGCCTGCTGGCCGAGGCGGGCAAGCGCGTGGTCGTGGTCGACCTCGACCCCCACGGTTCCATGACCAGCTACTTCGGGCACAACCCGGACGCGCTGGAACACAGCTGCTACGACCTGTTCCTGCACAAGGGCCAGGTGCCCCAGGGCTTGCCCGGGCAACTGCTGCTGAGCACCAGTGACGAAAACGTGGCGCTGCTGCCGTCCAGCACGGCGCTGGCCACGCTTGAGCGTCAATCTCCTGGCCAGAGTGGCCTGGGCCTGGTGATCGCCAAAACACTGGCGCAGCTGTGGCAGGACTTCGACTACGCCATTATCGACAGCCCGCCGCTGCTGGGCGTGCTGATGGTCAACGCCCTGGCCGCCAGCCAGCAGCTGGTGATCCCGGTGCAAACCGAATACCTGGCCGTGAAGGGCCTGGAGCGCATGGTCAGCACCCTGGCCATGATCAACCGCTCGCGCAAGCAGCCGCTGCCGTTCAGTATCGTGCCGACCCTGTTCGACCGTCGCACCCAGGCCTCCATGGGCACCTTGCGGGTGCTCAAGGACGCCTATCCGGAGCAGATCTGGCAGGGCTACATTCCGGTGGACACGCGCCTGCGTGACGCCAGCCGGGCAGGGCAGACGCCCTCGCAGTTCGACCCCAAGAGCCGCGGCGTGGTGGCCTACCGCGCGCTGCTCAAGCACCTGCTGGCCCAGCAACTTGTCGCGCAGGTGGCCTGATGAACCGGCCGGTCACTACCGTTACCAAGCCGCAGGTCGCGCTGCAGTCCTACCTTGACGGCCTGCTGCAGGACGCCACCGAGGAGCTGGACGCCGAGGTGCTGGAACCCAGCGACCAGGTGCTCGACGAATTCCAGGCCGCGGTGCTCGAGGAGCAGGTGCGTGACGCCCGGGTAGAACCCAGGGCGCCCGTTGCACCGCCCGTCGCTCCGGCCCCTGCAGCCGTGGCAAAACCGGTGCCGGTGGCCCCGGCGGTCGTCGCGCCCGCTCCAGTTTCGCCGCCGGTTGCCGAAGTAGTGGCAACACCGGTGGAACCGGTGGTCGAAGTGCACAAGCCCACCCCGCCGGGCGCCGTGCCGCCCGCTACGGTGGACGGCCGGCCCAGTTGGGCGGCCGAGCCCTTCGAATGCCTGTTGTTCGACGTTGCCGGGCTGACCCTGGCGGTGCCGCTGGTGTGCCTGGGCTCGATCTACGCCCTGGCCGGCCACGAGCTGACGCCGCTGTTCGGCCAGCCCAGCTGGTTCCTGGGGATCCTGCCCAGCCAGGCCGGCAACCTCAAGGTGCTGGACACGGCGCGTTGGGTGATGCCCGACCGCTACCGCGACGATTTCCAGCAGGGCCTGCAGTACGTGATCTCCGTGCAGGGCTACGAGTGGGGGCTGGCGGTGCATCAGGTCAGCCGCTCGCTGCGCCTGGACCCGGAGGAGATCAAGTGGCGCAGCCATCGTGGCCAGCGCCCGTGGCTGGCGGGCACGGTGATCGAACACATGTGCGCGTTGCTGGACGTCTCGGCCCTGGCCGAACTGATTGCCAGCGGCGCGGTGAAACAGCTGCAAGAACTCAAATGATTAGCGGCGCCGCGCGGCGCCACTGTACTGCACACACACCGTCATCACGGTTTTCGAGAGGTTAGGGGTATGAAGAAGTCGTCTGCACAAGGTTCCGAAGATCCTATTCTGCAGTGGGTAACCTTTCGCCTGGATAATGAGTCGTACGGCATCAACGTGATGCAGGTGCAGGAAGTACTGCGCTACACCGAGATCGCCCCGGTGCCAGGCGCCCCCAGCTACGTGCTGGGTATCATCAACCTGCGCGGCAACGTGGTCACCGTGATCGACACCCGCCAGCGCTTCGGCCTGATGCCGGCTGACGTCAGCGACAACACCCGCATCGTCATCATCGAGGCCGACAAGCAAGTGGTCGGCATCCTGGTCGACAGCGTCGCCGAAGTGGTATACCTGCGCCAGTCGGAAGTGGAAACCGCGCCGAACGTGGGCAACGAGGAATCGGCCAAGTTCATCCAGGGCGTGTGCAACAAGAACGGCGAGCTGCTGATCCTGGTGGAACTGGACAAGATGATGACCGAGGAAGAGTGGTCCGAGCTGGAGAGCATCTGATTGATTCTAGAGGTAGGCGTCATCGTGCTGGCCGTGTTGTGGGTGGCCACGCTCGCGGTATTGCTGGGCAACATCCGCGGGCAGCGTGAAATCGCTGCCCAGCAGGCGGCCGGCGATGCCATTCGCGACCAGCGCATCAAGGACCTGGCGCGCCGCGTCGAGGATTACCAGAACGGCACCGTGCGCATGGGTGAAGACCTGCACGAGTTGCGCGCCGTGGTGGCGCCGCTGCCGGACAAGCTGAGCATGCTGGAGCAGCGTGACCCTTCCAGCCTGTCCTTCGCCCAGGCCGCGCGCCTGGTGGGCATGGGCGCCAGCGTCGACGAGCTGACCCAGTCCTGCGGCCTGACACAGGCCGAGGCGGAGTTGATGAGCAAGCTGCACCGCGGCTGAATCGTGGCGCGCCCATCGCGACCAAGGTCGGCTCCTACGGTGTAGGAGCCGACCTTGGTCGCGATACAGGCGAATCGATTTCAGCTCAATGCGCCGCGCCCGCCGTCGCGCCTTTGGGCAACGCCCTGGTCAACATCACTGCCACCATCGCAATCCCCAACCCCAACCCCACCCAGTGGAACGCATCGTTGTAGGCCATGATCAGCGCCTGCTGGTGCACGATCTCGCTCAGGCGCCCCAGCGCCCCCGTGTCACTGCCCAGCCGCTCGCCCAGCTGCCCCAGGCGTTCGGCCACCTGTGGGTTGCCCGGCACCACTGACTCGCGCAAATAATCGAAGTACACCTTGGTGCGCGCATCCAGCAGTGTCGCCAGCAGGGCGATGCCGATGGCGCCGCCCAGGTTGCGCAGGATGTTGAACAGGCTCGATGCCGAGCCCGCGTCCTGGGGTTGCAGGTAAGAGGTGGCGATCAGCGAGATGGTCACCATGATCAGCGGCTGGCCCAGGGCGCGGATGATCTGGATCTGGTTGAACTGGCTGCCGGCGAAGTCCGGGTTCAGCACCCCGGAGGAAAAGCTCGCCAGGCCGAACAGGCCAAAGCCCAGGGTGCAGAGAATCTTCGGCGAGATGATCTTCATCAGCTGCGGCACCAGCGGGATCAGCACCAGCTGCGGCAGGCCCATCCACATGATCTCCTCGCCGATCTGCAGCGCGTTGTAGTTCTGCACCTGCGCCAGGTACAGCGGCAGCAGGTAGATCGAGCCATACAGACCTACGCCCATGCCCAGGCTGGCGATGCTCGACAGGCCGAAGTTGCGGTTGCGCAGGATGCCCAGGTTGATCAGCGGGTTGGCGCGCGACACCTGCAGGATCACGAAGGTGATCAGGCTGAGCAAGGCGATGACCGCCAGCACCACGATCTCGGTGGACTCCAGCCAGTCCTGGCGGTGGCCTTCTTCCAGGAACACCTGCAGGCAGCCCAGGCCCACGCCCAGGGTGAGGATGCCGGCGTAGTCGGTGCTTTTCAGCAGCGCCCAGTGCGCCGCCTTTTTTTCCAGGCCGTACAGCAGCCCGGCGATCATCAGCAGGCCGGGCGGCACGTTGATGTAGAAGATGTACTGCCAGCCGAAGTTCTCCGTCAGCCAGCCGCCCAGGGTGGGGCCGATGGAGGGCGCGAAGGTGGCGGTCATGGCGAACATGGCCATGCCCTTGGCGCGGTGGTGCTCGGGCAGCTTGATCAGCGTCAGGGTGAAGGCCAGCGGTATCAGCGCGCCGCCGGTGAAGCCCTGCATGGCGCGGAAGACGATCATGCTTTCCAGGTTCCAGGCCATGGAGCACAGCAGCGACGACGCCAGGAAGCCCAGCGACACCCACACCGCCAGGCGCCGCGCCGACAGCAGCTGTACCAGCCAGGCGGTGAGCGGGATCATGATGATCTCGGCCACCAGGTACGAGGTGGAGATCCACGAGCCTTCCTCCAGGGTCGCCGACAGCGCACCCTGGATGTCCTTGAGCGAGGAGTTGGTGATCTGGATGTCGAGCACGGCCATGAAGGCGCCGAGCATCACGCTCATCACCGCGATCCAGTCGCGCCGGGTGGGTTCGCCCACCGGGCGCAGCAGTTGATCACCGGCCATCGGCGATGTTGACGCTGACGGTGACTGACATGCCCGGGCGCACCTTGCCGTGCAGCGGGTTGTCCGCGGCGAAGGTCAGCTTCACCGGGATGCGCTGCACCACCTTGGTGAAGTTGCCGGTGGCGTTGTCCGGCGGCAGCAGGCTGAACTGCGCGCCCGAGGCGGCGAACAGGCTGTCGACGCGGGCATCGATAGGCTGGTCGGGGAAGCTGTCGAAGGTCAGGCGCGCGGCCTGGCCGGGCTGCATGTGGCCGATTTGGGTTTCCTTGAAGTTGGCCTGCACCCAGATATCCTCGTCGGGGACGATGGACAGCAGGTAGGCACCGGCCTGCACCACCTGGCCGGGGCGTGCGGCGCGCTGGCCGATCATGCCGCTGATGGGCGCGTGCACCTGGGCGCGGGCGAGGTTTAGCTGGGCCTGGGCCAGGTCGGTGCGGGCAGTGGCGATCTGTGCGTCGAGGCGCTTGATCTCGGCGTTCAGGGCGTTGACCTGCTGGCGCTGGCCCTGCACGTCGGCCTGGGCCTTGCTGACCTGGGAGTGGGCCACGCGGGTGTCGGCCGACAGGGTGGTGACGCGTTCCTCGGAGACATAGCCGGGCTTGCGCAGGGCTTCGGCGCGGTTCAGGTCGATCTGCGAGCGCCCCAGGGTCGCCTGGCTGGCGGCCACCTGGGCCTCGGCCGAGGCAATCAGGCTGCCCTGTTGGGCCAGCTTGCTCTGGGCCTGCAGGCGTTCGGCCTGGCGGGTGTCGAGGGTGGCCTGGGCGCGCTCCACGGCGAACTGGAAGTCGGCGGCCTCCAGGGTCACCAGCAGGTCGCCCTGGCGCACGTGCTGGTTGTCCTGCACCAGCACCTGGTCGATGCGCGCCGTCAGCTGGCTGGACACCCGGGTGATCTCGCCCTGCACGTAGGCGTTGTCAGTGCTTTCGAAGAAGCGGCCCTTGAACCACCAGTGGGCGAGGAAGCCCGCGGCGATCAGCAGGACCAGGGTGGCGAAAATAAGCAGTCGGCGTTTGAGCGGCGCAGGCATGGTCGATCCGTCGAAAAGGTGGGGCAGGGTGCCAGGGGGTGATGATCGGGCGGGGCAAGGGGGCCGGCAAGCGGCAATCATGCCGTTGATAGCCGGTAATGTGGCGCATTGCTGGAGCACCACGTGCCGGGCCTGCTAACATCCGCCCTTTGATTCACTCTGCTCGAGACCTTTCATGACCGTTCGTACGCGTATCGCGCCATCGCCCACCGGCGACCCCCATGTCGGCACGGCCTACATTGCCCTGTTCAACTATTGCTTTGCCAAACAGCATGGCGGCGAGTTCATCCTGCGCATCGAAGACACCGACCAGCTGCGTTCCACCCGCGAGTCGGAACAGCAGATCTTCGACGCCCTGCGCTGGCTGGGCATCGAGTGGAGCGAAGGCCCGGACGTAGGCGGCCCGCACGGCCCGTACCGGCAGAGCGAGCGCGGCGACATCTACAAGCAGTACGCCCAGCAGCTGGTGGACATGGGCCACGCCTTCCCGTGCTTCTGCACCGCCGAAGAACTGGACCATATGCGCGCCGAGCAGATGGCCCGCGGCGAGACCCCGCGCTACGACGGCCGCGCGCTGCTGCTGTCGAAGGAAGAAGTGGCGGCCCGCCTGGCGGCTGGCGAACCGCACGTGATCCGCATGAAGGTGCCGACCGAAGGCGTGTGCGTGGTGCCGGACATGCTGCGCGGCGACGTCGAGATCCCGTGGGACCGCATGGACATGCAAGTGCTGATGAAGACCGACGGCCTGCCGACGTACTTCCTCGCCAACGTGGTCGACGACCACCTGATGGGCATCACCCACGTGCTGCGTGGCGAAGAGTGGCTGCCGTCGGCACCCAAGCTGATCAAGCTGTACGAGTACTTCGGCTGGGAACAGCCGGTGCTGTGCTACATGCCGCTGCTGCGCAACCCGGACAAGAGCAAGCTGTCCAAGCGCAAGAACCCGACCTCGGTGACCTTCTACGAGCGCATGGGCTTCATGCCCGAGGCCATGCTCAACTACCTGGGCCGCATGGGCTGGTCCATGCCCGACGAGCGCGAGAAGTTCTCGCTGGCCGAGATGGTCGAGCACTTCGACCTGTCGCGCGTGTCCCTGGGCGGGCCGATCTTCGACATCGAGAAGCTGAGCTGGCTCAACGGCCAGTGGCTGCGCGACCTGCCGGTGGAAGAGTTCGCCGCGCGCGTGCAGAAGTGGGCGTTCAACCCTGACTACATGATGAAGATCGCGCCGCACGTGCAAGGCCGCGTCGAGACCTTCAGCCAGATCGCCCCGCTGGGCGGCTTCTTCTTCGCCGGCGCGCTGCAATTGGACGCCAAGCTGTTCGAGCACAAGAAGCTCTCGGCCGACCAGGTGCGCCAGGTAATGCAACTGATCCTGTGGAAGCTGGAATCCCTGCGCACCTGGGAAAAAGACCGCATCACCGCCACCATCCAGGCGGTGGTTGAGGCCCTGGAGCTGAAGCTGCGCGACGCCATGCCGCTGATGTTCGCCGCCATCACTGGCCAGGCCAGCTCGGTGTCGGTGCTCGACGCCATGGAAATCCTCGGCCCGGACCTGACGCGCTTCCGCTTGCGCCAGGCCCTGGACCTGCTGGGTGGTGTGTCGAAGAAAGAAAACAAGGAATGGGAAAAGCTGCTGGGCAGCATTGCCTGATTCCATCCACAAGGTGGGGGTTCCCCCACCTTGTGGGAGCTGGCTTGCCAGCGAGCTTTTGTTGCCCTGAAAAGCTCGCTGGCAAGCCAGCTCCCACATCTGCACCGCCCTTGCCCCAGCAAAACCGGGGCAGGGCGCCTGTTTCGTCGGTAAGTGGTTGTATTGCTGGAAAAATTTTTTGAATTTTTTCAAAAATAAGTTTGACAGCCCTTCGATCCGGTCTTAATATGCGCCCCGTCCACACAGCAACACGCAGAAATGCGAAGCGCTGAAGATTGTGGGGCTATAGCTCAGCTGGGAGAGCGCTTGCATGGCATGCAAGAGGTCAACGGTTCGATCCCGTTTAGCTCCACCAAATTCCAAGGCCTGAAGTCGTTGTTTGACTTCGGTCAGATCAGATCCAGACTGATCTTGGTAAGAAGGTTTTGTCCCCTTCGTCTAGTGGCCTAGGACACCGCCCTTTCACGGCGGTAACAGGGGTTCGAGTCCCCTAGGGGACGCCATTTAAAACTAGCGATGTTGTACGGTCGCTGCGTCGCAAGACGATAAATTTGGGGCTATAGCTCAGCTGGGAGAGCGCTTGCATGGCATGCAAGAGGTCAACGGTTCGATCCCGTTTAGCTCCACCAATTTGCCAGGGTTCGTGAAAACGAACTTGCTCGAAGGTTTTGCGTCCCCTTCGTCTAGTGGCCTAGGACACCGCCCTTTCACGGCGGTAACAGGGGTTCGAGTCCCCTAGGGGACGCCACGATTTGCCCGCTCTGCGGGAATTTTGAGGCTCATTCGCCTTTTGGATGAGCCTTTTGTTTTTAAGTGACGGCACGTGTAACGGGCTGTCGCGTCGCAAGACGATAAATTTGGGGCTATAGCTCAGCTGGGAGAGCGCTTGCATGGCATGCAAGAGGTCAACGGTTCGATCCCGTTTAGCTCCACCAATTTGCCAGGGTTCGTGAAAACGAACTTGCTCGAAGGTTTTGCGTCCCCTTCGTCTAGTGGCCTAGGACACCGCCCTTTCACGGCGGTAACAGGGGTTCGAGTCCCCTAGGGGACGCCACGATTTACCCGCTCTGCGGGATTTTTAAGGCTCATTCACTGGTTGAATTGAGCCTTTTGTTTTTACAGGGCGCAAAGCCCCGTAAATCAAGGCTTCCAGCCAATTCAGTGGCATCTGCCCACACCGTGCGCATCCGACGTGTGGTACATCCAGAATCCCGCCTGAATCTCCAGAACTTCAATTTGATCCCGTTATTTACACCCGGTGCACAGGGGTTTTTAGCGCGCCCCGGAATCTGGCACTTCCTGAAATCCCGTCCCGCCGCTTCGTTGGTACAGCGGGTGCACAGGGGTAGGCGCCTCGGGCAAGCACACGCACCGACAGCGCCGGCCATGGCAGAGTACCGGCTCAGATCAACCCACTATCGTCCGCCATGGCATGCTTGATTGAGCATGCACGCTTCACCGACGCTGGGCTGATGCCGAAGTGTGCCGCCGTCTGGGCAATGCTCGCGCTCTGCTCTCTGCGCCACATAGCCACTTCTGCATCGGGTATCGTCTTAACCCGACCTAGGGCGCGCCCCTCAGCCTTTGCTCGTTCAATCCCAGCCATCTGCCGTGCTTTGATGTTCGAGCGTTCTAGTTCGGCTACAGCGGTGAGCATAGTCAGCATGGCCTTGCCCATCGCTGTGCTTAGATCGAAACCCTCGCGCTTGCTGATGATGCTCACGCCTTTACCCTGTAGCACCTCGACGGTACTGAGTACGTCCAGAGTATCTCGCCCAAGGCGGTCTACAGCGCTTACCACCAGCGTGTCACCCTTCCGAACGTACGCCACCAGTGCAGCAAAGCCCGGACGCTCTAGCGCCTTCACAGCGCCGGATACGCCCACATCCTCGTACCAGTCGCTAACCGCGTACATCTCACCAAGGGCATGCTTCTGCGCCTCTACACTTTGGTCGCTCGTTGAAACCCGTACGTATCCGATAATTGCCATGAGTGTTACCCGTTGTAGTGGTCCGAGTGGCTCAGAACCTATAGCTCACATATTCGTGGGTGGCTCAGTGCAAGTCAACACGTTTGAGCTAGCGATTGAGCTAGACCGACGAGTGGCTCACAGGGTGTACCTTATGAGCCTTGCGTGATGGCACAAAGCGACTAACCTCATTTGGCCACTACAGGAGGAGCAACGATGGCGCTTTATAAACATGGAAACCTTTTGGGAACGTCCGATAGCGCTGAGTTTGATAAGAAGCACGCGCCGGGAGTTGAAGCCCCACATGCAGGTATTTATCGCTGTACGGCGTGCGGTGATGAGATTGGTATTGCGGCAACACACCGTTTACCGCCTCAGAACCACCGACAGCACGCACCCGGTGCCGGGAAGATTGAATGGCAGCTAGTGGTGTACGCCGTCCAGCAAAAGTAGATAGGCATGTGAACACGTCGCCGCCTCGCTTATCCGGCAGGCGGCGACCCGGCACGGGGGCGTTCGGCTTCTTGGAGTCCAGGGGACCGGCTCGGCTGCACAAAATAAAATCTCAATTCAAAAACCCACCGGGCAGGGTGCATGCCCAGGCGTGACGAAACCAAGAGTTAGACCGGAGTTTCAGGGCTAAAAACCGCAATAGGGAAGCGGCCTTAGGCCACTCCCAGGTGCCGCTCCAACGCCTGAATAAGCCGGATTTCCTCGGCATGTTCCCTAAGGATGGCGCGCACTACGCCAGCCTCTACCGGCTCAAGCACCGGATCCCAGCGACTGAACCCGCCCAGGTCTTCGCCCTCGTATCCGACAAGAACAGGGATGGTCCAGCTCGGCGGGAACGTGCACTGCCCCTTCATGGGGTTATCATGCGGGTAATCCACCTCGCGCGGATACCCAGCCTTCGGGCCTCGCATGTCCCCGAGCCAGCCCGCTTTAATAACGTGCGTCAGGCCGGATGGGCTGGCGTCGTCCAGGCGGAACTGGTCCCAGATGCACCGCACTTCAGGTTGAGCACTGCGACGGGCTGCGGCGCCTCTTGCCCGGCGCGTCATACCGACACCCCGCGATGCTGGGCGCGATGCAGCTGCACCAGCACCTCCCACGTCAGGTACTTCTGCCCACCGAGCGATACCACGTACACGCCGCTTGTGGTCACGCCACCAGCCACGTCCCCAGCTTCACGAGACCGGACGCCAGTTGCACCGTTCCAACGCTTCCAGCGCAGGCCGGACGGTGAGGCGAGATCGGGAATGAACGCATCCTGCATGGACGCCAGCACAGCCTTGTTGATTCGAGCTTTCATAATTCCTCCAGGCCCGCCCAGAGGGGCAGGCTCAATTCATTTGATGATTCGGTTTATGCCCAGCAAGGGCGGTGGCCACAGCACGGACGCACAGGGCCAAGTCCCGGTCTTGCTTCAGGAGCGGACGCATTGCTGCCTCAGACTCCGCACGGTCGCCGGACAGCAGCGCCTGCACAGCCAGCATCAGAGGCTCAGTGTCCAGGGCAACGCTGCCAGCACGCAGCACACGGCCCCCGGTGAGGCTGTACGGCCCGCAGTGAAGGGGCCCCAGGCGTGATAGCGTCTGCCGCTGATCGGCGAGCCACTGCACACGCTGATGCCGCCGCTGCCAGTCTTCACTAGCTGCCGCGCTGGTTGGTGTGTACACCGAGCCAACGCCAGGAAGTGCGCGGAACACCGTCGCCGGCCGCTTGGTTGCGCATCCACGGCACGCCAGGTTCCGGGTGTACCGTTCGGCCCCTCCGCACTTTAAACAGCACCAGCCGGCCTCTGAGAACGTCCTGGCGCCAGCCATCACTGCGGCGTACCGGGCAGGGCTGGCGGCGCGCATGCTCCTGAGCCGGTCGTTGTACCCCGGATACCCGAGGCGCATCCGCCTCAAGTCGGCGGTGCTAGGGTGCTGCCCGCGCCGGAGCGCAGGCACATCCTGTGAACCGGAGTTCACACCAGCCCCGCAAGGGCATCGGGGAACACCTTGCGCAGCGCTGGGGCTGGTTTCGCTGCTTCAGCCCGGCACGCCATAACGTGCTGGCGGTCTGCCAAGGCGCGTGCCTTGCCCAGGTCCGAGGCTTCCACCGGAATCCAGGCCTGATCTACGAACAGGCACAGGGTCCAGCCTTCGCCGGGGCGTACTTCGATCAGGTACGATACGTTACCAGCGGCGTCGCGGTCGGCATCGAAAGTGACCACGCCACGGGTAGTGCAAACGTCAGCCCAGTCCGCGCAGAGGGCGCGCCAGTCCGTACCACGGCCAGCGGCCAGGGCGGCAACATCGACATCAGGGCCGACGAGATTCTGCGCCATGGTGCAGCGGTCGGCGTCGATCAGCTCTAGCAGGTACTCGAACTCACCGGAGGTCAGTCGGCGACGGGCCTTGATAGCGGCAACCTCGCCCAGTACAGCCTCCCGGATGGCGCCTTGTCGGTCGGTATTCACCTGCGCGGCTGCGGTGCGGGCCTGGCTTGCCAGGTCGCGGTGCCGGTCCAGGGCCAGACTGCGCAGGGCATGGCTGGCGAACACACGAAGGGCGTACTCCAGATCCGCAGCGGAGTGGATATTGCCGTCTACCGCCTGGCGCAGTTGTTCGCTCAGGCGTGTGCCATTGGCGCGCAGGCGTGCGGTCACTGGCTCATCCAGGGGCACACCCCCGACGCGATCAGTGCGCGGTGGCAGGTCGTCCAGGGTCTTGGCTGCTGATACCAGGGCAATGGCCGCGAGGGTATCCTCCAGGCTGGGTGCACGCACCACGTTCGGTGCGCGGGTGCCGACGCCCGAGGACATTGCAAGTACAGCCCCCGCGCCGATGGGGGCCAGCAGATCCGAGTCGCTGAAGTGCGCCGCGTACGCCGAGACAACAAGGGGTTGGGATTTCGGGGTTGGGATATTTGACATGGGTACTCCTTAGAAGGTTAACCACGGCGGATGCCGGGATGATCAAGCGGTTATTCAGCAGGGCTGTTCCGGTACGCATGCGCGAGGGAGGCGGACACCTCGACGTCCTCGGCGCTCTGACCGGAGTTGCCCGTGTAGAACGCGGCGAGGGCCAGATCAGATCTGGTCAACTCCTTTCCGGCGAGCATGCTGTCGATCTCAGCGAGGTAGCGCTGCTTCACAGATGGTCGGGTGTCTCGGCGAATCTGGCTGGTGAGGTACACCAGGCGTTCGCGCTCTTGATACGAGATATTCGATTTACGGCCCATACAGTCTCCTCAGTGGTTAGTGCGGTTCATGGCGGTGCGCTCGGCGCGCGCCTCTAGCAACAATCCCACGACAGCCCACATCGGCCAGGCGGGATTGAGTGCGGCGAACTCTCGGTATGTGCAGCACCCGGATGCGGCTTCGAGGTCAGCCAGCGTCAGGCCCAGTCGGCCGCAGAACTTGCGGACGCCGCTGCCGGTGCTGGGGACGTACCAGGCGGGCAGGCGAACACCAGCGGCACCGGCCAGGGCGCGCCAGTACTGCGCGTCCGCAAAGTCCAGCCGCAGGTTCTCGCGGGCGTACTGCTGGGCCGCTTCTCGGGCCGCGGCAGCCGCGAGACGGTGTTCATCCAGAAGCAGGCCAGGGCGGAACGCTGGCGGGATTCTGGTTACAGATTCAGTTCTCATAGTTGTTACCTCCAATGGGGAACCTAAATGACGGGCGCACGGGCGCACAGAACGGCGCAAGGCCGTACCCGGTAGGTCAGGATGGGTTTTGAACGCGCGCAGGAAATCGCCCGGAAATCCCAGTGATTTAGGCGGGTTCTGATTATGCGCAGCGGGGAGCTGCGGTGGTCGAACAGGGAAGCGCGGGAGGCTTCCGGGAGATACAGCCGGTAGGTACAGCCGCTGGTGCCCGCCGAGAGTCAGGCGTCACCAGCGGCTGCTGCCCAGCGACCAAACCGGGCAGCGGCAGGAACAGTGCAGCGGTGAATCAGTACTCGTCGAGGTCTTGCAAGTGTGTACCTTCCCGGTATCGCCGCAGCCAATAATCCTCTGGGGATTCGTAAGGGCAGGCCGCAATCCAACGTTGAACACTCTCGAGGGGCTCTTGTAGCTCCTCAGCGATCTCGGCAGGCGTTCGGCCTTCAACTGCTGCGAGGTAGCGCGCTTGATGGTCGTGGTACAGCAGGGAGTCGTCGATTAGCTGGGTGCCGTCTGGCAGGGTGATGCTAGTCATGTGATCGCTCCAGAGAGAATAGGTACGGGAATACCCTTAGAGTTTGGTCGAATTCAGGGTGCCAATTTGGCACCCTTGGCACCCGTTTTACTACCTACTACGTAGTAGTAGAGAATACTTACAGCTTAGCGTCAGCCTTGATCCAGTTGCGGACAGAGGAAGGGCTGGCGCCAAGGCGCTTTGCGATTGCCTTGTAGCCCAGGGCATTCTGCTTGTGCAGCCGAACGGCTTCCGCACGCAGATCCACCCCCGCATCCTCCAACTCGTGGCGATGCTCCAGCGCAGAGAGGCGCGCCTCCAATGCGGCCACGCGCTGCGCCAGGGTGTACTGTTCGCCGACCTTGCGTAGGGATCGGGTTACGGTTCCGGTGTGCATGTCAGTTACCTTGCCGTGCTCGGCTATCAGTTTCAAAACGGGGTGCTGTGCGTGCTGCTCCAGCGCGCTGGCGTTCTGTTTAGAGGTGTCGCGCTGCTGCACCGCGCGGACGTGTCTCTCAGTGCATCCGCGGTCTCGCATATAGCCTGTGACATTCGGGCGGCGGCCAGCTTCTAGGTCCGCCAAGCCCTTGCCGATGTACTCTTGAACCTCATTACCAGTCACACGCTCAGGCAGGAGGCCACTCGAAGCTAGGTTTTCACGTTTCTCTTGGCGATGCCGAATCTGCATCTGCCAGTACGTTTCGGATGGTTTGCCGTTCGCTTTCCGCCAGGCATCGGCAGCAGCCTTGTACGACGGGATTTGCTGGTACGCCTGCTGGTCTATCTCCCGGCCCGCCGTCCAGCCCTCCCACCACATAAGCTGCTGCCTGTTCATACCTGCTGTGGGGTCTTCGAGCATCGTGGGCAGCTCAAGGCCTGCATTGAAATCTGTCATGTCTATCTCCTCTGTATTCAGCCCTCCACGGTGCTGGTGCTGGTTCTGTACTGTCCGGGGCGCTGGCTCCCGTTCTCTATAAGGTGTCGATTCATTGCTCAGGGCGTTGCCTTCCCTGCTCTCCTAATAGGTAGGACGTCAAACACACGCCCGTTGCCTAGCCCTCTTTCTATAGGTGTGGATCTAAACGCAGAATCCCGCCGCAGGGCCTCTAGCACGCGGCTTTCAGCGGTGCACTGGAACCGGCCCGATTCAGGCAGGAAATCGCGTTGCTCAGGCTTGCTTCGGCTGTGAATGCAGGCAGTGCCAAGTTCGTTTCTTCAGTCAGGAATTAGGGCGCGGACGGCAGACAGTAGTCCACGTGGGCGGTCCAGGGGCTGGCTCCCGCCGTAGATGCTCGTGGCCTTTGATCCTGCTGGGGTGTGTCCCAGGATGCCGCCAATCTCCTCCGCAGTGGCTTGCACGGACCGGAGCAGGTCGGCGCAGGTATGCCGCTGGCTATACAGCGTCAAGGTTGAACTGTCGCCCAGGAAGCGGCGGAACACTCGGGACAGGTTCGTCACACGCTGGCGCACTCGCCGGTCACGATCTTGCCGGGTCCAGTCCGGTGGCAGCTCAAGGCCTGCGAGCACTGCGCGGAACAGCGGGGCGTCCAGTTCGTGCACTGGTAGGTCTCTGCGGGCGGCAGCGTTCTTACCGCCACTCAGTCCCGCCTTGAACACCAACTGCCGACTTCCGAACACGTCAGTACGTTCGCTCAGGGCCTCGGGGCCCTCCTGGAGAAGCTCGCCAGGGCGTAGCCCGTACCGCGCCAATAGAACAGCAGCCGGGTGATGCGCCGGGGCCTTCTCCTTGATGGCCGCGTGCACCTCCAGCATTTGCTTGAGTGGGATCGAGTCCCGTTGATCCTTACCCATTCCCGCACCTGAGCGCACCGCTTTGGCCACGCTGCCGCCTTTTGGCAATGCAAGTCCAGCCCAGCCGGGAACACGGCGGAGCACCGTGACAAGGGCGGCGGCATCGGAATGCACCGAGGAGGGCTTGCCCCCGCCTTCCAGTTTCTCAGCGCAGTACTGCATGATCCGTTCAATCTGGGCATCCGGGCTGCTCGGCCACCTCAGTACGCGCTCAGAGAGATTTCGTACTTTGTTGGCCCGGCCAGGGCCCACGCCAGCACAGTACTCCGCTAGCACACCGGCGAACGCCTCAGCGTTGCGGGCGATTCCCGGCAATTCCTCATGCTTTTGGGGCTCTCCAGGCGTTTCAGGTGGAACGGAGTGCAAAGGTACAGGGGCGCCGCTTTCGATGCCGTCCAAGGCCCTTAGCGCCGCTCTGGCGGTCAAGGGATGCATCTGCACACCGGGCGGCATCTGTCCTTCAGCGTGAGCCTTCAGGGCTACCCGGCGCCACTCCAGTTCCTTCTGCCAGCCGGGCGACTGCATCCGTTCAACGATGTCGACGGTAAAGGCCCGCACCACGGCGTCAAGATTCCGGAGCACTTCCAGGGCGGTACCAGTTTCTGGTACGTCCCGCGACTCACGGCGGGTCACTGGCAGATCCTTAGGTGCGGAGGCGAGCGCTTCAGCGCACACGCGGTCAAACTCAACTGAAACTGCCCGCGCCAGCTTGAGCGCCTCGGTGCGGTCTGCTGTGCCCAGTGCTTTGCGGTACTCGCTCCGCCCGACTAGTGCCGCCACTTCAGTCGGGAATCTGCGGCGGTAGCTGTACCGACCATCTCGGCGGCTTATGAACGACATACGATCTCCGGGGCACGTGTCACATGCACAGGTCAGGGGCGCGCAGCGCAGAATGCTGGGCGTTTTAGCCTCTGTGGCACATTCTGAATTTGCTAGGAGCCCCGAATATAGGGCCTCTCGGGCCAGAGTGCTAGACCGTCCGTGTCACAGTCATTCACTGGTTGAATGGGCCTTTTGTTTGTCTGCGATTTAACCTCCCTCCTTTTTGATCCGCCGACCAGTGGCACGGCGAACGCCTTGCGGAAAAATATTACGAGCATAATATTACCTCCATAATATTCGGAGGTGCCCCATGGCTGACAAGAAAGCCCAGAGCCGCGAAAAAATCCTCGAGGCGGCGCGCAGGGCCATGATCCTGCGCGGCGTGGCCGACCCCAGCGTCAGTGAAGTGATGGGCGCCGCCGGCATGACCGTCGGTGGCTTCTACGCCCATTTCGACAGCAAGGACGCGCTGATGCTCGAAGCCTTCAGCCAGCTGCTGGGCCAGCGCCGGGCCTTGCTCGAACAGGTCGACCCCAACCTGCCCGGTGAAGAGCGCCGCGCGCTGATGGCGCGCTATTACCTGTCGCGCAACCACCGTGACGCCGAAGACCGCGCCTGCCCGCTGCCCACCGCGCTGGGCGAGATGGGGCGGCTGCCCGAGGCCTTTCGCGAGGTGCTCACCGAGCATGTGCAGCTGTTGGTTGGCCAATTGGCCGACAACCCCCAGGACACCGACAAGGCCTTGGCCGACCTGGCCCTGATGATTGGTGGCTTGGCCCTGGGGCGTGCCCTGGGCCAGACCGAACTGTCCGACCGTATCCTGCGCGCGGCCAAGGCCGCGGTGCGCTAACGCTGGGAGTGCAACCATGACCACGCTCACCTGGGTTCGCGGCGTCAACCAGACCCTCGGCCACCTGGCCCCACGGCAGATCGCCGCGCGCATGCGCCTGGCCTTCATGCACCCCCGCACGCTGCCGCCACGGGCCTGGGAGCTGCCGCTGTTGGCGCGCGCCGAGCGCGTGACCCTGCGCTTCGGCCTCTCGGTGCTGCGCTGGGGGCAGGGCCCCACGGTGCTGCTGATGCACGGCTGGGAAGGCCGGCCCACGCAGTTCGCGACGTTGATCGAGGCGCTGCTGCAGGCCGGCTATAGCGTGGTGGCCCTGGAAGGGCCAGGGCATGGTCGTTCCCGTGGCAGCCAGGCCCATGTGGTGCTGTTTGCCCATGCCCTGCTGGAAGCGGCCGCCGAACTGCCGCCGCTGCGTGCGGTAATCGGCCACTCCATGGGCGGCGCTGCGGCGCTGCTGGCCAGCCAGTGGGGGCTCAAGGCCGAAGTGTTGGTGAGCGTCTCGGCGCCGGCGCGTATCCTCGGCATGCTGCGCAATTTCGCCGCCCACGTGGGGCTGCCGGCGCGGGCGCGTTCGGCGTTCATCCGCCAGGTGGAGCGCACCGTGGGCATCGCCGCCGCGCAGCTGGACGTCAGCCGCTACCAGCTGGACATGCCTGGGCTGATAGTCCACGCCAGCGATGATCCGCTGGTGCCGGCCGCCGAGGCGCAGTCGATTCACCAGGCCTGGTTCGGCAGCCGTCTGCTGCTGTTGCCCGAGGGCGGGCACCAGCGCGTGCTGGCCGACCCGCAACTGATCGACGGCGTGCTGGGCCTGCTGCGTCACCAGCCGGCACGGCAATCGGCGTGAGGGTGCGCTAGACTCGCGTTTTGCCCATTGAGCAGGAGCGAGTGCGCGCATGAATTGGGATTTGGCAACGCCCTTTGTCATCGACCTGAGCGTCGGTGCCGAGGATATCGATGGATTGGGGCACGCCAACAATGCGGTGTACGTGACCTGGCTGGAACGCTGCGCCTGGCGCCATTCCCAGCGGTTGGGGCTGGACCTGGCCGAATACCGGCGGCTGAACCGGGCCATGGCGGTGGTGCGCCATGAAATCGACTACCTGGCCGCTGCTTATGAACATGACGAGTTGCAGATGGCCACCTGGATCGTCGAGTCCGACCAGCGCCTGAAGATGACCCGGCGCTTCCAGCTGATTCGCCCCAGGGACGGGGTGACGCTGCTGCGCGCCCACACCACCTTCTGTTGCATTGACCTGGCCAGCGGCAAGCCCAAGCGCATGCCGCCGGAGTTCATCGACGGCTATGGCCCTGCCTTGATGACTGCCCTCTGACCTTGTGGGGGCTGGCTTGCCAGCGAGCTTTTCGGCGGCCTCAAAAGCTCGCTGGCAAGCCAGCTCCCACAGGTTACAATGCGCGCAATTTTCTTCCTTCCTTCCCCGAGATTCCCCATGCACATTGCCCTGGCCCCCATGGAAGGCCTGGTCGACAACATCCTGCGTGACGTGCTGACCCGTGTCGGCGGTATCGACTGGTGTGTCACCGAGTTCATTCGCGTCAACGACATGCTGCTGCCGCCCGCGGTGTTCCACAAAATGGCGCCGGAGCTGGCCAGCGGCTGCGTGACCCCCGCCGGCACGCAGATGCGCGTGCAGCTGCTGGGCTCGGACCCCATCTGCCTGGCCGACAACGCGGCCCTGGCGGTGAGCCTCGGCGCGCCGGTCATCGACCTGAACTTCGGCTGCCCGGCCAAGACCGTCAACAAGTCCCGCGGCGGGGCGGTGCTGCTCAAGGAGCCGGAGCTGCTCAACAACATCCTCTGCGAAGTGCGCCGTGCCGTACCGGCGCATATTCCGGTGACCGCCAAGATGCGCCTGGGCTTCGACAGCCCCGACGGCGCCCTGGTGTGCGCCGAGGCGCTGGCCGAGGGTGGTGCCGAGGTGCTGGTGGTGCACGCCCGCACCAAGGTCGACGGCTACAAGCCGCCGGCCCACTGGGAGTGGGTGGCGCGGGTGCGTGACGTGGTCAAGGTGCCGGTGTACGCCAATGGCGAAGTGTGGACGGTGGACGACTGGCGGCGCTGCCGCGAGATCAGCGGCGTGCCCGACATCATGCTCGGCCGCGGCCTGGTCTCGCGCCCCGACCTGGCCCGGCAGATCGCCGCGGCCCAGGCCGGCATCGAGCTGGCGCCCATGACCTGGGCCGAGCTGATGCCGCTGCTGCAGGAGTTCTGGCGCCAGGCCGTCATCGACCTCACCCCGCGCCAGGCGCCGGGGCGCCTCAAGCAGTGGCTGGCGATGCTGACGCGCACCTTCCCCGAGGCGGTGGAGCTGTTCGCGCTGGTGCGCCGCGAGACGGATTGCGAGCGGGTGGGGCAGCTGCTGGGCCTACCGGCCCAGCAAGCGGCCTGATCCTGTAGCCGTAGTACGGGGCTTCACTGTGAGTCATCGATCAACATCTGCCTGAACTCCGCCAGCGGCAGCGGGCGGCTGTGCAGGTAGCCTTGGTACAGGTGGCAGCCCAGCCGTTCGAGGAATTCCAGCTGTTCGGACAGCTCCACGCCCTCGGCAATCACCGTGAGGTCGAGGCTGCGGGCCATGGCGACGATGGCGCGGACGATCTCGGCGTCGTTGGGGTCGTGGGTGGCGTCGCGCACGAATGACTGGTCGATCTTCAGGGCGTCCACCGGCAGGCGCTTGAGGTAGGTCAGCGACGAATAGCCGGTGCCGAAGTCGTCCATGGCAAAGCTGACGCCCAGCTTCTTCAGGCTGCGCATCTTGCTGATGGTGTCCTCCAGGTTCTGGATGACGATGCCTTCGGTGATCTCCAGTTTCAGCAGCGTGCAGGGCAGGTTGTGCTGGCTGAGGCTGTGGGCCACGCGCTCGACGAAGTCGTTCTGGCGGAACTGTCGCGGGCTGATGTTCACGCACAGGGCAAAGTCGTTGACGTCGATCAGGCCGTCGGCCAGCAGCTGCGCGCAGGCGCCGCAGGCTTCGTCGAGGATCCAGCTGCCAACTTCCAGGATCAGGCCGCTTTCCTCCAGCACCTGGATGAACTGCGCCGGCGATTGCTGGCCCAGCAGCGGGTGGTGCCAGCGCAGCAGCACCTCGGCGCCGACGATGCGATCCTCGCGGGCGTCCACCTGCGGCTGGAAGTGCAGGCTCAGCTCGCCCCGGGCCAGGGCCATGCGCAGGTCGTTTTCCATCTGCAGGCGCTCGCTGGCGGCCTTCTGCATGGTGTTGTGGAACATCTGCGTGGTGTTGCGCCCCGAATCCTTGGCCCGGTACAGGGCAATGTCGGCGCGCTTGAGCAGGTCGGCGGGGGTGGTGCCGTGGTCGGGTATCAGCGCCACGCCGATGCTGGGGGTGACCTGCAGGCGCTGGCCGTCCAGCGACATGGGCTCGGCCAGCAGCGCGCGCAGGGTGTCGGCCAGCTCGCGGACCTGGGCGGTGACCTCGGCGCGGTTGCCTTCCAGGCCCGTCAGCAGCACCACGAACTCGTCGCCGCCCAGGCGCGCCACGGTGTCTTCCAGGCGCACGCTGGCCTCCAGGCGCGCGGTGATGATCTTCAGCACCGTGTCGCCCACCGGGTGGCCCAGGGAGTCGTTGATGTGCTTGAAATGGTCCAGGTCCAGGAACAGCAGGGCGCCACGCAGGTTGTGGCGCTTGAGCAGGGCGATCTGCTGGCTCAGGCGGTCCATCAGCAGCGCGCGGTTGGGCAGGTTGGTCAGCGGGTCGTGGTAGGCCAGGTGGCGGATCTGCGCCTGGGCGTTCTTCAGCTGGCTGACGTCGCGGGCGTTGAGCAGCAGGCACGGGGTTTCGTTGAGGGTGATGGGCTCGATGGACACTTCCAGGGTCAGCGCCTCGCCGCGCTTGTTGCGGCCGATCAGCTCGCGGTGGTGCACGTGGCCGCTGTCTTCCAGCTCGGCCAGCAGCAGGGCCTGCTGGCGCGGGTCGGCCCAGAAACCGACGTCGTCGATGCTGCGCCCCAGCACTTCGCTGCCGCTGTAGCCGGTGAGCCGGCAGAAACCGTCGTTCACCTCCAGGTAGCGGCCGCTGTCGCGCTCGCTGATAGTGATGGCGTCGGGGCTTGAGTGGAACGCCTTGGCGAACTTCTCCTCGCTGCTTTTCAGCGCCGCTTCGGCCCGTTGCTGCTGGGTGATGTCGCGCAGGGTGGTGACCACGCAGGGCTGGTTGTCGACGGTGATCAGGCGGCTGGAGATCAGGCAGGTGAGCACCTGGCCGTTCTTGTGCATCACCTGCACGGCGACGTTGTTCAGCGCCCGCTCGCGAATCACCTCCTCGATGCGCTGCAGGCGCTGCGCGCTGTCCAGCCAGAAGCCCAGCTCGTCGGCGGTGTGGCGCTTGACCTCTTCGGCGCTCCAGCCAAAGGTCTGGGTGAAGCTGGGGTTGATCTCGATGAACTGGCCGCTGGCCTGCAGGGTCACGCAGATGGGGTCGGTGCTGGCCTGGAACAGGCTGGCGAACTTCTCTTCGGAGCTGACCAGGCGCTGCTCGCGTTCCACCTGTTCGGTGATGTCCAGCAGGGTGCCGGCCATGCGCAGCGGCTGGCCGTTGTCGTCGCGGTACAGCCGCGCGCGGCTCTCGATGTAGCGCGAGGCGCCGTTTTCCAGGGCGATGCGGTAGGTGATCTGGTAATTGCCCGCCGGGCCCTCGCGCAGGCTGCGGTAGGCCTGGCGCATGGTGTTGCGCTCGTCGTCGGGCACGCCTTCGAAGAACGCCTCGAAGGATTCGTGGAACGGCACCGGCGCCAGGCCGTGCAGCTGCGCCGCCCGCGCCGAGCCATAGAGCATGCCGCTGGGAATGTGCCAGTCCCAGGTGCCCAGCTGCGCCGAGTCCAGGGCCAGGTCCAGGCGCTCCTGGCTGTCCTTGAGCGCCTGTTCGGCGCGTTTGTTGTCGCTGGTGTCGGTAAAGGTGCTGAGCAGGTAGCTGTCGCCCTCAAGCTCGATGTTCTGGGTGCTGAGGATGCCGTCGTGCACCTGGCCGCTGCTGGCGCAGAAGCGCACCTCCATGTTCACCGGCTCGCTGGTGTGGCGCGTGGCCTCCAGCAGCTTGTGGCGCTGCTCGGGCTCGGCCCACAGGCCTAGCTCCACGGTGGTCTTGTTGATGATCTGGTGCGCGGCCCAGCCCAGGGTCTTCTCGAAATGGTGGTTGACCTCGTGGATCAGGCCGTCGGCGCGGCGGGTCAGCAGCACCACGTTGGGGCTGAGGTGGAAGAGGGTGGCGAAGCGCTTTTCCGAGTTGATCAGCGCCGTTTCCCGGTCGCGCTGGCGGGTGATTTCGCGGATCACGCCGATCATCTGCGGGCGGCCGTCCTTGTCGGCGATCAGGCTGCCGCTGATTTCCAGCCAGTGCAGGCTGCCGTCCGGCCAGCGGATGCGGTGGCGCAGGGCCTGCTCCACCGGCTCGCCGCGCAGCACCGCCTGGAACGCCTGGGTGGTGCGGCTGCGGTCTTCCTCGGGCAGCAGTTCCAGGTAATCCAGGTCGTTGGGCAGCGGCGCGCTGGGGTCGAAGCCGAACAGCGCCTGGGTGCCCCGCGACCAGCTGATCTTGCCGCTGCCCACGTCCCAGAACCAGGCCCCCAGGTGCGCGCCGTTGAGCGCCGCCAGCAGTTGCGGCGCGCTTTCCCAGGTCTGCTCGGACTCCTGGGGATCAGCCGCATGAATACGCGGCAAGCGCGGAAAGCGTGAAGCTGACTTGGGCATGGACCAGACCTTTGGCGGTTACGGCTTCCTTAAGGTAGACCGTCTGCGCCCGAGCGCTACCCGGCTAACGTGTCGGGCTCGGCGTCGAGCAGGGCCATGAAGGCCCGCGCAGCGTTGGACAGCGTTCTTTCGGTGTGCACGATGTAGCCTAGCTGGCGACTGAGCTGAATGCCCGGCAAAGCAATGCTGCGCACCTGGTCGTCGAGCATGGTGCGCGGCAGCACGCTCCAGGCCAGGCCAATGGAGACCATCATCTTGATGGTTTCCAGGTAGTTGGTGCTCATGGCGATGTTGGCCGTCAGGCCCCGCGCCTCGAACAGGCGCTGGACAATATGGTGGGTAAAGGTGTTGCCGCCAGGGAACACAGCCGGATGATAGGCGATATCCGCCAGGCTCACCGCGCCGTTGAGCGCCAGCGGGTGCTCGGGCGCCACCACGAAGTCCAGCGGGTCGGTCCACACCGGCACCGCGCGTACCAGGGTATGGGGCTCGGGGGCCAGGGTAATCACCGCCAATTCCGCGCGGCCATGGAGGATTTCCTCGTAGGCCACCTCCGAATCGAGGAACTGGATGTCCAGCGCCACGTCCGGGTAGCGCTTGGTGAAGGCGCGCAGCACCGGCGGCAGGCGGTGCAGGCCGATGTGGTGGCTGGTGGCCAGGGTCAGGCGGCCGCCGACCTCGCCGGTCAGGTTGGTCAGGGCCCGGCGGGTGTCGTCCAGCACGTTGAGAATCTGGTAGGCGCGGGGCAGCAGGGCACGCCCCGCTTCCGTCAGGCTGACTTCGCGCCCAAGGCGGTCGAACAGGCGTACATTGAGTTGTTGCTCAAGGCCGGCGATGCGTTTGCTGATCGCCGGCTGGGTGAGGTGCAGGCGTTCGCCGGCCCCGGAAAAGCTGCCACATTCGGCGATGGCGAGGAAGGCGTTGAGGTTGGCCAGGTCCATCTATTCGGATTCCTGTTGGTTATCCAAAGCATGAAAATTATGAATTTGAGTAATCCAATGTAACCCCTTAGCATTCGCCCTACAAGCCAAGCGGTTATTGGCATAGAAAAGATACTGATGAGGAAAGTCTGATGGCCGGCAAAACGCTCTACGACAAGCTCTGGGACTCGCATTTGGTCAAACAGCGCGACGACGGTTCGGCGCTGATCTACATTGATCGTCACATCATCCATGAAGTGACCTCGCCCCAGGCTTTCGAAGGCCTGCGCCTGGCCGGCCGCAAGCCATGGCGCATCGACGCCAACATCGCCACCCCGGACCACAACGTGCCGACCACCCCTGAGCGCAAGGGCGGCATCGAGGCCATCGCCGACCAGGTGTCGCGCTTGCAGGTGCAGACCCTCGACGACAACTGCGACGAGTACGGCATCACCGAGTTCAAGATGAACGACGTGCGCCAGGGCATCGTCCACGTCATCAGCCCGGAGCAGGGCGCCACCTTGCCCGGCATGACCGTGGTCTGCGGTGACTCGCACACCTCCACCCACGGTGCCTTCGGCGCCCTGGCCCACGGCATCGGCACCTCGGAAGTGGAACACGTGCTCGCGACCCAGTGCCTGGTGGCGAAGAAAATGAAGAACATGCTGGTGCGCGTGGAAGGCCAATTGCCCTTCGGCGTCACTGCCAAGGACATCGTGCTGGCCGTGATCGGCAAGATCGGCACCGCCGGCGGCAACGGCCACGCCATGGAATTCGCTGGCAGCGCCATTCGCGACCTGTCCATCGAAGGCCGCATGACCATCTGCAACATGTCCATCGAAGCCGGCGCCCGCGTGGGCCTGGTGGCGGCGGACGAGAAGACCGTTGCCTACGTCGAGGGCCGCCCGTTCGCGCCAAAGGGCGAGAACTGGACCAAGGCCGTCGAAGCCTGGAAAGACCTGGTGTCCGACGCAGACGCGGTGTTCGACACCGTGGTAGAGCTGGACGCCGCGCAGATCAAGCCGCAGGTCAGCTGGGGCACCTCGCCGGAAATGGTCCTGGCCGTTGACCAGAACGTGCCGGACCCGGCCAAGGAAGCCGACCCGGTCAAGCGTGGCTCCATCGAGCGCGCCTTGAAGTACATGGGCCTGAGCGCCAACCAGGCGATCACCGATATCCAGCTGGACCGCGTGTTCATTGGCTCGTGCACCAACTCGCGGATCGAAGACCTGCGCGCCGCCGCCGAGATCGCCAAGGGCCGCAAAGTGGCCTCCACGGTCAAGCAGGCCATCGTCGTGCCGGGCTCGGGCCTGGTGAAAGCCCAGGCCGAGAAGGAAGGCCTGGACAAGATCTTCCTCGAAGCGGGCTTCGAATGGCGTGAACCAGGCTGCTCCATGTGCCTGGCCATGAACCCGGACCGCCTGGAGTCGGGCGAGCATTGCGCGTCCACCTCCAACCGCAACTTCGAAGGCCGCCAGGGTGCCGGTGGCCGTACCCACCTGGTGAGCCCGGCCATGGCCGCCGCCGCCGCGGTGACCGGTCGTTTCATTGATGTCCGTGAATTGATCCAAGGGAGCGCAGCATGAAAGCCTTTACCCAGCACACCGGCCTCGTCGCGCCTCTGGACCGTGCCAACGTCGACACCGACCAGATCATCCCCAAGCAATTCCTCAAGTCGATCAAGCGCACCGGCTTCGGCCCCAACCTGTTCGACGAATGGCGCTACCTGGACGTGGGCCAGCCTTACCAGGACAACTCCAAGCGCCCGGTAAACCCTGATTTCGTGCTCAACCACGCCCGTTATCAAGGCGCCAGCGTGTTGCTGGCCCGCGAGAACTTCGGCTGCGGCTCGAGCCGCGAGCACGCGCCATGGGCCTTGGAAGAGTACGGTTTCCGTACCATCATCGCCCCCAGCTACGCCGACATTTTCTTCAACAACAGCTTCAAGAACGGCCTGTTGCCGATCATTCTCGACGACGCCGAGGTCGACGAGCTGTTCCAGCAGGTCGAGGCCAACCCTGGCTACCAGTTGACTATCGAACTGCAGGCGCAGACCGTGACCCGCGCCGACGGCAAGGTGTTGACCTTTGAAATCGACGAGTTCCGCAAGCACTGCCTGCTCAACGGCCTGGACGATATCGGCCTGACCTTGCAGGATGGCGATGCCATCGCGGCGTTCGAAGGCAAGCACCGGGCCAGCCAGCCCTGGTTGTTCCGCGACGCCTGACTGTTTCGCAATTTCGAATTGAACAAAAGATCGAGGAAAGCATGAGCAAGCAGATTCTGATTCTCCCAGGCGACGGTATTGGTCCGGAAATCATGACCGAGGCGGTCAAGGTGCTGAACCTGGCCAACGACAAGTTCAACCTGGGCTTCGAACTGCAGCACGACGTGATCGGTGGCGCTGCCATCGACAAGCACGGCGTGCCCCTGGCCGACGAGACGCTGGAACTGGCGCGCAAGGCCGATGCCGTGCTGCTGGGCGCCGTGGGTGGCCCCAAGTGGGACAAGATCGAGCGTGACATTCGCCCCGAGCGCGGCCTGCTGAAGATTCGCGCGCAACTGGGCCTGTTCGGCAACCTGCGCCCGGCCATCCTGTACCCGCAACTGGCCGACGCTTCCAGCCTGAAGCCGGAAATCGTCGCGGGCCTGGATATCCTCATCGTCCGTGAACTGACCGGCGGCATTTACTTCGGTGCCCCGCGCGGCAACCGCGAACTGGAAAACGGCGAGCGCCAGGCGTACGACACCCTGCCGTACAGCGAAAGCGAGATCCGCCGCATCGCCCGCGTCGGCTTCGACATGGCCCGCGTGCGTGGCAAGAAGCTGTGCTCGGTGGACAAGGCCAACGTGCTGGCTTCCAGCCAACTGTGGCGTGAAGTGGTCGAGGAAGTGGCCAAGGACTACCCGGACGTCGAGCTGAGCCACATGTACGTGGACAACGCCGCCATGCAACTGGTGCGCGCGCCCAAGCAATTCGACGTGATCGTGACTGACAACATGTTCGGTGACATCCTGTCGGACGAGGCGTCCATGCTCACCGGTTCCATCGGCATGCTGCCGTCGGCGTCGCTGGATGCCAACAACAAGGGCATGTACGAGCCGTGCCACGGTTCCGCGCCGGACATCGCCGGCAAGGGCATCGCCAACCCGTTGGCGACCATCCTGTCGGTGTCGATGATGCTGCGCTACAGCTTCAACCAGCAGGCTGCCGCCGACGCCATCGAGAAGGCCGTGAGCCTGGTGCTGGACCAGGGCTTGCGCACCGGCGACATCTGGTCGGACGGTTGTGCGAAAGTTGGTACGCAGGAAATGGGTGATGCAGTAGTCGCGGCGCTGCGGAATCTGTAATCTCTTGGGCCCGCTACAGCAGTAGCGGCCCACTTTTTTGTCAAAGGTGTAGTTGCGATGAAACGTGTAGGTCTGATCGGTTGGCGCGGTATGGTCGGTTCCGTGCTCATGCAGCGGATGCTGGAAGAGCAGGACTTCGATCTTATCGAGCCGGTGTTTTTCACCACTTCCAATGTCGGCGGCCAAGGCCCGGCGGTAGGCAAGGATATTGCCCCGCTCAAGGACGCTTACAGCATTGAAGAGTTGAAAACCCTCGACGTCATTCTGACCTGCCAGGGCGGCGACTACACCAGCGAGGTATTCCCCAAGCTGCGTGAAGCCGGCTGGCAGGGCTACTGGATCGACGCCGCCTCCAGCCTGCGTATGCAGGATGACGCGGTCATCGTCCTGGACCCGGTCAACCGCAAGGTCATCGACCAGCAGCTGGATGCCGGCACCAAGAACTACATCGGCGGCAACTGCACCGTCAGCCTGATGCTGATGGGCCTGGGCGGCCTGTTCGAAGCCGGCCTGGTGGAATGGATGAGCGCCATGACCTACCAGGCGGCCTCGGGCGCCGGTGCGCAGAACATGCGCGAGCTGATCCGCCAGATGGGCGCTACCCACGCGGCCGTGGCCGATGACCTGGCCAACCCGGCCAGCGCCATCCTCGACATCGACCGCAAGGTCGCCGAGGCCATGCGCAGCGACGCCTACCCAACGGAAAACTTCGGTGTGCCGCTGGCAGGCAGCCTGATCCCATGGATCGACAAGGAACTGCCGAACGGCCAGAGCCGCGAAGAGTGGAAGGCCCAGGCCGAGACCAACAAGATCCTGGGCCGCTTCAAGAGCCCGATCCCGGTCGACGGCATCTGCGTGCGCATCGGCGCCATGCGTTGCCACAGCCAGGCGCTGACCATCAAGCTGAACAAGGACGTGCCGTTGGCCGACATCGAAGGCCTGATCAGCCAGCACAACCCCTGGGTCAAGCTGGTGCCGAACCAGCGCGAGATCAGCATGCAGGAGCTGAGCCCGACCAACGTCACCGGTACCCTGAACGTGCCGGTTGGCCGCCTGCGCAAGCTGAACATGGGCTCCCAGTACCTGGGCGCGTTCACCGTCGGCGACCAGCTGCTGTGGGGCGCCGCCGAGCCGCTGCGCCGCATGCTGCGGATCCTGCTGGAACGGTAAGTGCTGCTGTGAGTTGAAAGAAACCCGTGCCGTTTGGTGCGGGTTTTTTTTTGGCTTGCCGTGATTTGCACGGATCGGCAGTGAACAACCAGGGTGGACATGGTGATGGTGCTGGCGTGACTGGCCCGAAACAAACGTAGGAGCCGGGCTTGCCCGCGATGCGCCGCGCGGGCGGCGCGCGATCTGATGAACGCCAAAAAAACCAACGGCATGCACCAATGGCCCACCCCAACCCCGAGACAAGCGCAACAATTAGATATAAAGTCCCGCCCCCCTGCCAAACCCCGAGGATCGCAACCATGACCCAGACTTTCGACATCGCCATCATCGGCGCCACCGGTACCGTCGGCGAAACCCTGGTGCAGGTCCTCGAGGAGCGTGATTTCCCGGTGGGCAACCTGCACCTGCTGGCCAGCATCGAATCGGCCGGCGCCTCGGTGCCGTTCCGCGGCAAGAACGTGCGGGTGCGCGAGGTGGAGCAGTTCGACTTCAAGCAGGTGCGCGTGGCGTTCTTTGCGGCGGGCGCCGCCGTTACCCGCAACTTCGCCGCCAAGGCCACGGCAGCCGGTTGCACGGTCATCGACCTGTCCGGCGAGCTGGCGGCGCCGCACGTGGTGCCGGAAGCCAATGGCGACGTGCTGGCCACCCTGCAGGCGCCGGTGCAGGTCGGCAGCCCCAGCTCCAGCGCGGTGGCGCTGGCGCTGATCCTGGCGCCGCTGCGTGAACAATTGGCCCTGGTGCGGGTCAATGTCACCGTTGCCATGGCCGTGTCGGCACTGGGCCGCGAGGCGGTCAGCGAGCTGGCGCGCCAGACCGCCGAGTTGCTCAACGCTCGCCCGCTGGAGCCACGTTTCTTCGACCGCCAGGTGGCGTTCAACCTGCTGCCCCAGGTGGGCAAGCCGGACGCGCAGGGCCACGTGGTGCTGGAACGCCGCCTGGTGAGCGAGCTGCGCGAGCTGCTGCAGCTGCCTTTGCTAAAGATTTCCGTGACTTGCGTTCAAGCTCCGGTGTTTTTTGGCGATAGCCTCACTGTGTCGCTGCAGACCGAGGCTGCCGTCGACCTGGCCGCGGTGAACGCCGCGCTGGACGGCGCCGAGGGCGTGGAGCTGGTGGAGGAGGGGGACTACCCCACCCCGGTCGGTGACGCGGTGGGCCAGGATGTGGTCTATGTTGGTCGCGTGCGCACCGGCATTGATGACCCCTGCGAACTCAACCTTTGGGCTACGCTCGATAACGTGCGCAAGGGCGCCGCGCTAAACGCCGTGCAGCTGGCTGAGTTGTTGATAAAAGACCTGCTGTAAAAGATACTTGGCAACAATTTGCATAATGATTCTAGCCCGGTGCCAAGCGCCGGGCCGATTGCTTGAGGTGAGCTGCCTCCAGGCAGCTTTTCACTTCTTCTCGCTTGCCGAGGAAATGTTCAAACAAGGATTAGGCCATGGTTCAAGTTCGCAAACTGGTGTTAGCAATAGCCGCCGCTTCGGCGCTGTCCTCCGGTATGGCGCGTGCACTGGATCTGGGTGAAGTCACCCTCAAATCGGCCGCCAACCAGCCGCTGGTGGCCGAGATCGAACTGCTCGACGTTCGCGACCTGGCGCCGGCCGACATCAAGCCCAGCCTGGCCTCGCCCGAGGAATTCCAGAAAGCGGGCGTGAACCGTGATGCCATCCTCAATGACCTGACGTTCACCCCGGTGATCAACAGCGGCGGCCGCAGCGTGATTCGCGTGACCTCGAAGCAGCCGGTCAGCGAGCCGATGCTCAAGTTCCTGGTGCAGGTGCTGTGGCCCCAGGGCCGCCTGTTGCGCGACTACAGCGTGCTGGTCGACTCCAGCAAGTTCGGGCCGCAGAACGCCGCCCCCGTTCAGCCTGCCACCACCCCCGCGGTCACCACCCAGACCCAGGGCAGCGAAGGCGGCTACACCACCGGCAAGCGCGACACCCTGTGGGACATTGCCCAGAAGAACGCCGTGCCGCCGGCCTCCGTGCAGCAGACCATGCTGGCGATCCAGGCGCTGAACCCCGACGCCTTCGTCGACGGCAACATCAACCGGCTCAAGACCGGCCAGGTGCTGCGCCTGCCGGACGCCCCGCAAGCCACCGCCCTGGGCCAGGGCCCGGCGATTGCCGAAGTGGCCCGCCAGAACGCCGCCTGGCGTGAAGGCCGCCGCCTGGGCCCGCGCGCCCAGCAGCTGGACGCCACCCGCCGCACCGGCACCGGTAATGCACCGGCGCAGACCGAGGCTGGCGACAAGCTCAGCCTGGTGGCTGCCGATGGCAAGAACGGCCAGGGCAAGGCCGGCGACCGTCAGGCGCGCCTGGCCCAGGCCAAGGAAAACCTCGACGCCACCCGCCGCGACAATGCCGAGCTGAAAAGCCGCATGGGCGACCTGCAGAGCCAGCTGGACAAGCTGCAGAAGCTGATCCAGCTCAAGAACGATCAACTGGCCAAGCTGGAAGCCGCCAGCGCCGCCGCACCGGCTGCGCCTGCCGCCGATGCCGCAGCCGCCACGCCGGCCCCGGCCGTCAACGCCCAGCTTGCGCCGGCCCCGGCACCGGATGCCGCCACGCCGGCCGCCCCGGCCGCACCCGCCACGCCACCGGAAGCGGCTACCCCCGCGCCGGCACCTGCCCCAGCACCGGCAGAAGCCCCGGCCCCGGCCGAAGCGCAGCCTGGCCTGTTCGGCAAGTTCCTGACCAGCCCGATCATGCTCGGCCTGATCGGTGGCGCCGCGGTGCTGATCCTGCTGCTGGCGGCGCTGCTACTGGCGCGTCGCCGCAAGGCCCAGCTGGAAGCCGAAAAGCACATGCGCATGGCCCGTGCCCTGGCCGAGGAAACCGACTTCGACAAGGACCTGGACCTGCCGCCCAGCAGCTTCGAAGGCCTGGAAACCCCGCCGCCGGCGGTGAAGCTGGCGCCGGCCATGGTCGCCGCGTCTGCCGCTGCCGCCGTGGCCGCCGCCGAGCCGGCGCCGGTGGTGCAGCCGCCGGTGTCCGAAATCATCCCCACGCCGCCGCTGCGCCCGGCTGCCGAGCCGGTGGTTGCCGCGCCGGTGGTCGAACCGCTGGTGGCCTCGGTCATCGAGCCGAAGGTGGCGCCGGTGGTTGCCCCTGAAGCCGACCTGCTGGCCGAGGCCGACCGCCTGATGGCCGAAGGGCGCCTGGGCGAGGCCGCGGAGCTGCTGGAACCTGCCGTGAAGGCCCAGCCCGAGCGCAGCGACCTGCGCCTCAAGCTGATGGAAGTCTACGCCCACCAGGGTGACCGCAACGCCTTCATCGGCGAAGAGCGCCAGCTGGTTGCCACCGGCCAGAACCACAACGCCGTGGAAGCGCTGAAAGCACGCTTCCCCGCCATGCTCGGGGTGGCCATGGCCGCTGCGGGCGCTGCCGCCGTGGCCGCCGAGCTGGACGCCCAGTACGTCAAGGACCTGCTGATGGACGAGCCGGGTGCTGCCGACCCGATCGACGACACCTTCGACAGCGACTTCGACCTGAACCTGGACGACGACCTCGGCGAGCCGGCCGAACCTGACCTGGACGTCGCCGACTTCGACGACGACCTGGTGCTGGACGCCCCGCAGCCGCTGGAAGCCGCCGCCGAGCCTGCGCCTGCCGTGGAAGCCCCTTCGGCCCTGGAAGAGGACGACCTGGACTTCGAGGCGCTGCTGGCCGAGCACAGCGCGCCTGCCGAAGCGCCGCCGGTGGATGACCTGGCCGATTTCGACCTGGCCATCGCCGACGACGAACCGGCCGCGCCGACCCTGGACCCCGAGCTGGAAGCCCAGCTGGAAGATTTCGAGGCCGAGCTGAACCTGGACAAGCCCGACGTGCCGCCGGCACCGGTGGATGACCTGGAGCTGCCGGACGACTTCGACCTGTCCTTGGCCGAGGAAATGGACGCCGCGCCCCAGGCCGCCCCGGACAAGCTGCACGAGCAGCTGGGTGACGTCAGCGCCGAGCTCGACAAACTCTCCGCCAGCCTGGAGCACCCGCCCATCGCCGAGCCGTTCAAGGCCCCGGAGAAGCCGGCGCTGGACGACCTCGACAACCTCGACGACCTGCCGCCGTTCGAAGACGACTTCGACTACCTGTCGGGCACCGACGAGGCCGCCACCAAGCTCGACCTGGCGCGTGCCTACATCGAGATGGGCGACCATGACGGTGCACGCGACATCCTCGACGAAGTGGTCAAGGAAGGCACCGAGGGCCAGCAGAGCGAAGCGCGCGAGATGCTCTCGCGGCTGGTCTGAGGCCTCCACTGCACCCTGACAACGGCAGCCCGCGTGGCTGCCGTTGTCGTTTCTGCCCCCTGGCCCCGTATAATGGCGGCCATTGCGCTTTATCACAGGCTTGAACCACGTGGACATTCTTCAACAATCGGCCAGCGAAGTCGCTGCCGAAGGCTTCACCCGCATCGCCCTGGGCGTCGAATACAAAGGCTCGCGCTACCGCGGCTGGCAGCGCCAGGCCAGCGGCGTGCTGACCGTGCAGGAAACCCTGGAAAAGGCCCTGTCGATCGTCGCCGACTCGCCCGTCGACCTGATGTGCGCCGGCCGCACCGACGCCGGCGTGCACGCCTGTGGCCAGGTGGTGCACTTCGACACCCGCGCGGTGCGCTCCATGAAGGCCTGGACCATGGGCGCCAACATCAACCTGCCCCACGACATCAGCGTGACCTGGGCCAAGGAAATGCCGCCCACCTTCCATGCGCGCTTCACGGCCATCGCCCGGCGCTACCGCTACGTGATCTACAACGACCAGATCCGCCCCGCGCACCTGGGCGACGAGATCACCTGGAACCACCGGCCGCTGGACGTGGAGCGCATGGCCGAGGCCGCCCAGTACCTGATCGGCACCCATGACTTCAGCGCCTTCCGCGCCGGCCAGTGCCAGGCCAAGTCGCCGATCAAGCAGATGCACCACGCCCGCGTGACCCGCCACGGCAAGATGATCGTGCTGGATATCCGCGCCAACGCCTTCCTGCACCACATGGTGCGCAACATCGCCGGGGTGCTGATGACCATCGGCGCCGGCGAGCGCCCGGTGGAGTGGATGCGCGAAGTGCTGGAAGGCCGCGAGCGCCGCGCCGGCGGGGTCACGGCGCACCCGTTCGGCCTGTACCTGGTGCAGGTGGAGTACCGCGACGAGTTCCCGCTGCCGGAGCGCTACATCGGCCCGCACTTCCTGACAGGCTTCGATACATTGCCGGGCTGACGGCATGGAATCCATTTGCTAACATCCAGAGCTTTGGCGTCTTCCTGAGGTTTTTCCGCATATGTCCGCCGTTCGCAGCAAAATCTGCGGTATTACCCGCATCGAGGACGCGCTGGCCGCAGCCGAGGCGGGCGCCGATGCCATTGGCCTGGTGTTCTACGCCAAGAGCCCGCGGGCCGTCACGGCCGAGCAGGCGCGCGCCATTGTCCGCGCGCTGCCGCCGTTCGTGACCACCGTGGGGCTGTTCGTCAACGCCAGCCGCTGCGAGCTGAACGAGATCCTCGAAGTGGTGCCGCTGGACCTCCTGCAGTTCCATGGCGACGAGACCCCGGCCGACTGCCAGGGCTACCACCGCCCGTACATCAAGGCAGTGCGCGTGCGCCCCGGCGAAGACCTGGAAGCCATCTGCAAGCAGTACAGCGGTGCCAGCGGCATTTTGCTGGACACCTTCGTGGCCGGCGTGCCGGGCGGCACCGGTGAGGCGTTCGACTGGAGCCTGGTGCCTGCGCGGCTGAGCAAGCCGGTCATCCTGGCGGGCGGCCTGTCGGCGGCCAACGTGGCCCAGGCCATCGCCCAGGTGCAACCGTATGCGGTAGACGTCAGCGGCGGGGTAGAGGCCGCGAAAGGCATCAAGGGCGCGGAAAAGATCGAGGCGTTCATGCAGGCGGTACGCGGTACGATTTCGCGCGAATGACGACCGACGTGGGAGCGGGCTCTGCCCGCGAAAAGCCCGCCGCGCAGTTGCTGAAATACCCTGGTGTCTGCTTCGCGGGCAGAGCCCGCTCCCACGGGGTCAGGTGAGGTTGTGCCAAGGGATGTGACGGTTGCCAATCTGCCACCGTCCATACCTCTGGCAAGGCGATGGCGACCGATGGGTCGGCCATCCGAAATTTGAAGATGGCGCGAGCGCACACGTGCAGTTCCCCATCCTTTACACGAATTAAATTGAGCTCAAGGGCATGCGCGGGATCGCGCGAGCTGTCCCCGTTACTGGAGAAATAAAGCATGAGCAACTGGTTGGTAGACAAACTGATCCCTTCGATCATGCGTTCCGAGGTGAAGAAAAGCTCGGTGCCTGAAGGCTTGTGGCACAAGTGCCCGTCCTGCGAGGCGGTGCTGTACCGTCCCGAGCTGGAAAAGACCCTGGACGTTTGCCCCAAGTGCAACCACCACATGCGCATCGGCGCCCGTGCGCGCCTGGACATCTTCCTCGACGCCGAAGGCCGCAACGAGCTGGGCGCCGACCTGGAGCCAGTGGACCGCCTGAAATTCCGTGACGGCAAGAAGTACAAGGACCGCCTGACCGCGGCCCAGAAGCAGACCGGCGAGAAAGACGCGCTGATTTCCATCAGCGGCACCCTGCTGGGCATGCCGGTGGTGTGCAGCGCCTTCGAATTCTCGTTCATGGGCGGTTCCATGGGCGCCATCGTCGGCGAGCGCTTCGTGCGCGCGGCCAACTATGCCCTGGAAAACCGTTGCCCGATGGTGTGCTTCGCCGCCTCCGGTGGTGCGCGCATGCAGGAAGCGCTGATCTCGCTGATGCAGATGGCCAAGACCTCGGCCGTGCTGGCGCGCCTGCGCGAAGAAGGCCTGCCGTTCATCTCCGTGCTGACCGACCCGGTGTACGGTGGTGTTTCCGCTTCCCTGGCCATGCTGGGTGACGTGATCGTCGCCGAGCCCAAGGCCTTGATCGGCTTCGCCGGCCCACGCGTGATCGAGCAGACCGTGCGTGAAAAACTGCCGGAAGGCTTCCAGCGCAGCGAATTCCTGCTGGAGCACGGCGCCATCGACATGATCGTCTCGCGCCAGGAACTGCGCCCACGCCTGGGCAGCCTGCTGGCACAAATGATGGGCCTGCCGACCCCGACCTTCGTCGCCGCTGCGATCGAGCCGATGGTGGTTCCACCGGCGCCTGCCACTGTATGACGCAACGTACCCTGGGCGAGTGGCTCGCTTATCTTGAGCAGTTGCACCCGGCGGGCATCGACATGGGCCTGGACCGTTGCCAGCAAGTGCTGGCGCGGCTGGGCCTGGGTCGCCTGGCGCCGCGGGTGATTACCGTCACCGGCACCAACGGCAAGGGTTCGACCTGCGCCTTTGTCGCTTCGCTGCTCAAGGCCCAGGGCCTGAAAGTCGGCGTCTACGCCTCGCCACACCTGCTGCGCTACAACGAGCGGGTGCTGATCGACGGCGTGGAGGTCGACGATGCCCGGCTGTGCGAGGCCTTCGCGGCCCTGGAAGCAGCCCGTGGCGAAATTTCCCTGACCTACTTCGAAATGGGCACCTTGGCAGCCTTCTGGCTGTTCAAGCAGGCGGCGCTGGACGCCGTGGTGCTGGAAGTGGGCCTGGGCGGGCGGCTGGACGCGGTCAACCTGATCGACGCCGACCTGTCCCTGATCACCAGCGTGGGCCTGGACCACGCCGATTACCTGGGCAACACCCGCGAATCCGTGGGCTTCGAGAAGGCCGGCATCATGCGTGCCGGCCATCCGGCCCTGTGCGGCGACCTCGACCCACCGCACACCGTGCTGGACAAGGTGGCCGAGCTGGGCTGCCCGTTCTTCCTGCGCGGCGATGCGTACGACCTGACCATCGGCGACAGCCAGTGGCAGTGGCGTGGCCGCACCCTGGCCGGCGACGCGCTGGTGCTGGACGGCCTGCCGCTGCTGGACCTGCCCATGGAAAACGCCGCCCTGGCGCTGCAGGCCTATGCCCTGACCGGCCTGCCCTGGCAGCGTGAGCAACTGGTCGCCGCCTTGCTGGCCACCCGCGTCACCGGCCGCCTGGATCGGCGCCAGGTGACCTGGAAAGGCAAACCCCTGAACCTGCTGCTGGACGTGGGGCACAATCCCCACGCCGCCGAGTACCTGGCGCGCCGCCTGGCCGCCCGGCCACCGGCGGGCAAGCGCCTGGCGGTGTTCGGCCTGCTGGCCGACAAGGACCTGGACGGCGTCATCGCGCCGCTGGCCAGCCATGTCGCCCAATGGGCGGTAGCGCCGCTGCCCACCGGCCGTACGCGCCCGGCGGACGAACTGGTGCAGGCCCTGGCGAACCTTGGCGCGACCGTGGCGTCCTATGCCAGCGTCGAACAGGCCCTCGAGGCCCAGTGCGACCTGGCAACGGCGGATGATGAAATACTGCTGTTCGGATCTTTTTATTGTGTCGGCGAAGCCCTGGAGTGGCTGGCCCGGCATGCCACGGAGGAAGTTGCGGATGGCTTTGCTGGATAAGGTGTTCAAACAGCGCATGGTAGGCGCCCTGGTGCTGATCGCCCTGGCGGTGATTTTCCTGCCCATGCTGTTTTCCCGCCAGGACGAGCTGCGCCAGGTGCGCGTGGACGCGCCCGAAGCCCCGCAGGCGCCGGTTGTTCCGCAGGTCAAGGTCGAGCCGGTGCCGGTGCCTGAGCAGCAGAGCCTGCCCCAGGACGCCGAATCGGTGGAGGCCCAGGCGGCGCCCACCGCACCACCGCCTTCGATGCCGGTGGCGCCGCAGCCGGTCGTCGCTCCCGCCCCGCGTGCCCAGGCTCAGGCGCCCGCGCCGGCACCCAAGCCAGCCCCTGCACCCATGGCCAAGCCTGCTCCCGCTCCAGCGCCTGCGCCGGTGGCCAAGGCCGACACGGCCGCCAGCAAGATCGACGCCAACGGCCTGCCGGTGAGCTGGGCGGTGCAACTGGCCAGCCTGTCCAGCCGCAGCGGCGCCGACAGCCTGCAAAAATCCCTGCGCAGCCAGGGCTATAATGCCTATGTACGCTCGGCCGACGGCATGAACCGGGTGTTCGTCGGGCCGCTGATCGACCGCGCCGAGGCCGAGCGCCTGCGTGACCTGATCAGCCGCCAGCAGAACGTCAAGGGTTTTGTGGTACGGTTCCAGCCAGAGCGCAACTAAACAGCTGGCAATCACTGCTTACCCATAAGGCGGCGCTCTGCTAAAATGCGCCGCCTTATCCTGTTGCAGGCTGCACCGTGGCATTTACCTGGGTTGACTGGGCGATACTCGCGATTATCGCCATCTCCGCTTTGATCAGCTTGAAGCGCGGCTTCGTCAAGGAAGCCTTGTCTCTGCTCACCTGGATCATTGCCGGTGCGGTCGCCTGGATGTTCGGAGGCGCATTGTCACAATACCTGGAAGGCTACATCCAGACGCCTTCGGCCCGCGTTATTGCAGGCTGCGCCATCCTGTTCGTCGCCACGCTGCTGGTCGGCGCCATGGTCAACTTTCTAATTGGTGAACTGATCCGCGTGACCGGCCTGTCCGGCACCGATCGGTTCCTGGGCACCGCCTTTGGCGCGGCGCGCGGCGGCCTGCTGGTGGTCGTCGGCGTCGGGCTGCTGAGCCTGGGCCCGTTTCAACAAGACACCTGGTGGCAACAGTCTCGGCTGGTGCCCCAATTTCTATTGGTCGCCGACTGGTCGAAAAACCTCGTTCTGGGGATGACCAGCCAGTGGCTCGCCAGCGGAATCAGCACACCAGTTGATATTCCGTTCAAGGATCAACTCTTCCCGACCGCTCACAAGGGTCAATGACGGGTTGTTCAGTTCAGATTCATTAAGTAGGGGTTGCGTCGCATGTGTGGCATCGTCGGTATCGTCGGTAAGTCGAACGTCAATCAGGCGCTGTATGACGCGCTAACCGTCCTCCAGCACCGCGGCCAGGACGCTGCCGGTATTGTGACCAGCCATGATGGCCGGTTATTCCTGCGCAAGGACAACGGGTTGGTGCGTGATGTGTTCCAGCAGCGCCATATGCAGCGCCTGGTGGGCAGCATGGGCATCGGCCACGTGCGCTACCCGACCGCGGGCAGCTCGACCTCGGCCGAGGCCCAGCCGTTCTACGTCAACTCGCCGTATGGCATCACCCTGGCGCACAACGGCAACCTGACCAACGTTGAACAGTTGGCCAAGGAAATCTACGAGTCGGACCTGCGTCACGTCAACACCAGCTCCGACTCCGAAGTGTTGCTGAACGTGTTCGCCCACGAGCTGGCCACGCGCAAGCAACTGCAGCCTACCGAGGAAGACGTGTTCGCCGCGGTGGCTGACGTGCACAAGCGCTGCAAGGGCGGCTACGCCGTGGTGGCGATGATCACCGGCTACGGCATCGTCGGCTTCCGCGACCCGAACGCCATTCGTCCGATCGTCTTCGGCCAGCGTCACACCGACGAAGGCGTGGAGTACATGATCGCCTCCGAAAGCGTGTCCCTGGACGTGCTGGGCTTCACCCTGATCCGCGACCTGGCCCCGGGCGAAGCGGTGTACATCACCGAAGACGGCAAGCTGCACACCCGCCAGTGCGCGCCAAACCCGCACTACGCGCCGTGCATCTTCGAGCACGTGTACCTGGCCCGCCCTGACTCGATCATCGACGGCATCTCGGTGTACAAGGCGCGCCTGCGCATGGGCGAGAAGCTGGCCGAGAAGATCCTGCGCGAGCGCCCCGAGCACGATATCGACGTGGTCATCCCGATCCCGGACACCAGCCGCACCGCGGCCCTGGAGCTGGCGAACCACCTGGGCGTGAAATTCCGCGAAGGCTTCGTCAAGAACCGCTACATCGGCCGTACCTTCATCATGCCCGGCCAGGCCGCGCGCAAGAAATCGGTACGCCAGAAGCTCAACGCCATCGAGCTGGAATTCCGCGGCAAGAACGTGATGCTGGTGGACGACTCGATCGTGCGCGGCACCACCTGCAAGCAGATCATCCAGATGGCCCGTGAAGCCGGCGCCAAGAACGTCTACTTCTGCTCGGCAGCCCCGGCCGTTCGCTACCCGAACGTCTACGGCATCGACATGCCAAGCGCCCACGAGCTGATCGCGCACAACCGCAGCACCCAGGAAGTGGCCGACCTGATCGGCGCCGACTGGCTGATCTACCAGGACCTGCCGGACCTGATCGACGCTGTTGGCGGTGGCAAGGTCAAGATCGAGCACTTCGACTGCGCGGTGTTCGACGGCAAGTACGTGACCGGCGACATCGACGAGAAATACCTGAACAAGATCGAACAGGCGCGTAACGACGCCTCGAAAATCAAGACCCAGGCCGTGAGCGCGATCATCGACCTGTATAACAACTGATCGGTAGCGCGCTCCACGACGCCCGGGCCTCTGCAAAGAGCCCGGGCGTTTTTTTGTAGTGGCAACAACACCCCCTGTAGCAGCGGCCGCAGGCCGCGTCCCGCGCCGTAATTTGATAAACTATTCACCCTGCATTTTCTAATCAATAGCTTTGGGAGTAGCGGCATGACACAGGAATGGGACGCCGGGCGGCTGGACAGCGATCTGGAAGGGGTCTCGTTTGACACCCTGGCCGTGCGCGCCGGTCAGCACCGCACGCCGGAAGGCGAACACAGCGACCCGCTGTTCTTCACCTCCAGCTATGTATTCCGCACCGCGGCCGACGCGGCGGCGCGTTTTGCCGGTGAAGTGCCAGGCAACGTCTATTCGCGCTACACCAACCCCACCGTGCGTTCGTTCGAAGAGCGTATCGCCGCCCTGGAAGGCGCCGAGCAGGCCGTGGGCTTCGCCACCGGCATGGCCGCCATCACCGCTGTGGCCATGGGCCTGTGCAGCGCCGGCGACCACGTGTTGATCTCCCAGAGCGTGTTCGGCTCCACCATCAGCCTGTTCGACAAGTACTTCAAGCGCTTCGGCATTGAAGTTGACTACGTGCCACTGGCGAACCTGGCAGGGTGGGACGCGGCCATCAAGCCCAACACCAAGCTGCTGTTCGTCGAATCGCCGTCCAACCCGCTGGCCGAGCTGGTGGACATCACCGCCCTGGCCGAGATCGCCCACGCCAAGGGCACCCTGCTGGTGGTGGACAACTGCTTCAGCACGCCTGCGCTGCAGCAGCCGCTGAAGCTGGGCGCCGACATCGTTGTGCACTCGGCGACCAAGTTCATCGACGGCCAGGGCCGTTGCATGGGCGGCGTGGTCGCCGGCCGTGCCGAGCACATGAAGGAAATGGTCGGCGTGGTGCGTACCGCCGGTGCTTCGCTGAGCCCGTTCAACGCCTGGATCTTCCTCAAGGGCCTGGAAACCCTGAACCTGCGCATGCGCGCCCACTGCGCCAGCGCCCAGGCCCTGGCCGAGTGGCTGGAGCAGCAGGACGGCATCGAGAAGGTGCACTACGCCGGCCTGCCCAGCCACCCGCAGCATGAACTGGCCAAGCGCCAGATGCGCGGCGGCTTCGGCGGCGTGGTCAGCTTCGAGGTCAAGGGGGGCAAGGAGGGCGCCTGGCGCTTCATCGACGCCACCCGCCTGATCTCCATCACCGCCAACCTGGGTGACAGCAAGACCACCATCACCCACCCGGGCACCACGTCCCACGGCCGCCTGTCGCCTGCCGAGCGTGAAGCCGCCGGCATCCGTGACAGCCTGATCCGCGTGGCCGTGGGCCTGGAAGACGTGGCCGACCTGCAAGCCGACCTCGCGCGCGGCCTGGCGGCATTGTGATCGACTGGTCTGCGAAAACCGCCAGCCACAATGGCCGGGTCGCCCTGGTCACTGGCGCGGCGCGCGGCATCGGCCTGGGCATCGCTGCCTGGCTGATCGCCGAGGGCTGGCAGGTGGTGCTCACCGACCTTGACCGCGTGCGCGGCCCCAAGGTGGCCCAGGTACTGGGTGAGAACGCGCTGTTCATTGCCATGGACGTCGCCGACGAAGCCCAGGTCAAGGCCGGCGTGGCCCAGGTGCTGGGCCAGTTCGGCCGCCTGGACGCGCTGGTGTGCAACGCCGCCATCACCGACCCCCACAACACCACGCTGGAAACCCTGGCGCTGGAGAAGTGGAACCGCGTGCTGGCGGTGAACCTCAGTGGGCCGATGCTGCTGGCCAAGCACTGTGCGCCGTACCTGCGTGCCCATGGCGGCGCCATCGTCAACCTGGCGTCTACCCGCTCCGGCCAGTCCGAGCCCGACACCGAGGCCTACGCCGCCAGCAAGGGCGGCCTGGTGGCCCTGACCCACGCCCTGGCCATCAGCCTGGGCCCGGAGATCCGGGTCAACGCCGTGAGCCCGGGCTGGATCGACGCCCGCGACCCGTCCGAGCGCCGCGCGGCACCGCTGTCCGACGCCGACCACGCCCAGCACCCGGCAGGGCGCGTGGGCACCGTGGAGGACGTGGCGGCGCTGGTGGCGTGGCTGCTGTCGCGCAATGCCGGCTTCGTCACCGGCCAGGAGCTGGTGGTGGACGGCGGCATGACCCGCAAGATGATCTACCAGGAATAGAAGAAGGTGCCCCCATGGAAGGGGGGGCGCGGTAAGAAAACCGTCTTTTTTGAAAAAACTTCAATAAAGTTATTGACTTACCTTCGTTGGCTGCGTAAAGTTCGCGTCATTGGAGAGGCAAGAGGGTGATTAGCTCAGCCGGGAGAGCATCTGCCTTACAAGCAGAGGGTCGGCGGTTCGATCCCGTCATCACCCACCACTCTGATCCTCTTTCATCCCAAAGAGGGGAGGCCTTGTTACTGAGAAGGCGTCCAGCACTGCGCAGCGGTAGTTCAGTCGGTTAGAATACCGGCCTGTCACGCCGGGGGTCGCGGGTTCGAGTCCCGTCCGCTGCGCCATTTTTACCTGATTCGGCCTTGCCGTGTCAGAGATCGAGAAGCTCGAAACGTCTCGGTCAGACCTGTTTCAACTGCACGCAAGTGCAAGCGATACGCAGCGGTAGTTCAGTCGGTTAGAATACCGGCCTGTCACGCCGGGGGTCGCGGGTTCGAGTCCCGTCCGCTGCGCCATACAAAGCTTCGAGGCCCTTGAACTCCTTGAAGCACAAAGAAAGCGACCTGCGGGTCGCTTTTTTTGTGCCCGCGATTTAACCCAAATCCCCGTAGCAATAGCTAACTTGTGGGAGCTGGCTTGCCAGCGAGCTGTTGAGGCCCGAAAAACTCGCTGGCAAGCCAGCTCCCACAAAAACAGTTGCGGTTACGGAGGTTTGGGGGTTAGTCAGTGCCGTACTTCGGCGAACGCGGGCCATACAGCAGGGCGTTGGGGTGCCCGGCCGACAGCAAGCGCGCGCTGGTCAGCCCGGCGATCGGGTAGCCGGCATCGGTGCTGCTGTTGATGATCTGCTTCACCGCCGCGGTGATCAGCATGCCGATCAAGCCGCCGCTGTTGTTCTGGCCTTCTTCACTGGAGGCCGAGGCCGCGCCGGTCCACAGGGTGGTGCCGGTCTTCAGGTCGACCAGGCTGGCGGTGGCGGTGACCACGGTGGCGCTGCTGAGCACCATGTACTTGGTGCCGTAGTCCGTCACCTTCACGTACAGGGCGGCGTCGGCGCCGAAGATCGAGCGCAGTTTCGGTGCGGGTACCTGGCTGATCTCGGCGGCGTTGTTCAAGCCGTTCTGCTTGAACGTCTCGTCCACCAGGCCCACCGGCATCACGTAGTAGCCGGCCTCGGCCAGCGGGAAGGTCACCTGGCTCATCATGCTGTAGGTGGCCGTTACGTCTGGCGATTCGTTGACCGGCGGCAGCACCAGGATCGAGTGCGGGCGCGCAGCCTTGAAGGCGGTGTAGTCGAGGTTTTTCTGCGGGCCAGCGCAGCCGCCCAGCAGGGCCAGGGCCAGCAGGGCCGCGGCAGGTTTGAACAGGCGCAGCATTATTGGATTGCTCCGTGCGTGGCGTTTTTCACCAGGAAGTCCATGTAGGCGGTGGATTCAGGGAACAGCGCCTTTTCCTGCTGGAACTGCTGAATCATCTGATCGTTCTTGCCCATGCTCGAGTACAGCAGCCCCAATTGGGCGTGGTAGCCCGGCGGCGGGGTGCCGTTCTTGGCGCGGATCTTTTCCAGGTCAGCTTCCAGCGCCTGCGCCTGCTGTTCCTTGGACTCGCCCTTGAAATACTCGTGCACCTGGGTCTGGTAGCCTTCCCATTGGTACAGGGTCTTGGGTTGCTGCGCGCAGCCGCTCAGCACGGCGCCGGCCAGCAGGGTGATGGCCAGCCCGAGGCGTGGCGTGAAGGTGTTGCCCATGGCGAATGTCGCTCCTTGTGTGACGCGGGGAAATTACGGGCGGGTCGGCTGCCAGCTGCCGTTGTCCACGGCTTCTACCAGGCGGTTGACGGCCTCGCGCATGGCCAGGTCGAGCACTTTGCCGTTGAGGGTGGAGTCGTAGCTGGCGGTGCCGCCGAAGCCGATCACTTCGCGGTTGGACAGGGAGTATTCACCGGCGCCCTGGGTGGAATAGACCACTTCGGAAGTGCTGATGTTGACGATGTTCAACGCTACCTTGGCGTAGGCTACCTGGGTCTTGCCGCGGCCCAGGATGCCGAACAGTTCGTGGTCGCCGACTTCCTTGCGGCCGAACTCGGTGACGTCGCCGGTCACCACGTAGTCGGCGCCCTTGAGCTTCTGTGCCTGGCCCTTGATGGCGGCTTCCTGGGCGATCTCGCCCATGTTGTCGCGGTCCAGCACGTTGAAGCGGTTGGTCTGCTGCAGGTGGGTAATCAGCACGGTCTTGGCCTGGCTGCCGAGGCGGTCGATGCCGTCGGAGAAGATGCCGCGCATGTAGCTGGAACGGTTGTCGAACTTGCCCACGGCGATGGGCGAACGCGGGCCGGCGTAAGGGCGGCCGGCGCTTTCCACCTTGGCCACGCTCAGGGCCTGGGAGCTTTCGGTGGCGCAACCGCCGGTCAGGGCGAGGGTCAGGGCAGCCAGGCCCAGGCACAGGCCACGGGTAACAGTTTTCACACACAATCTCCTGATGAACAAATGATCTTCCTGAAGGCGCGCAACAGCTCTATTCCCTCGGTGCCCGCAGGAATTGGATGCGGAACTGCACGGTGTTTCTGAGGGAATGTGTAACGAAGGCGACGCATCCTACAGACGTGGCGCGGTGATGTCATATGACTTTACACCGCGTCCATGTGTCGCCCCGGCTTTTAACTGGACGGCGCTCGTAGTAGGGTTGGAGGTTGTCTAAAACTCATTTCATGCGCCTTGTCTCTCCTTACTGAGGCACAATAGAGGCTGATTGTTTGCCCAGGATTCGCAATGTCTAAGTCACTGAGCTTGAGCGCCCCACGGTTGGGCTGTGCTTTGGCGTTCTCGCTGCTCGCCTTGAGCGGCTGTTCTTCGAAGAAACCGGCCATGTACGAGCACGAAGATTTCTCCGACTCGGGGACCTACTCGCGCAACTACCCGGTCAGCGATTCGTCGTCGTGCGAGGCCGCGCGCCGCGCGCTGCTCAGCCAGGGCTACATCATCACCAGCAGCGACCCCAAGCAGCTCAGTGGCCACAAGAGCTTCCAGCAGACCGGCGAGACGCACATGGAGATCAGCTTCAACGTCACCTGTGCCGCCGATGGCAACAGCAACCAGACCTCGACCATGTTCGCCAACGCCTTGCAGGATCGCTACGCGCTGAAGAAGGTCAACAACTCGGCCAGCCTGGGCGTGGGCGTGCTGGGCTCGGTGTCGATGCCGATCGGCTCCACCGACGACTCCATGGTCAAGGTGGCCAGCGAGACGGTGACCTCGGCCAAGTTCTATGACCGCTACTTTGCCCTGGTGGACGTGTACCTGCCGGCCGAGGCGAAGAAGGCCGCGCACATCGTCGACAAGCCCAAGGCCGACCTGGGCGTGCCGGAGCCCAAGGCCGAGGTGAAGCCTGAAGCGAAGAAAGAAGAACCCAAGCCCGAGGTCAAGGCCGAGGCCAAGGTCGAGCCTGAAAAGCCGGCGGAGCCTGTAGCGCCAGCACCTGCCGCTGCGGCGGTGGCGGCGCCTGCTGTGCCTGCAGCTACTGCAGCTGCTACGCAGGGTTCGGAGCCGGTGGTGCCGCCGGCGGATGCGGCGCCGATCACGCCGGTGTCGACGACTGCCACCACGGAAGCTGCGCCTGCTGCGAACGGTACTGATAGCAGTACTACTACGACGACCTCTACAACATCTGCGCCTGCCGCTGCTGCGCAGTAAAGGCGTACCCAGATCAAGCGTGCGCCGCAAGCTGCGTTTGATCTTGATCCCGTGCGGCCTTTGATCTTGATTGTGTGCCCCGTAAAGCGCCAGGGCCGACTGGAGGCGTTGGCCAAGCGGTCCCCGGCGTAGCCGGGGAAGACGGAACCGGAGGCGCTTCTATTCCGGGCCGTCGGCCGCTTGGGCGACGCCGGAGGGAGGGGACCCGCAGCGAAGCGTAGGGACCAAGCAGGGGCAAGCCTTTTTTGCTTACTTTTTGTGGCGTTTGACAAAAAGTGAGCCGCCGTAAGGGCGGAAAGGTGATTCTGCATCACCCTTGATATTGGATATGTGCATGGCTTTCGAATCTCGCTTCTGAGGGATTCGGACATATCCATTTTCGCGGTGCGACCACCGACCGTTTCGGCTTTACGCCGACTCACTTTTTTTCAAACGCCAAAAAAAGTAAGCAAAAAACGCTTGCCCCTGCTTGGGCCCTCCGCTGCGCTACGGGTCCCCTCCTTCCGGCGCCGCTCAACGGGCAGACGGCACCCGCTATAGAAGCCTGCGGGTTACCGTCTCTTCGGCCTGCGGCCTCGGCCCTTCGGGCAGCCCGTTGATCGACGCCTCCAGTCGGCCCGGGCGCTTTACGGGGCATACCATCAAGATCACAAGCCAGATCAAGATCACAAGCCAGATCAACAGCAGATCACAAGCCGGATCAACAGCAGATCAAAAGCCAGATAGATCGGCAGGTGGGGTAAATTCCTGTTTGCTGTACTCGTTCTCCGTTGACCCCGGTCATTTTTCTTTCATTGCCAGGCGCTATGCTGTCAATGACATCAACGAGAGGACAAGAGCATGGATGAGTACCAGGAAGAACTGCTGGAATCGCGCGCCGTCGAGCTGGACCCGCTGGAACCCGCCGAAGACGCCACCGAGCTATAACGCCCGCACGCTTGCGCGCCGATAGTCCCCGGGCGTCTGCGCCGTCCAGCGCTTAAACGCCCGCGCGAAGGCCTCGGCCGAAGCGAACCCCAACAGATAGGCGATCTCGCCAAACGCCAACTCCGTGTCACGGATGTAGGCCATGGCCAGGTCGCGCCGCGTGTCATTGAGAATCGCCCGGAACTGGGTGCCTTCATCGGCCAGCTTGCGCCGCAAGGTCCAGGTCGGCAGCTTCAACCGCGCCGCCACCTCCCCAAGATCCGGTTCCCGCCCGCCATTCAACAACGGCCCCAGCAACTGGCTGATGCGCTCGCTCAGGCTGCGGGTGCGCGTGCGCTGTTCCAGCTCCTGCTCGCACAGGCTCAACAGGTACTTGTAGGTGCTGGGGCAATGGTCCGGGTTGCGCAGCGCCAGGCTGGCCAGGCTCAGGCGCAGCTGGTTGTACTCGGCGCCGAAGCTCACCGGGCCGTGGCTCAGGGCCTGGTACTGCTCGGCATAGGGCGGCAGTTCGTACTCCACCTCAATGCGCTCGGCGCGCAGCGCCTGGCCGCACAGGGTGCCCAGCTGCTGCAGCCAGCCGCCCAGCACCGAGTCCACCACGAAGCGGTTGTAGGCGTTGTAGGGGCTGATGGAGTAGAAGCGCAGGCAGGCGCCGCGCGCGTCTTCGTGCAGGCTGGACTGGCCGCGGTAGTTGGACTGGCTCAGCGGTGCGAAGCGGATCAGCGTGCGCGCCGCCTCGCGCACGGTGGGCGCCTGGGCCGCAGTCACCCCGGCCAGGCCCGCCTGGGGCAGGCGGCACAGGTTGCCCATGCGCAGGCCCAGGGCCGGGTCGCCAGTGAGCTGGATAGCGGCGTGGCCCAGGCGCATGTAGCGCGGTATCGACAGCCGCGCGCCGGCTTCGGCCAGGCGCGAAGGGTCCAGGCCGTATTGCAGCAGCAGCGGCGCGGGGTCCTGGCCGTGGCTGGCCACCGCGTCGGCCAGGGCGTGGATAAAGCCGACGGACAGGTCGCCCAGTCTTACCGGTTGGCTGGGCATGGGCCTACAGCCACAGATTGATCAGCCGCGCGCCGCGACCGTCGTCGGTCGGGTGGGTCTGGCCGTCGTGGTTGGCGAAGCTCTGGCCGTCGCTGAACTGGTCCCAGAACTGCCCGCGCAGGAACACGCTGACGCTGGCGCGGGCCTTGCTAACCGGCGCGCGGCTGGCGTGGGCCAGGCGCTGCCAGGCCTCGCCCTCGCTGACCTCGCCAGGCTGGATGCCCAGTTGCGCGGCGTCGGCGCGGTCGGGGTTGCCGCGCCAGGGTTCGCGCCATACGTCCTTGCCGTTCAGCGCAGCCGGCACGGCGATCAGCTCGCAGCCCTTGGCGTCGAGCTGGGCGTAGTTGGCGGGGTACCAGCTGTCGCTGCCGATCAGCACGCCCAGGCGTCCGGCCGGGGTGTCCAGCACCTGCAACTGCGGGTCGGGGCTAGCCTGCACGTAGCGGCGCTGGACGAAATCGGGGTACAGCTGGCGCTGGGGCTGGCCCATGGGCTTGCCGTCGGCGCCAAACACCACGCTGATGTTGTAGAGACCGCCGTTGCCGGTCACCAGGGTGCCGTCGCGCAGCTGCGGGTCGGGCAGGATGATCGAGCCCGCCACCAGGGTGATGCCGAACTCCTTGGCCAGGCCGCCAAACACCTGCTGGTAGTCGCGGGCCATGCTGCTGGCCTTCATGCGCAGGCGGGTGTCCTGGGTGCGGTCGTCGCCCTGGGCCTGCAGCCAGGCGCGGGCAAACAACAGTGGGTTGCTGTAGCCCAGCCACTGGTTGGCCTCGGCCAGGTGTGGCGCCTGGTACAGCTCGTCTTTCTCGCCCAGCGCCCACAGCAGGGTGCCGATGTGCTCGGGCAGCACCACCACGGTCTTGGCGCTGAGCATGCCCAGGTTGCGCGCCTGGCTCAAATAGGCCGCCAGCTTGCGGTGCAGGCGCGGCAGGCTCTGGTAGTCGGTGGCGAACAGCTCGGGCTGGATGCCCAGCAGGTTGCCGCGGTCGGCGCGCACGCCGTCGTCCAGCGCCACCTGGATGCGCAGGTCGGACAGGTAATGGCCTGCCGGCCGGTCCTGGGTCCACAGGGCATAGGTGCCCAGCGCAACGACGAGGACGAGAGAGAGCAGGCTGAACAACAATCGGGCCATGGGCTGGCGTGAAACTCCCGGGTGGGTGAAATGAAATTTTAGCCGCACAGGTTATCAAGGTGTGAGCGGCTTTGCCCGTTTGTGGCGCCGGGGTTACTGTAACCAGACACCTCAAGGAGAGACGCCCGTGAAACTGATTGGCATGCTGGATTCGCCCTACGTTCGCCGCACCGCCATTTCCCTGGACCTGTTGGGCATTGCCTTCGAGCACGACGCCCTGTCGGTGTTCAGCACCTTCGACGCGTTCGCCGCGATCAACCCCGTGGTCAAGGCGCCGACCCTGGTGCTGGACGACGGCACGGTGCTGATGGACTCGACGCTGATCATCGATTACTTCGAGCGCCAGGCCGCCGCTCCCTTGTTGCCCAGCGCGGCGCAGCCGCTGGCCCAGGCGTTGAGCGTGGTCGGCCTGGCCCTGGCCGCCTGCGAGAAGGCCGTGCAGATCGTCTACGAGCGCAACCTGCGGCCGGCCGAAAAGCTGCACCAACCGTGGGTGGCGCGGGTCACCGGGCAGTTGCTGGCGGCCTGCAGTGCCTTGGATCGGCATTGGGCAACCACGCCATTGGCCGACGGCCAGCGCCCCGACCAGGCGGCGCTCAGCAGCGCGGTAGCCTGGTCGTTCATCCAGTTGATGGTGCCGGACGTGGTCAAGCCCGCGGACTTCCCGGCGCTGCGCAGCCAGGCCGAGCAGTTGGAGCAGACCGCGGTGTTCAAGCGTTACCCGATGGTCTGATCGGCTGTGCTATAGGATCAATAACTTGTCACTTTCGGTCATTGAGGCGCCCGTCCCTTGGCCGTAGATTCAACGACAGATAAACGACGGGGGCCGGTACAGATTGCCGAGCCCGCCGCATACCGTGATTTGCCTGTTGATGGAGTGACACATGGCCGCCGCCCACTACCCGCACCTGCTCGCCCCGCTGGACCTGGGTTTCACCACCCTGCGCAACCGCAGCCTGATGGGCTCGATGCACACCGGCCTTGAGGAAAAGCCCGGTGGCTTTGCGCGCATGGCTGCTTATTTCGCCGAGCGCGCCCGTGGCGGCGTGGGCCTGATGGTGACCGGCGGCATCGCCCCCAACGAGGAGGGCGGGGTATACGCCGGCGCGGCCAAGCTCAGCACCCCGGAAGAAGCCGACAAGCACCGCGTGGTCACTCAGGCGGTGCACGAGGCGGGCGGCAAGATCTGCCTGCAGATCCTTCACGCCGGCCGTTACGCCTACAGCCCCAAGCAGGTGGCGCCCAGCGCGCTGCAGGCGCCCATCAACCCGTTCACGCCCCACGAGCTGGACGAGGCGGGCATCGAGAAGCAGATCGCCGACTTCGTCAACTGCGCGCAACTGGCCCAACAGGCCGGTTACGACGGCGTGGAAATCATGGGGTCGGAAGGCTACTTCATCAACCAGTTCCTGGCCGCGCAGACCAACCGCCGCACCGACCGCTGGGGCGGTGCCTACGCGAACCGCATGCGCCTGGCCGTGGACATCGTCACCCGCGTGCGCGAAGCGGTGGGCCCGCAGTTCATCATCATCTTCCGCCTGTCGATGCTCGACCTGGTGGAAGGCGGCAGCGATTGGGAGGAGATCGTCATCCTCGCCAAGGCCATCGAACAGGCCGGCGCCACCCTGATCAACACCGGCATCGGCTGGCACGAGGCGCGCATCCCCACCATCGCCACCAAGGTGCCGCGTGCGGCGTTCAGCAAGGTCACCGCCAAGCTGCGTGGCGCGGTGCAGATCCCGCTGATCACCACCAACCGCATCAACACCCCGGAGGTGGCCGAGCAGATCCTCGCCGAGGGCGACGCCGACATGGTGTCCATGGCCAGGCCGTTCCTCGCCGACCCCGACTTCGTCAACAAGGCCGCCGAAGGCCGCGCCGACGAGATCAACACCTGCATCGGCTGCAACCAGGCGTGCCTGGACCACACCTTCGGCGGCAAGTTGACCAGCTGCCTGGTCAACCCGCGCGCCTGCCACGAGACCGAGCTCAACTACATCCACACCGCCAAGGTGAAGAAGATCGCCGTGGTCGGAGCCGGCCCTGCGGGCCTGTCCGCCGCCACCGTGGCCGCCGAGCGTGGGCACCAGGTGACCCTGTTCGATTCGGCCAGCGAGATCGGCGGCCAGTTCAACGTGGCCAAGCGCGTGCCCGGCAAGGAAGAGTTCTACGAAACCCTGCGCTACTTCAAGCGCAAGCTGGAAACCACCGGGGTCGACCTGCGCCTCAACACCCGCGTCGACGTGGCGCAGCTGGCGGCCGGCGGTTTCGATGACATCATCCTGGCCACCGGCATCGCCCCGCGCCTGCCGGCCATCGATGGCATCGAGCACGCCAAGGTGCTCAGTTACCTGGACGTGCTGCTGCAACGCAAGCCGGTGGGCCAGCGCGTGGCGGTGATCGGCGCCGGCGGCATCGGCTTCGACGTCAGCGAGTACCTGGTGCACGAAGGCGTGGCCACCAGCCAGGACCGCGCCGCGTTCTGGCAGGAGTGGGGCATCGACACCGCCCTGGAGGCCCGTGGCGGCGTGGCCGGCATCAAGGCCCAGCCGCACGCACCGGCGCGCCAGGTGTACCTGTTGCAGCGCAAGGTCAGCAAAGTGGGCGACGGCCTGGGCAAGACCACCGGCTGGATTCACCGCACCGGCCTGAAGAACAAGGGCGTGCAGATGCTCAACAGCGTCGAGTACCTGAAGGTCGATGATGCCGGGCTGCATGTGCGCATCGGCGAGGGCGAGCCGCAGGTGCTGGCGGTGGACAACGTGGTGATCTGCGCGGGGCAGGACCCGCTGCGCGAATTGCAGGAGGGGCTTGTAGCCGCGGGGCAGTCGGTGCACCTGATCGGCGGCGCCGATGTGGCGGCCGAACTGGACGCCAAGCGCGCCATCAACCAGGGTTCGCGGCTGGCCGCCGAGCTGTGACCCGGTAAACTGGCAGGCCCATGGCCTGCCAGTGACCTGCAATGATCCTTCCCGACTGGGCGCGCCCTGCGCCCCTGCATCCCCTGGACCTCGGTTGGCTGCGCGCCGCCGGGGTGCAGGTGGCCATCCTGCGCCTGGACCAGATCGACCCGCTCATCAGCGGCAACAAATGGTTCAAGCTCAGCGAACACCTGCAACGCATGCGCCGCGAAGGCTTGGGCGGGGTGATGAGCCTGGGCGGCGCCCATTCCAACCACCTTCACGCCCTGGCGGCGGCGGGCAAGCGCCTGGGCTTCAAGACCGTGGGCCTGTTGCGTGGCCACCCGCAGCAGACGCCTACCGTTGACGACCTGCAAGCGTTTGGCATGGAACTGCACTGGTTGGGCTATGCCGGCTACCGTGAACGGCATGCGCCGGGGTTCTGGCTGCCGTGGCAGGTGCGTTACCCCGATTTGCTAGCGGTGCCTGAAGGCGGTGGTGGCGAGGAGGGCGCGCGCGGCTGCCAGGTGCTACTGGAGCAGGTGCGGGCGGGGTTGCCGGGGCTGGGTTGGGATGGCTTCGATGCCTGGTGGCTGGCCGTGGGCACCGGCACCACCCTGGCGGGCCTGGTGCAAGCCAGCGGGCCGTTCGCCTACGGCGCCACGGCGGTGCCGGGTGGCCATGGGGTGGAAGAAAACCTGGCGGCGTTGCTGGGCACCGGCGATGGTTTTGAGCTGATCGACGCCAGCCGAGGCGGCTTTGCCAAGGTGGATGAAGCGCTGCTTGCGTTCATGGCCGCCGCCGAGCAGGAGAGCGGCGTGCCGTTGGAGCCGCTGTACACCGGCAAGGCCCTGCTGGCGCTGCACGACAACTTGCATCGCTTCGCCCCAGGCACCCGCCTGATGTTCATCCACACCGGCGGCCTGCAGGGAATACGCGCCGCCCCCCACCCCCCGTAGCAGCTGCCGCAGGCTGCGTCCAGCCGTTACGCGGCGAGCCTGCCGATGCGCGGTGCCCCCGGACGCGGCCTGCGGCCACTGCTACGGAATCCCCCACGTAGCAGCAACTGTCTTGAAATGGCGTCGTCTGCATCGCGACTAAAGTCGGCTCCTACACTATTCGTGGTAGGAGC